>DATJXA010000117.1:0-30656 GCA_035500675.1 Bacteroidota bacterium | reverse complement strand
CGAAACGCTGAAAATATTCCCGACGCCGATATTGACCGTATTGGTGTTTTTGTTTCTATGAAGACCGCCATCGTTGTATGATATGCTCATGGCGTTTGCAATCACGGTCCCTGGCACAAGATGAGTCTGGACATTGACCGTCACCGTAAGCGTTACCGAACCTCCCGCCGTTATCGAAGGGACAGTCCATCGGACCGAATCGGAGGCGATATTCACTCCGCCTCCTGTCGATGCGACATACGACAACCGTGCATCGAGGTTATCGATCACCACAACATTCGAGGCGATCGAAGCGCCGCTGTTCGTCAGCGTTAAAGTATAAGTGATCGGTCCCGGCGGGGCCGGGGCGTTGTTATCCACGCTCAGCGCGCTCCCTGCATTGATCAACGCAGTTTGCACGGACGTCTTTAGAGTTGCATGGCCCGAAGAAAAGGCGTTGTATTGAGACACCGCAGTGAAGATCGTCGAATCGCTGAGTCCGTTAAGCGATTCGTCATTTGGCACGCCGACCCTCACGATGACCTTAAAAGCAGAATCGGCTTTTATGGAATCGGTCGCGGCAATGACGCCGGCGATTGAATCTGCGGCGTCGAGAATTCCGTTGCCGTTGATGTCGCGGAACACCGAGACAAGCCATTCACGGCTCGAAGCGGCGCTCAGCGTAAATTTGTCGGTCCCGTTACCAGAATTCGTCACCGCAAGAGCGTAATCAACCGTCACACCGTCCGCAGAAATCTTTGCGAGGGACGAGGGCACTATGTTGATGACGGCGACTTGCTTCACAACGAACGAGACATACGCCGAATATACAGTGTCAACTCGGGAACCGGCAAGAGTGGTATAGATCCCCGTCGCCCTGCTGCTGATGACGGTCCCTGCAGGGGTTCCCGCAGCGTAAGCACCGCGGGAACTTGCCAGCATCACGAGCATTCCAAGTATGAAAAGACGTTTCAAATTAAAAGGTCGCATTGCAAATGCTTCTCAATATTCGAGTTGCTAATTGATGGTGATCTTAAATTGGACGTTGCCCGAAGCTCCTGCGGCAACGGTGCCGACATTAACGGAGATGGTTTTTCCGCCGGTAAGAGCAACTCCGTCCGAGACTGGCGTGCCATTGAGCGTGATCGACCCCGGCACATAGGTGGTGCTGTCAGGCGCGCTGTCGCTGATGACGAAGTTGTATGCCTTCCCGTGACCCGTGTTCGAATAATTGACCGTGTACGTCATTTGTGTTCCGGGAGCCTGGTTCCCGATCGGAGCAACGACCTTCGTCACGCTGACAACGGCAATGTCGAACGTCGTCGTCGCAATCGACCCTTGTGTTTTGCTATTGTCGCCGACCGATGTCACTGTAAATGTCGTCACATCGTTATCCTGGTCCGTGGAGACGACGGGCGCGATTGCGATCGCCAAGACATGAACGCTGTCGCTAAACTGCACAGAATCCGCGCTGGCGTATCCGCCGATGAGCGCCATTTGCGTGTCGTTGATGTCGTAGATCCCGTTGTTGTTCACGTCTTTGTAAAATTTCCAGCTGAGAGATTTCGATGAACTAAACGACATCTCGAGGACGTCCTTTTTGTTCCCGGTATTCTTTAATGTGAAGTAGTACTTGATGGAATCATCCGGCTCGATAGATTTTGCCGCGGACGTCGGAGATATCGCCACTCCGTAAATGACGCCGACGGTCACCGAGCGGTTGTTGCTGGATGACGTAAATGTTTCTCCGCCCGCTGTGTACGTAACGCCCATTGAATTATTGTAGACCGTTCCGTTCGAGGCTCCGAGCGGGATCATCAGAGTGATCGTGACAGTCGCCGAATTGCCGGGAGCGATTGTCCCAACAGTCCAAACTACGGGGTTGCCGGAAGAATTGATCGTCCCCTGCGACGTTGTCGAAGAAACATACGTGAAACCGGCCAATGCGTCTGAAAAACTGACGCTTGTCGCCGATGACGAACCGTTATTCGTCAGCGTGAATGTGTAGGTCACATTCTGGCCCGGACTTGGGCTTGCATTGTCGACAGTCAGCCCGGTTGAAATATTGCTGAAGTTGACAGTGTGAACGGTCGTCGTGAGGGCGCTGCTGGCGCTTTTCCCCGAATTAAATTGGGAGGTCGCGGTCAGCGTGGTGACATCGGACTGATTGTTGAGGGTCGGATCGCGGGGCACAAAGACTCGGACGATAATTTTAAAAGAAGAATCGGCCTTTACGCTGTCCGTCGCCGTAATGGCGCCAGCAGTCAATTCGGCTGCATCGAGGACCCCGTTCCCGTTCGCATCCTTGTAGACATTAAGCGTCCATCCCTTTGTCGATGATTTCCCGAGAGTAAATTTGTCGGTACCGTTGCCGGAGTTAAGGACCGAGAGCGCGTAATCCACGTTCACACTGTCGCTCGATGTCGTCACGGCATCCGTAGGCGGCGTGACGTTTACCGCTGCCACTTGCGCAACGGTGATCGAAACGATGTTGGAAAATGAGCTGTCCGTCGTTGCGCCGGAAAGCGTTGTATACGTCGCTTTGGCTCTGCTCGAAATGACCGTTCCCGCTGGGGTTCCGGCTGCAAACCCTTGACTGGCGGTCAGCATCATAAGCAGAACAAGAAATAATGCGTATGAAACGTGTCTCATGTGAATCTCCTCATCTGATATATTGATAATATTCTGTCGGATCACCGGACAATGACCTTCATTGTCAACGTGCCCTCTTCACCGGGCATAATTTTCTTTGTCAGCTTCCATCGTACTCGTATCGGTGTCCCGACCTCCGGCGCAGTTGCCTGTTTTCGATCGATGACCACTTCGGCGTCCTTCGCCTCGACAGAGTTTTCGATGAGCATAACTCCCTCCGGAACTTCGTTTGAAATTTCAGCGTTCTGCGCAAGGCCATTGCCAATATTGCAATACGTGATCGTATAGGTCACGGTATCGCCGGGAACGGTCGATGCCGGACTTGCGCTGTTAAAAATTGCAAGCTCCGGTTTGGATTCTTTCGCAGCCACTCTGTTTGTAATACGATTTGCCTGGTCCATTGCTTTGGCAGGGTCGTTAACGGTCGTGCCGGTAACTTCAAGGGAGAACAGCGTTGTCCATGCTTTCGCTTTGACATCGATGTTCTCTGCACTCAACGAAACTTGTTGTATCCCCTGCGATCGGGCCGAGACGTCCGTTTGTAACGGGTTGAGAGAAGAAAGAACGATGGCTGGGTATGCGGGGACATTGTTTTCCGTCCGGACCGTCGCAATACCCGTACTCCCGAGTTTTTGCGCGCTCCCGTCGGTCTTTAGCCTCAACTGCGCATTCACCGACGCGGATTTCGGTAACATTACTTTATAGGTCAACGCTAATTTTTTCCCTAACGGTGCCGTCTCATCCTTGACAGATTCGCACACGACCTGTATCTCGACTGCGTTGGTTCCGGCGCCAAACTGATACGTTGACTTCATTCCTTCGCCGCTGTTTATCATTTCGGATTTGGATTTTTCGCCGAAATCCGATGCCGTCAGTTTTTTGATGGCGCTGTTTGTCTTTGCGTCGGAGATCTCAAGGACAACGTTCGTCATCGCTTTTGCATCTTCCGCGTACCAGAAACCAAAAGTTTTTGAACCCTTCGTTGCGCCCGGAACAACGGCTTGCACGAGAGCCAACGCCCCGGCTTCCTTCTTCGAGCTCGAGTATCCGTTGATTGAATAATCCCCCAGTTTTAATGAGAGACTCTGCGCATCTCCGCTGTAGGCGATGATCAGGCTAAATGCTAAGAGAGAGAAAAGGCGTCGCATGGCTACACTCCTGAGATAGTGGTTGATAGTTTTCAATTAATAGTCGTTTTAAATTTCACCTGCGTAGTCGCTCCGGGCGCTATCGTGCTGATCGTGATCGTGATCGAACTCCCGCTGACCGTGACTCCATCGCCATCCGCGGCGTTGGTTTTGGCCACGCCGTCGACCTGAACTCCCATTCCTGCCCCGAATGCATTCGTACTGAATGTCGTGAAGCTCGGGATGCCGGTGTTAAATGTGATATTCGTGGCGTTGGCAGTCCCATTATTTTTGATCGACAGCGTATACGTGATAAGGTCTCCCGGAACCGGTTTTGTATTGTCCAATGAATTTGCGATGCTGATATTCGGCAAATTGGTGAGCGTCACTGGAACGGAAACGTTTTCCACCTTCCCTCCCCCAAAATCGATCTGCGCAGTATTTGTGATCGATTGAGACGGACTGATCGTTGAGTCAGACCGTACCTGGAATGTTCGCGTGGCAAAGGCTCCGCCGGCCAACGAGAACGATGGATATGTTATCGACCCGCCTGTGAGGTTCTTGCCCACAAGAACCTGACCACTTATCGAGCCACTGTTGCTGACCGTGCTCGGGACGAGGATAAAATGAGATGGTAACGCATCCGAAACGTTCACCGAGGGTTTGCTGATCTTATAGGGGTTCACCGCTTTGATCGTGTACGTCAACGTATCGCCGGCGTTCGCCACCCCGCCGTTATTGTCGACAAATGTTTTCGTGGATGCGCTTGCGCCGATCGCCCATGGACTGAACGAAGAGACGCCCGTTAATTCCACATAGTTGTTCACCGTATCGCGGCTTGTAGCTCCCATATTGTTCCATGCGCTACCGCTGTACTCCCACAAGCTCAGGCCCGTTTCGTCGAGGTTGTTGGTTTCACTGTTCTCATAATGGAGCCGGAGCGTCGCGTTGAAACTCCCCCCCGTGGTGGAGATCGTGACAGACCTGTCGACCGGTATCATCGTCGGATTCGCCGGTGTCGTTTGGGTCACCGCCACTGTCACTGAAGTCGGCGTCGAGCCAGACGTGAACGTGATAAGTGTGTTTGGTCCCTCGAATGAATACGGCGTCGACAGGACGAAAGCATGCGTATGCGTCACGGTACCGAGGATCAATGCGTTGCCTGTCCGTGTCGCCGTAATCGTCACCGAATTCGCGCCGGTTTGCATCGTCCCTTTAAGCATGTTCAAGGTACCTACATTTACGTTGTTATTCAACGTAACCGCTGTGGCGGAGTCCTGTTTATTGACATTCAAGGTATTGAACGTCGTCGCTCCGCTGACGGCCATCGCCGGCACGCCGCCGAACTCGACGGTGGAACTCGCGGGTGTGAATGTCCCGTTATTGATCCAATTGCCGAACAAGACGAGAGACCCGGTTCCTCCGGCCACGGTCGATCCGCTGTTGATGACAAGATCTCCTTTAACACTATCGGTTCCGGTAATTGTCTTTGCCGATGCGTTCCCATTTTTGAGCACAAGAGTGTTATATGTGAACGCTGCGATATTTTGAGTACTTGTTCCGTTGTATTCGAACACCGTGCCGCTTGATTGATATCCTCCCGACGCGGAAAAAGTCGCGACGGGAACGAATGCATTCGAGACATGAATCGTATCAGAAGAAGAAAGCGCGACAGTGTTGGTCGTCCGAGTCCCGCTAATGCGAAGGGTGCTGTATGGCAACGCGATGACAGTCTGTGCGCCCGTGCCGTTATACTCGACGGTATTCGGAACAGCGGAGACTGAGATCGTCCCCGTCGCCATTAACGAGCCGCTCACTTTCAGAGTTGAATTCGCCGCATTGACGAATGACGACGATCCACTCCCGCCAGTCATCGTGTGCAACCCCAGCGTCCCGTAATTTGTAAACGATTTGGCAGCAGCGATCGACACGTCGTTGAGCGTCGGAGAAGCGCTTGCGAGAACGACGTCATTGCCGTTTACCTGAAGCGTGGCAGTACCGTTTACCGTACCCGCGCCGCTGAGCGTATCATTATCCGATGTCCAATTGATGTTGCCGCTGCCGCTCCATGTTCCATCCAACAAAATATTCCCCGTGACGCTCAGCGTATGTCCCGCGTCGGCCACGGTGCCTGCGCTGTTCAGTTTTAGGGCTGTGATAGCCGGATCAATATCAAGAGTAACGGTGACGGGAGACGGATAGGGACTTCCGATTGCGACAGTGTCTTTTGATCCTGGGACAACTCCATTGTTCCAGGTCGTCGGAGTGTTCCACGTCCCAGTTTGGATCGCCCAAATAAGGCTTCCTACAGGAATGACCGCCGAGCCGATCGTAAAGAAATGACTATCAAGGGCGATCAAGGCCGACGTTGCCACGGTTCCGGAATCGTGCCCGAAATCCGAGACCACGCCGCCAACGCTGTTCCATTTTGAAGCGACCGGTGTATTCCACTCGGCCACGACGGACTGCGCCCGCGTCGGCGCACTGCTGCTCATCCCGCTGAAGGCATCCCAGCCCATGAGAACGTTTGCGCTGCCTCCCGCAGGTCCCGTAACACTCCAATATTCGTTCGTGACGAGCCAGTTGAGCGGCGACGCCATATTTGCGACGTTGTATCCGTCGGTCGTCGGATTCTTATCGAAAAATTGCGCCGTCCAGATTTGCGTCCCTGTCGTTGCCGTACTGAAGACGGAAACATATCCATACCGATGACGGCTCGACGACACCGCATCTCCGACAGGAAAAACGAAACTCGATCCGTTCGTTATGGCTTTGCTCAGCGGCCCGTTCACAAATGAATTTATGTTGCCGCCAGTGACCGCAGTCGTCGCAGTATTG
The DNA here is from genome assembly GCA_035500675.1 of Bacteroidota bacterium. Classification (GTDB taxonomy): domain Bacteria; phylum Bacteroidota; class Ignavibacteria; order UBA10030; family UBA8401; genus JAGVPT01. The sequence continues at coordinate 24,060 of DATJXA010000117.1, read as the reverse complement.
TTTATTGTCAATTTGTTCGTTGCGTTTGTATTGATGTTTCCAAGGGTCAATATCAGCTGATTACTGACGCTTGCCATTCCGGTCTGTATGGTAAGGCCCGCAGCATTGTTTATGCCGAGGTTATAAAATGTTTCTGTCACAGAATTGCTCGCCATGATGAGATACTGCAACGCCGTGCCGGAAAATAACACTCCGCCTGTCCCGGGGGTGAATCCTCCAGTACCGGAGTTGTTATCGGACCAATTTCCGAGAATGTAGAGGTCTTTGTTATAGAGGCTGTTGTTTAATTTCCCCCCCGACGCAAAGGTCAAATTTCCCGCAACCTTCATATCAACGCTGCTGATATACTTAATACCGGTACCTGAAAAAATAACATTCTGATAGGGTTTGGTGACACTGCCGACGTCTAAAGGCAATGTCCCATCGGTATTTCCGTAAAACTCAACAACGCTCGCAGGGTTTGAAAATAACGAGTCGTACGACCCTGCAGGAAATATGAATATGCCGCTCCCTGTGTTCAAGATTTTTATCTTCCCATTCCCAGATACCTGACCCAAAGAATGGAACGTCGTGTTCTCTGCGTCCAGCACGCCGTAGATCGTTACCGAAGAGGCAAATGCCCCGTTGGCGTTGAGAGCGACTGAATCCTGCGCGCGGATGACGACGGGATTACCGTTGGGCACCACGCCGAGGTCCCACGTGCTCGCGTCGTTCCAATTCCCCGACTGCTTGCTTGTGAGCAAGGGCAAATTGTTGAATACGTCGCCGATCGTATATGATCCGTCCAGCAGCGATGTGCTGCTGAAAGAAAATGTCGGAGAGCTGATCGTTCCACTCACGGTGGACCATTGCGACAGGGAATTATCGTAGCGTTCTATGTGCGTCGGGTTCCCTTGAACATCGGTGGCAAGATATGTGTAAGTATGTGTCACGTTATACGAAGAGGAAAAACCCGTCGACGAAACGATCCAATAATAAGAAAGGTAATTGCTGTAGTTACTCGGATTGACGGTCGGATGAATGGCATTGACAGGGATGACCTTGATCGACGCGCCGGAATTGGCGTTCGACGAAAAATTGAATGTGCACGGCGTGTACTTTCCGTTGTCGCCAATCGGGAACGTAAACGACGATGCTCCCGACGGAAAAATTTTCGTCACTCCCTTATCGCTGGAAACGCCGTTCATGATGATCATGTTCGACGCGTTCACTGTCCCAGAAATGGTAGCGCTGGAGCCCAAGGTCAGAGCAAAATCGTTTAAATAGAGATACCCGTTTGTGAATTTGCATTGACCGTTGATCGTTGTGTTCTTGGTGATGGTAACGCCGTTGCCGCCGTTGTTGATCTCGATATTGCCGAAAACTCCGGTACCGCTTCCGCCGACCGTTTGATTGGACGTCCCGATAAATGTGATGCCGCCGGCGGTCGGATTAGAGCTTGCATGAGCGGCATTGTTGGTGACGCTCCCGAATAAATAGACCGCTCTTCCGCCGTCATTCAACGTTCCAGACGTCAGCGTCAAATTGCCGTTCACGGTAATATTTGAAGTCCCGCCGGCTAACGTCACGCTATGCGTCGAGGATGGAGCTATTTGCACGTTGGCAAAATTTGTCCGATTGCTCCCGGAACCCGTGATGGTCTGGTCTGCCGCACCGTTGAACACGGTGTTTTGCGAAACCACTTGGGCCTGGTATCCGCCAACGTTCAGTCCATTCGCCGCGTTGGAGTTGTTGTTGATCAAATTTCCGCCGATATACAGGTCGAGTCCGTTTGCATTGTAATAGCTCGTTGCGCCTCCGATCGTCAGGCTTCCCGTCAAATGGAGGGCTTGTATTTGCTGGATCGCCTGAGCGTTCGTTGTCGACTCGAGCGTAAGGTTGTTCAGCGTATTGGATGAATTGAAATAGAACGTCGTTTGGTTCGGCGTCACGGCCGCCAAGCCAAACTGTATCGTTCCACCAGTAACGCTCGCGACGGCCGCCTCGGCGTCCAAATCAAAAGGCGCGGACGTGCTGATGTGGTTTGCTATAATGAGCGTGCCGCTGCTCATAACAAATTTGCTCCCGGAGTTCAACACTTCGAACGCTGCCCTTGAAGGATCAGCATTTTTCGCTCCGATGGTGACCGTTCCCCCCGATTGAGTGTAGCTCAACGCGCCCGAAGTAACAACGAGCCCTCGCCGAAGCTGGGTATAGATATTAAGGGCTCCTCCCGAAACAACAACCTCCGGAGTGCCGGCAGAAGCGTAGACGATATTGAACGCATTTGCCGAAGCGGACGAAATCGCCGGACCGACATTCACCGTACCGTTAAGAACTTCCAGCCTGCCGTTCAACATCAGGTCGGCGGCTGCGGCACCGGTGGCAATATTAAATGTCCCTCCGTTCGCGGAAAGACAGGCGGTGCTCGGTATGGTAAAACCTCCGGTAGAAAGGTTCATAGCGACGTTCGTTGTTAATCTGAAAGTCCCGTTCTGTAAATTGAGACCGCCGCCGCCTATTTGGAATCCCGTCGGGTCGATGTTCACATTGATGATTGAATCTCTCGAAGTGCCTATGTTCGCGGTAACGCCGTACAAACGTGTCCTTGTCGGCGTTGTCGTACTTGTAAGGTACCTGCTCGCTGTGCCCGTAAAAATAAGATTGCTAAAATAATTGTCGTTGGTCGGATAATTTGAATCCAAATCAAAGGTCCCGTTATTCACAATACTGCCGTACACGGTAAGCGAGTTTGCCACCGAGGTTCCCCCGTTCCTTACCTGAAATGCCCCGCCGTTTGCAATGGAAATTGCGTTATTGACAACGACATTCTGTGCAGCTCCATTCATGAACTGCAACACACCGTACTGATTGACGTTAAGGTTCCCTTGCACCGTCAGCGCCGTGCTTGTAGCGGCCGCGTTGAGCTGAGTGAGACAATTTGTCGTTCCGCCTCCTGAAGAATAACCCGCGGAGAAATTATTATAGACCGTCAAATTAGTATTCGGCAAAATAATATTCGATGCGTTGTACGGCGAGGTCGTAAGATTGTAATAACCGGTAATATTCGCGGTGCTGCCGCTCGGCAAAAGATACGTCGTCGGTAGATTCAGCGTCCCGGACGATGTTTGATAATATTCTACCGTACCTCCGGTAGATCCTAAGAAATCTCCCCAGTCCCCTCTCGGGAAGTAATTGTTGCTTGCGATCCGCAAGACGCCGTTGCCGCTGCTCGAACTGATGATCGGACCGAAATTATGACCGGATGTTGCGCCGATATCCAACACACCGTCCGAGAGAATAGTGATGTTCCCCGAAGTAATTTGATGAACTCCGGTAATATTAATTTTGTGCGTTGTCGAGGAGCCGTCGCCGATCACGAATGACGCACTGCTCTCATTGTCCGGCAATGCGGCCACCGGCGTTCCGGTATTGCTCCCGGTACACCACGTATTTGCGGCATTCCAATCCGCTCCCGTCGATGATGTGACGCCGGCATTATTGCTGTTGCTGAAATAGGTCATGAGACCGGCGAAGGCAGCCGCCGTGCCGGCGGTAAATTCGCCGTCGATATAAGTGACGCCGTCGAAATGGATCTCGCGCGGAGTCGACGTATCGTACACTTTCGAGACGTCGTTGATCGATGTCCAACTCGGGGCGATGTACGTTCCCGGAATATAGTTTACCTCATCCGAAGGGTTCGGAGCGTCCGAGGCATTATAATAGTACACTTGGTTGATGCTGTTCGCCTGTATGCCCGAAAATCCGGAGCTTGTCGTTTTCCAGTATAACGTGATCGCTTTGCCGGCCGCTTGAACGAGAGGATGTGCCGACAATATGGGCCGTATTTCAACCCAGCCGTAGTGTGTCGGATTCGCGGTAAACGAAACCTGCGCCGGTCGGTATGATGTCCCGGTACCGATGGGATACAAGAATGAAGTGTGTGAATTATCAAAAGTTTTCGTGATCCCGCCGTCGCTCGGAAGACCGTTCGTATACACCATGTGCGTATTGTCGTAGCTTTGTGCGGTGGTGGTAAGGTTCGTGTACACGTTCGAGCTCGGCCCGAGCAACAAGCTGTTCGACCCGATGTTGAAATTCGCGTTGGTAACCAATCGCAGATTTCCAACCACGGAGGCGTTTCCGATAAGCGAGACTCCCGTCGTATTCGGTTTATCTATAATAAGGTTGTAGAATGTCCCGGTCCCGCCTCCGTTGATCGTCTGGGCCGTTGTACCGTTCACCCTGATACCGCCACCCCCTAGTTGTCCCGTGTGGGTTCCCGTGTTGACGATATTGCCTCCGACGTACACATACCTTCCGCTATCGTTCAAAACAGCGCCTGTGTTGATGGTAAGCGTTTTGCTAACGGTGAGATCATTGTTGATGATCGATGTAACTGAAGAATTCGAGATGGTAAGATTGTTCAACGCGTTGCCTGTGATAGTGCCGACATTATTGAATGCCTGGGCTCCGCTTCCGTTAAACGTCGTAACATTTGCCGCGCCTGTCGCGGGAGTGTATGTCCCTCCGGTGGCAATCGTAAAATTGTGGCCGATAGAAAGGTCGATCGCGCTTGTGCTAAGATTCAGCGTTGTATTAGCGCCGATCGTCAGGTCGTTCCCAATGGTGAGTAATGTGCCGGGCGTGTTCCACTGTATGGTGACCGTGCCGGTGCCTGTTCGTCTGGAGATATTCAAATTATAGAACGGCACGGTGGCGTTTGCCGTGTACACGGTTGCAGAGCTGGGGAGATTCAAATTGATGGCCCCGCCGGTGACGGCATAATTACCCGCTTGACATTCAATATCCATTATTTGAAAATCTGTCGCAGCGTTGATAAAGGTATTATCGGTGAAATTCATCGAGCCGCCGCTCATAATGAACACCGAATTGACGTTGCTGAGGTTCAACATCGGTCCAGTCTGCTGTTCGCCTTCCATACGGAAGTTCGCGGTCCCTCCTGTCTGAATGTAACTCATCTGATTCGACCCCCCCGTTGCCGTCCAGGCCTGGCTTGCGTCGAGCGTACCGGTTCCCTCTATTGTAATGACCGGAGTCCCCAGCGTCCCGAGAACTATTCCGGCGGCGTCTCCCGTTGAAAATTGTCCCGCACTGATGCGCAATGAGCCGTAGAGTGTGGACGCCTGGTACCCCGTTCCGTTAAGGCCGCTGACGGTCGTCGAAACGTTGGCGCCGTTGATCCATAATCCGGCCGTCGGTATCACGTTGAAGTCTTGCCCGCCCTCCGTTAACGATGGAATGCTGATATTTTGATCGAGCTCCAATGTCCCATAATGGACGAAGAGAGCTTTGTAGTATGCTCCATAACCATATCCTTCAGGGCCGCCGTTGAAGGTACTGTTCCCCTGCGAGTTCGGCGCATACAACGCAAAATTATTTGTGTTGGATGAAATCACCTCCAACATATAAGTTTTGTCCGAGCCTTTCTCTTCGATGAGCCTGAAGAAATCAGTGACCCCGTTGCACGTAACGGTATTGTTCGTCGCCCCCTTGAAGTACACTTGAACGTCTCCATAATTCGTCCCACCATACGCAGTGGTCGTCAACGTGTAATATGCCGTGTTTACCGGCGACGGTAAACCGGTGAAGCGAACCGAGCCGTTATTCACAAAATTTCCGTACAACGATAATGTGTGAACGGGGTACGACGTCGTGTTATTGGTCGGGTTAGGTATCGCCTGCGATCCGGCGAAATTGTTGACCAGGATGCTGCAGCCCGCATCAACAGTGAAATTTCCATATACGGTCATATTGATCAAATTACTTGAGGGAGTCGGATTGCCGAAATAAAATGTCTCGCTGCCCGTCGAATAATTTTTAATATTGAAATTGCCGTTGATAGTGTAGGCCGTAGGATTGCTGAAATTGCTCAGGTACGAGTTGATCGAACTCCCCGTATAATTTGAAATGATCAGGTTATTATACGTCATTTGGGAAGTGCTGAGGCTGACGTTGTTCAGATTATAGTACTCGATTGTTCCCCCGCCGCTGGAAACAAAACTCGTAAATGTGCCGCCGGGAAAAGTATTGGAGCTCAGCATGAATTTTCCTTGCCCCGTCACCGTACCGAAATTGTGTCCGGTGGTCGACGTGATGTCGAGAATTCCTCCCGAATTGATCGTCAGTGAAGCGACCTGTTTAGTATTGGTCACGACTGAAATGGTTCGCCCGTTAAGGATCGTCACATTGTCCGAAGTTCCCGGGACTCCCGGGTTGATCCATAACGTCCCCGAAGGGTCGCTCGTCCATGACGTTTGATCGGACCAATTCCCGGATTGATACGAATAGTACGAAAGCGACGTCGCCGGAGCCATAGAGCCGGCAGACCATCGTCCCGAGATCGATGCAGCAGTGACGGCCGAAACATTGGAGCCAAAAGGATTTGCTCCCAACGACGTATGCGCGCCCGGTGCCGACACCCATGACGTGCCGTTGTAGTACCACGTGTCATACTGCGATTGCGAGCCATGCACTTCTCCAGCGCCGTACGTGAACCTTAAATTCGAAGTGATCGAACCGGTGTAACCGGCGACAGTCAGATTCCAGTATTTTGCCAACGCGTTCGGACCTTGATTCAACGAGACCGTGCTTATTTGAATGTTTCCGGTGCTTGCGCCTGTAACGCTGAAACCGCCTGTGAGGTCTAAAGGATTATAGTATCCTCCCAGCCCGACAGGATACACAATGTTCAAACCGCTGCCTCCCGTGCCGCCGGATTTTTGAACGTACCCGATTCCATCGGTTTGGATCATAGTCGTGCTGCTGAACGAAGAACCCGCAATTGCTCCGGTTGCTGTACTCGAAAGAATAAGGTTATAATCTCCGATCCTCAAAATTCCGGAGTTGAGCGTCAGCACGTTAGAGATGGTCACATTCCCGGTCTGCACAAGCTTTGTGCTGCCGTTTGAGATCTGGAGATTGTAGTAGGTGATGCCGCCCCGCACTGCTTGATCCGTCGCCGTGCCGTTATAGTTGACCGTATTTCCGCTTGCTGTCGGTGTCAATGTTGTTACGGTAGCAACGCCGCCGATATTTAACGTTGCATTTGTTCCCTGAGTCAATCCGCCAGACCCGATCAAGGCCATGCCAACAGTCAATGTTCCGTTATTTGTGACCGTCACGCTTGTGATCGTCGCCGTGTCATTGACGATGATCGTCGGGGATAATGTTTTCGCGCCGGTGCCTGAGAATACGAGATTGTTAAACGTCGTGGCCGAGGATGAGATAGTTTGATTTCCCGCTGCGCCAAAATTGACGGTTCCTGTTCCTGCCGTAAAAACAGTCCCGGTTCCGTTCCATGCCGTCGTGCTGACCGCGTTCTCATTTAAAGTGCTGGAGCCGCCGTTCAGCGTGCCGGCCGTCAGGGTGATAACTCCCGTAAATGTGTGAGTCAGTGATGTGCCGAGGTTCAACGTACAGCCCGACCCGTTGATCGTCAACGCACCGCCATTGACACTCCCCGTTAACGTCGCAACACTTCCCCCGGTCTTGGTCATCGAAACAGCGCCTGTGGTTGTGAAGCCCGCAATATTTTGTGTAGCATTATTGGCAATGATGATTGGGGAAGCATTTGCCGTCAGGGTCCCGCCATTATTGATATAGTTGCCTCCGAATGTCAAGCTGTAATTATTAGCCGCACTCGTGTTCAAAGTTGCCCCGCTGTCCACAGTTAACGGAACGGAAGCATTAAATACTTTGGCTGCGTTCAGCGTTATCGTCCCGGTGCTGGCGATGATGACGCCGCCCGTTGCCGCAAATGGGGTGATCCATTCTACACCGGCAGTGCGGGCAGTTCCGGTATTATATTGAAGTGTAGCTGATGCGCCGTATGTGGGAGCTGCGGAAACTGTCGCAGTTCCTTCCATCGAAACCACGCCATTAATTATGCAATTTGCGGTGGTGAGTGTCTTGGTCCCCGATCCCGAAAAAGTGACATTATTAAATGTCGTTGCTGAGGCGGAGAGAGTTTGATTGCCGGCTGCGCCGAAATTAACGGTTCCCGTCCCTGCGGTAAAAACAGTTCCAGTTCCGTTCCATGCCGTCGCACTCACGGCATTTTCATTCAAGATGCTTGAGCCCCCGTTCAGCGTCCCCGCTGTGAGCGTAACAACTCCTGTAAATGTGTGAGTCAGTGATGCGCCAAGGTTCAACGTCCCTCCCGACCCATTGATGGTTAACGCGCCTCCGTTCTCGCTCCCCGTGAAGGTCGCAGTCCCTCCGGTCTTGGTCATCGACACAGTTCCCGTCGTCGTAAAGCTTCCTATGCTTTGGGTCACTGTGCCTGTAATGATGATTGCCGAAGCATTTCCCGTAAGAGTGCCGCCGTTATTGACGAAGTTGCCTCCAAATGTCAGACTGTAATTGTTAGCTGCGCTCGTGTTCAACGTAGCGCCGTTGTTAATCGTCAATGGCACAGAAGTATTGAATACCTTGGCAGCATCAATGGTAATTGCTCCGGTATTGGCAATGATGACGCCCCCCGTAGCCGCAAACGGAGTGATCCATTCTTCTGCAGAAGATGTCCGCGCAGTTGCTGTGTTGTATTGAAGCGTAGCGTTCGCGCCGTACGTTACGACGCCCGTCGTTACAGTGATCGTTGCCGTTCCTTCCATAGAAAGCACCCCGTTCACTGTCGGTGTAGTGGCAAACGTTTTTACGCCCGACCCTGAAAGAGTAAGATTGTTATACGTTGCCACTAGTGCGGTTTGAGCTCCCGCCGCATTATAGTTGACAGTCGACCCCGCAAACGTTGTTAATGTCGGAGTGCTCGAAAAAGAACCACCGATATTCAACGTTCCGGCGCCTGTAAAAGTGATTAGGCAGCCCGTGGTGCCGGTCGTGATTGCTCCTGTAATAGAAACTGTCCCTGTCGAAATCGTCAGATTGTCACTTCGAGCGCCTGTGGTCGCACTCATGGTCAGTGAGCCGCTCGAAAGCGTCCCCGCGCCAACCGCAAGTGTGCAAGTCTGACCGGTAGAAGGCCTTGGCATGCTGACCGCGCCCGTCACCGTGAGAGTGTTCGTCCCGCTGATTGTCACGACGCTGGATGAGGTCACCGCGGCAAACGCCAGCGAAGCGCAATTCGCGGCAATGTCAACGGTGCAGTTTGCCCCGGCCGCTATCGTTACGGCGGTTCCGCTCCCCGGGATGCCGTTGCTCCAGCGCGCTGGAGTACTCCAATTTCCTGTTCCGCTGAATGTCGATTGGCCGAGCGCCGCAATACTCAGAAGCGCAGAGACATACAACAGCCATCCGGCGCGTTTGACTAACTTTTTCATCGATATTGAATGAGAGCGATCCATTTTTTATCGCAAACTATTTATTAAACATATCCATGATCTTTTCAGTGAATTTCATCCCGACGGTAATGTAAGGGCCTTTCGACCAGTACGTGTAATCTATTAAATCACGGTCGTAGTTACCAACGAAATTGTACCCGACCGCTATGTGGACGTTCTTCAGCGCGACATAGCCGACTTCGGCGCTGTAGCCGATTTGCTGATCGTGCGCTTCGCGTTGGCTCAATATCCTGTACTCGCCGGCGACGTCCAAATTATTCCAGTTGAGGTCGTATTCGGCATGGAGCAGATAAAAATCCGTGAACGTATTCGCCGTCAACCCGTACGCTTCTTGATCCGCCATTTTGAGTGCGTACTTCAACCCAAGTTCTAACCGGCGAACGGGCTCGACGAATGTATGGAGGGACACGATCGAAGCTTCATAGTCCGTCTCGGGTGAGACAGTTCCGTCGTATTCCATCTTCTGTTCGAATTTCCCGATCGCGTTGAGCCAATCCCATGCAACCGGCCTGTACGCTAAACCGAAAATGTTGTCGAACTTTTTGATCGTGCCGGTCGACAGCGATATTCCGACTTGACCAACCGGAACGCTGGACAATGAGCTTCCCGCAAATCCGTCCGCAGCGTTAACAGCTTGGGACCGCACTTCATCGTAGTACGACATCTTGTCGATGAGGGTAAGGTCTCGCGCAAAACGAAGATCCCCGCCGAACGTTACGCTGCGTTTTTTGCTTCCCGCATCGTTTGCCATCTCGCCTTTGATGCTTGCTTTGTAATCTTTTTTCGGCAGATATTCCAACCCGGCGGAGTATGCATCGTGGTCTGGCGTGGAGGTTTCAAGAACGTTGCGGTCGAGGTTGCGGGTCTTCTCATACAACAGTTCGGAGGTCAGGTCGTCGGTGAGTTTCGTCGTGTTCTTCAAACCGATGCTCGCTTGATTGCGGCTGCCGCTGATCCCGTTGCCGATCTCATATTTGCCGGTCACCGTCGTCCCGTATCCTACCGACGAACTCACTCCAAAGAGAGAAGAACTTCCGGCTCCCTGATAGATCTTTTGTTGTACCGTGAGGGTCACGGGGTCGATAATGCGGTAATCGATGCCAAGCGTCCCGACCGAAGGCTGAATTGCAGTCGCGTCGGAGGAGCTGATATTATGTTCGTATTCACCGGTGATGTTCATCTTGCTTGACGCCTTCACGTTGGTCTTCGCGTCGAGCAGAGTGGATTGACGCGAATCGGAAGGGAGAGTATCGGACGTTACGCTTTGATAATGATCGTTTTCAACTCGAAGAGACGATGTGATCATGCTCCCGAAGCTGTGTTCGATCCCGCCCGAAAGTGAATTTGTCGTGACATTCCCGGCTCCCGACTGATCGAGCGTATTGTAGTAATCGGATTCGAGTTTCGTCCCGGAAAGACCTTCGTATGAACCTCCGACGCCGTACCTCTTCGTGCTTGTTCCGCCGAGGCCGTCGCTAAGTCCGCCGTTGCCGATCGTGGGGTTCACGAACCCGGCTTCTACCCGCCGATAATATGATTTAAGATCCAGCTTGTCAACAGGAGATGCCCCGAGTTCAAGATTCCATGCGGCGCCATGCTGGACATTGTCTTGACCCTGGGCTATCTGGCCGTCCGCTTTCAAGAATTTTCCTATCGTATAATCCGTGTTGAAACCAAGCAACGTGTAATTCTTCGGTTTGCGTTCCTCTGTGACTGCAGTTGCACCGACTGTCAATCCTTTCACAATTTCTTTTTCTCCCTGTGCACCTGCAACATAATTTGCCGGCAGACCGGATTGCGAGTCGTACTCGTAAGCGACGACGATATACACGGGGTTTCCGTTGTCATCGATGCTTGGCACCGGTTGCTTAAAAAACAAAGTCCCTTGCGTGTAGTCAATGTCATAATCGTTGATTCTCGACTTTTCGAGCCTGTTGAGAACAACTTCATTGTGGAGCTTGTCGCGCACCTCGATACGCACTTTTTCGGAACCTTCGACGACGTTGCTGTTCCCGAGGAAGTAGAACCCTGAAATGCCCTCTCCGCGGATGTCGGTTTGAACGACTGTCCGGTTGGTGACCGTTCCAAAAACATCCGCTTTTGCGCCTTTTGTTTCGAGATGAGTTTTGACGCCGGTGAAAGAGCGGTCGTATCGGGCAAGTTCGTTTTGCGCAAACGCTGTATTAAAATCTCCGAACATAAGGTACGAACGATTCCGTTCTAGTTTCACATACAACGGACTGCTTGTTTGAGCCGTATAGTCGACCGAGCTGTTGTCTCCGTAAATGGAATAAAGAATATCCGGATCTACTTCGTTGAAAAGACGGTCGCGCTGGAGCCGCTGATTGTCATAGGAAGCCGTTAAGAGATAGTTGCTCCAAATGGAGCCGCGTCCATAGAATGCAAGCCTTCCATCCGTGTGGACGCCGTCTGAAATATTTTTTTGGTCGGTCAGCAGCGAAAGAGCGCTATCAGACATCGCTCCTCCTTCGTGGAGTGAATTGACCGTGCCGTTTGCTGACCCGACAAGCATCAGCGGCTCTACTGGCGTTTCGAACTCGAATTCCCTTTCGGCCTTTGCATCTCCCCACGAAGCGCTGATCGTTGCAACAGCGGCTTGTGAAGGCGCCTGAAGGTCTACGATCACTTTTCCGTTCTCGATCTTGCGTTGAATGCCGTCCTGGTTTGGGTCGATATCGGGCGAAACGATCGTCCCGGTGTCTGCTTTCACGGTGATAATGTAAGAGGATGGAATCGGCACGCCAAAAATATCACGGACAACAAGCTCGACGCGGGTGATCGACTTGCCGTCTGCAAGAAATACGTCGGATGACGTGTTGATCTCGATCGAATGCGGTTGGCCGGCAATATGGATCCGGACTGAGTCTGCTTCGCGGAAGTTGCCGAGATACGAAACTTTGAACGTGACCGCTCCGTTCGGAACCGGAATTCCGAGAAAATCACAAACTCCGTCAACACGCACGACGCCGGTATCGACCGGAACGCCGTTTGCTTCAAGAAGCACTTTGTGTCCGGGCGCGCCGTTAATGATGACCGCTTGCCGGGTCAGCATGCTGATCTCGTTCGCTTTCGGCTCTACTATAGAGAGCCGTTGAGCGAACGCGCTCGTCGCGACGATCAGAAGGCTAATCAGGCAATATGTGAGCTGACGGAGTTTCATTTCTAGTGAAGCTGCCCGGTATTACTCCGGGCAGCCCCGAGGATCGTTAGTTTACTGTTGAGACATAATGAATGACGCGTTTCTGGCCTGCCGGCAGGGTGTTGATCGTAATGACCAAGCCGCTTCCGCCGTTGACGACAGAACCGTAGGTCGCGGCGTTGCCGCCGGGCAACGGTGACACGACATGATCGGTCCCGCCGTTATCGGTGATCGTCACCGAGGTCGGAACACTCACAAACGAGCTTGTCGTAAGATTATCCGTGATGACCACGGTCGACGCATCGCCCGTTCCCGTATTGCGAACGTAGATGTAGTAGGTTACTGTACCGCCCGGCACAACTGAAACTGTTGCGCCGTTACCGATGCTGTCTCCCGGCGTGATCACTCGCGTCCGTTCGACAACGATATTCGGAATCTCCGGGGTCACGCGTCCGCCGACATATTCACCGTTAACGGTTGCGGAATCACGAGCCGAACGGATCTTCAGAACCAATTGGATCGGGCTCGTCAGAAGGTTCGAAGGAACTTTGGTCCGGATATAAATAGTCGTATCGTGGCCGGCCGTGATCGTCGGAGTGGTGAGATACTCGGACGAAGCATAGGTCGGATTGTCGAACCGCGGATCGGATCCTTGCGTGTATGTGCCGCCTGTTTGCGGATTTGATTCGTAGAAATAATTGAATCCCCAGGCGCCTTCAGATGCCGCTGAGAAACTGATGACGTAGGCATCCGAGCCGTTGCTGTTGTTCTTGATGATCCATTTGATCGTCACGGAATCGCCAGGCTGGGCAATGATCGCCGTATCGGCAGAACCTGCGGTCCGGGTCGTAGCGAACGCCTTGAACGCATACGTCGCCGTGTTGAAGGTCGAAGTCTTGATTCTTGTCTGGGTAAGGCCGTTCGTGGCGTTCTGCTTGTAGATGATCCCGAACGAACCCGTTAAAGTCGGATTTCCTTCAGTAAGGGTCGCTGAATTCTGCAAGGAAAGGATGAGGGGATCCGCGACGTTGAGCTGGCCGCTGTTTGCTGCGACGTTCCCAACAACGTGCATCGCATAACCGCCGAGATCGATCCAGTTTGCGGATGATTGCGAGCTATAGGACATGTTTGCCGGATACGTTACGAACACTTTCATACCCGTGTCCGCCGCAGCGCCTGTGTTGTTATATTTTACGATGTAGCTCAAGGTGTCGCCAGGACGGACCGACGAACGGACCGGGGTAGCCGTCACATCGAAAATCGACTGCGCAATCGTCGTTGTCGTTGTCCCGCTTGCGTTGAACGTTGCGTGATATAATCCAACGCCGACCGGTATCTTGTCCGCTCCTACGGTAATGGTGGAGTCGACATTGACCGTGTCCCTGGTAGAACGGCTGCGGAAAGTTCCAACGATGGTCGCATTGTTATACGAATTGAAGGTAGCGTCGTACTTGATGTACATCTTTGCATAAACGGTCACGTTGCCGTCGGTCGGGATGGTATCGCGAAGAACGTTCTTTCCCGCTCCGCCGAGAGCCTGCGTTAAACCTGCGTTGGAGTAGTATCCGATGCTGTCCATCTTGCTGACATCCGTCGGAGCAAATTCCACCGCATACGCATCGCCGTAGTTTCCGCTGTTGGCGACAGTGAGCTGGTAGACGACATAGCTGCTGTCGACACCCGTCTGCGGCGTCGTTACAACGGTGATCGTCGAAGAAGGTTTGTAGGCGACGTAGATGCTCAGTGCAGCAGCATTGGCGTTATAAGCTGTGCCCGTGCCAGTTTGATCGTAGTATGAGGCACTTGCATTGCTCGTGATGACCGTTCCGGCGCGCGTTCCAGCCGCGTAGGAAACTTCTCCCGCCGCAACCAACAGAAGAGCGAATGCAATAAGCATCGCTCCGAATCGAGAGAACATGCTGTTCGTTCTCATTGTTGTATCTCCTTTATGAGTTGTGTGGTTTGTGATAGAGTGTGATTTGTTTTGTATTCCTGTCGTATTGTTGTTTTCTTGTGTTTTCATTTCTTTCACTTTTGTTTGGTTGTCGTTCGTTTGTTTTATCGGTAAGCGAACGAGCACTAAGGGGGCTCTGCGTCCATATTCAGGTCTCCTATGTTAGTGTATGTGTCCATGTTTATGATCTTTCGTTATGATATTCTTAATTTCGTTTTTCGTCGTTTGCAGTATTTTGATTTACTATCGGATCTCGTTGAACGAGGGCAAAATCCTTGAACGTTGCGCATCGCTTCTCATCGCCAATTTGCGCTGCGCTGTCTTGCCCGTTCGATACGCCGCTGCCGATGACAACCTTCGAGCCGAACGCGGCCGCTTTTTCGATGATGGCGCCGAAGTTGGCGCGAAGGGTCTCACTGTTCGTCGGATGGAAACAGCAAACGAAAACAAACTGCGGCTTACGGCCTTCGATGAGCTGGCTGATCGTTTCCGTCGAAGCTCCGACGCCGAGGTTCAACACGTCGTACCCTTCGCTCTCGAGAAGCACGACCAGCGCTTTGAGCTCGACATCATGCGCCTCGGCTTCGATCGTCGCGCAGATCGCTTTCTTTCCCGTCGGCGCCGGCTTGACGATGGCGTCCGAAAAGAGAACGATGCCGTTCGACAATGCGTTAAATGCAAGCTGCATTTCTGCTCCGGACAATTTTTCGGAATGGTTAAGGTCGGAAATTCTTTTGAGGGTGGGGCGAAGGATCTCATCGAAAAGAAGCGGAAGCGTTAGGCCGTTCTTGTATACTTCAGTGAAAAGTTTTACGAGTTCATTTTTTCTTCCGTTGATCGCTGCTGAAAAGCAAACGTTCGTCAGCACGTTGAATTCTCTCTTCGTGATGATCCGTCTGAGGATCGCTTCGTCGCTCGCAAATTGGGGATACAAGTTGATAGGAGAAATTCCATAGTTGTAGTCCGACATAAACTGGTAAAGATCTTCCGCGCGGAATTTTCTATGGCCTCCGGGAGTACGAAAGCATTTCAATTTGCCTTCGTCCGTCCAGCGCTTCACTGTGGACTTGTCCACTTGAAGCATTTTTGAAACGTCCATCGTGTTAAAAAGAATTTCTGTCATGGTTCGTTTCTCCTAGTTTGTATCGAATAACTCTTTTTGCACGAATTTCTCTACTTAAACGAAATGAGCGTTTTACCCTTTTTCCACTCTTAAGTTACCTCTAATGAGAGTTATACGCAAGCATTCAGCTACACAAAAATGCCATTTTTTGACCGTATTTTTATGATACGGGCATCACCGGACAAATGTGAAAGCGTTTCCAGACGGAATTGAACCGGTTTACTGCGATCAAAAATTTATTAGCATATTGAAAAAGTATTTTTTATTGCTATACATAGGTTACAAATCGAACATAGCAGACCGAGTCGCCTAGAAGGTGCAAGTTCGTTTACGGACTTCGTCAGGGTTCTAAGATGCTAACGGATTGTTAGATCTGGGATGTTTTATAGGAGGGGCAATATGAGAGTACCATGGGGCAGTACCGAGGGCCGGACTTGAACCGGCACGTCCCTTTCGGAACTCAGGATTTTAAGTCCTGTGCGTCTACCAATTCCGCCACCCCGGCTTGAAATGAGATAATATATGCAGAATAAATCAATCGAAAGAGGCGCCGGGCGGATTCGAACCGTCGCATAAAGGTTTTGCAGACCTCTCCCTTACCACTTGGGTACGGCGCCTTAGGTTTTTGCGTTAGCCTCTCTGTCGCGTAAAAAAACCGCTCACGACCTCTTTCCAGAGCGGTAATGCGATTGAAAACCATGAAAAACCAATTTGCAGAGCGGGAAACGGGACTCGAACCCGCGACATCAACCTTGGCAAGGTTGCGCTCTACCAACTGAGCTATTCCCGCGATAATTAGAAATATACGCTTTCAAGTCCTGCAAGTCAAGAATCAAGAATAAAGGGTAGTGGGGTCTTTTCGTTTTCCCCGCCGGGTTTTCCCTACCCGAACGTATATTTCAAACAAAACCCAAATTGAATCACTACCCCATGAATAACAATAACAAGAAAAAACTGCAAAAGAAGGAGCTAATGTTTTGCGTCAGTAAATGGCTTCCTGAGATTGAAGCTATTGCGTTGGCAAGATCAATGGGTGCTTCTGACAGGTGGTACATCTACCGAGTCGGGTCCAACCCTACCGCAAAGCATCTTCAAGACCGGGAGAGCTTTATTGTGATTCGGCCATATCGGAAAAACGAAGCGATCAAGGCCGGGGAAAGTATTTTTGTAGAACAAGCGAAAATGAGGCCGATAAATGGACAGAACTAGGGATATTGAAATTAAATCAAGAAAAGGGCATATTAAAACGTTAAAAAAATACTATTGCACAATCAATGGGGGCAATTCATTACTGCCGAAAATCATGCCAAACGTCTTGAATCTTGATTATCCGAAATTATTAGAACTGTTTCCCCAATATCTTGTTCCCGGAAGAAATGAAAGTGCTTCATTTCTTATGTGGTATTTAGAAAATTATTATCGCCTAGATCAAATACAGGCGACGGACTCTGTTTGCGATAAAACAAACGATTATGGAATTGACGGTATTTATGTTAACGATAATGACAAAACAATTACCGTGTTCCAGTCTAGAATTTCTCAAAGCCCCATCTCGGCAATAGGAGATAAATCTTTAAGAGAGTTTGCGGGAACTCTTACTCAGTTTTCTGGGCAAGATACCATCCAAAACCTTTTGAATACTGCGAACGAAATGGTTGTTGGGCTTTTGCGCCGAGGCGACGTGTTAAATAAAATAGTTAGCTATGAAATAAGGGGCGAATTTCTTTCCAATATTAATACAGATGCAAACGGCAACAACTTTTTGAGCATATCCCCGATAATTACTTTTGTTGGAAAGGATGTCTTATTAAGGACGTATATATCAAATCAAAGAGATGAGCCAATTCATAAGAATATAGGCTTTGATATAAGCGGCTTTAATCTCACAGAGTACAAAGTTGATAGTGACACAAGGGCCGTCATTGCGCCGATTAGAGCAACAGAATTAGTAAAAATGGATGGAATTACAGATCAATCTCTTTTTCAATTTAACGTGCGCGGTCCGCTTGGTAAAACGGGAGTAAATCGAGAAATAAAAGCGAGTATATTACAACCGAAGCTACACAAGCTTTTCCCGTTATTCCACAATGGTATAACCGTTGTAAGTGGCACACTAGAAACAACCACGGATAGTATTATGATCGGAGACTATTTTGTTGTGAATGGTTGTCAAAGCATCACCGCGCTATTTAACAATAGGGCGCAGCTTACTGATGATTTACGAATACTTGTAAAAATCATTAAACTACAGCCCACATCTGAGCTTGCAAAACAGGTTACGGAATATTCTAATACACAAAATGGTGTTCGTGACAGAGATTTTAAATCTAACGACAGGATACAAATAAGGCTTCAGAATGAATTTGAAAAGAATTACAAAGGAGAATATTTTTTTGAGATAAAGGAAGGTGAAACAAAAAAGGACGGCGTTTTAATTTCCAATGAAGACGCGGGCCTATTGTTGATGTCTTTTGATCTAAAAGAACCCTGGGCAACACACAGAAAATATCAGGTTTTTGAGGATAAGCACAATCCGATTTTTGGAAGAAAAGAGGTAAATGCAGACAGAATAGTGTTTGTCTGGGAGATATTAGAGGCTATCAAGAGGGGCTTGCCCTTAATCGAGAATAAACTAGTATCAAAATACGGATTAACTAAGTATGCATTGCTTTTTGTTGTTAGAAATATTTTTGAGACAGAGCGCCTTTCTTCGGAATTGTTATCGCGACCGGATATTTTTGTAAGACATCAAGCCGATAGAGATAGGTTTGCAATTTGTCTTGATAGAATCATTGGTGATATTATCAATGACATAAATGCCGAGCTAAACGAATTATCGGGAGATTTTGATTATAGAAACAAGTTGCGGGATGAGGCCTGGATTAAAGGCCTAAACAAGGAAATTATTACAACGCGAAATAAACTGGTAAGGCGCAAAACATTAAAAACATTCAGTGACGAATGGGAGATGGAATAAAAAATAATTCATTTTTCACTTGACAAAGTATAATTTATACCTTATATTATACCCATGACAACGAGAGAAATAAAACAGTTTAATGCCGACGAATTTTACACGGTTGAAGAGGCGGCAAAGGTATTAGGAATCAAGGAATCTGCGATCCGCAATTACCTGTCTCTCGGAAGACTGATAACGTATAAGATCAAGAGTTTAACATTGCTGAAAGCCGATGAAGTAAAACGCTGGAAAGACCGTCAACGCAATCGCTGATTTTTTTTGCCTTCTTAGTGTATATGTTATACTCTATCAACTTAGAATAACAAATAAACGGGCTTGCAAGTGTTGAAGCACCTACAAGCCCTTTCAAATCAATGCCCGAATGAACGAGCATCGACCCGACAAGTCAAATGTAGTTCATCGCGGGCTCAAAATCAATAAAGGAGTCCACAATGAACGCACTATCCGCAGAGAAGAAAGCCCTCGTTTTAACCCATCTCGTTGAAGGCTTATCCATTCGGTCAATCGAAAGAATCACTGGAATCACTAAGCGGGCTATTACTCGCGTACTTGTTGAGTATGGAGAAAAGGCAAGGGAGGTTCAAGAGCGCGAAATGGTAAACATTCAATCCAATTATATCCAAGTCGATGAAATTTGGACGTACGTGGGAAAGAAACAAAAGCAACTTGCAGAACACGAAAGAGATTCCATTGAATTAGGAGACCAATACGTATTTGTCGCAATGGATTCAGAGACTAAACTTGTACCTACGTTCTTAATTGGAAAGCGGAACTATGGCAATTCACTTGCCATTATGAGAGAATTACAATACAGAATCACGAACAAATTCCAACTGACAACGGATTCATTCGCCCCCTATTTTAATGCGGTTGATTCTGTTTTTGGAGAGGATGTTGACTACGGGCAAATCCACAAAGAGTATAGGGAGGATTCAAAAGGAGAAAGAAGATATTCTCCCGCTCAGATTGTGAGGGTAATAATAAACCCGTTAATTGGACAACCTAAACGGAAACATATTTCGACTAGTTACATTGAGAGACAAAACCTTACAATCAGAATGCAGATGCGGAGATTCACCCGTTTAACTAACGCCTTCTCTAAAAAATTAGACAACCTCAAGGCCGCCGTTGCATTGCACTTCTTTCATTACAACTTTATGCGGATTCATTCATCGTTGAGGGTAACCCCCGCAATGGAAGCGGGGGTTACAAATAGGGTTTGGACTTGGGCAGACCTCTTAGAGAACTCTCGGCGGATAGCGGCCTAATGCGGTAAGTGCGCCCACTTTTTATTGAATGTAGTGGGCGCACTTATATCTTATTATCATGGTTCCGCAAAAGAAAATAGTTGTACGGGCATTAGACTCCTTGGCGCTTGCACTAACAAACCATAGGCATAAGTGGACAAAGAAAGAGCGCTCTCTTTATGAGAACGCTATTTCTTTTTTGTCCCGTAAGGAGAGCGATTGTGCGGCTCAAGGGAAATCCCCTCATCACTCGCCTTCTTATAGATAGCGGCGGGAGTTCGCCCAAGCTTTAGGCCGATAACACGCGTTGGAGTGTTGTGCGTGGTGAGTTCTTTGAGTTTGGCAACCTCTGAGGGTTTCCATTCTTTGCCGGAGTTGCGAGTATATTTTGGCATTCACTAACCCTTTCTAAGGTGAAATATGAATAAACAAGTAAAGCAAGAATTGGAGCGGATACAGTCCGCACTTATCTCCGGTGATTGCACCGAAAAACAATGGTGCGAACTGTATGCCGCTCAGCAAGCCATTTTGTGGACGAATGATCCGGGCTCTGCAAAAGCCCCCTTCTCTACGATAATGCGGGGTTTGGTTATCTCTCCACAACAATGGCAAAAACCCCTTATGGAGGGCACTCAGGCAAAGACAAAAGGTTGTCAACCCGCGTAGGATCCTCCACGGTTCTCAGATACGGATGTTGTTGATGATATGCGACCTCTACTTCTGTCGTATAGCCACCGGCTTGGACATAAAAGGAATGAGTTTTGGCGAGTATGCCTTTAATGGCATCCGGTTGGCTCATTTTCCAGTTAAGGTGATTCTCAACGCCGCCGACATTTATGATTCTCTCGTGTGGATTGTACCGATCGCTCTTGTTAATACAAGAGACGCGTCTTCGTTGTGCCATAGTTTACCCCGATATTTTAGGTGGGAGAATAATAGGGGTGGGAAACGATTAGATTAGAACCCCCCGCCCCGAAGAGAAAGTATCAAAACACAACCTCAGAGTCAATCCCCCATTAAAGTCAATATCTCAAAAGCAATATACAGCGAATACCTTATTTCAAAAGACCCCACTACCGAATAAAGGGTAGTGTGTCAGGTTGCTAATGCAGAAATGAACCGGACACTTTTCTCTTTAAGTCCGTTAAAAGCCTTTGCTATTGAACTGGCCCAAAAGTTCGAGTGTCCGGTTCATTTTCAAACTGAGACACGAACAAATAGTGTTACGGGTTGGATGTCAGCCAAAAACTTGCGGGCATGACGATTCGCGGGGTTTGTCATTCCCAATCGTTTTTTACCGGCAGGTCACACGCTGGCATGCTAAAACATTCAAACTGCAACATTACCGCGAATAAGGCATTTAGAGTTCGCACGGTCGTAAAAAGCTACCGACCCAAATCAGAAATAGAATTGTGCTTCGGCGAAGGTCTCTTTGTTTTTTCCCATAATTACAATCGGACGAGACTCATTCAAAAAACTTCTTTAAGAGGGCCGCACACGGGTCCCTTTGTCATTTGAGAGTTTCGTTGAGGCGAATGCCCCATACCGTGCAATCATCAAATCCGAATAAGACCCGCGTATAGTCTGCGCTTTATCAATGTTCAGGGCTTTGACAAGTTCATGAAATATCAATTTGGCCTTTGCCCGACCCTTTGTTGACATTGATTCGATCTCAACAAAATTACCGAGCCGGTTGACAGAATCGACATGAACTCGCGCTGCTGATTTATACAAAAATAACATGCGCTTCTTTTTCACAACGATTTTAATTCCCATAATTCGGGTCAAAATCCCCCTCAGCTCTCTTCCGTCTTTAAGTTCAATTCTTGTATAGTTGCTCCAGCGAGGTCCTCTTCCTTCTGACCTCTTATAATAGATAAGCTCCGCCTTGCCTTTTAAAAATTGCCGCAACTTGAGCCGCCCTGCATTTAGCTCAAAATAAGTGTCCGTTTGATGCAGGACGCCTTTGTAATCTGCAATTTTTCTAAGAGCTTTTACAAAAGTTGAAGGAGAGTCGATTCTGACTTTGAGTTCGAGGTTAAGAGGCATGAGAATGATCGCGGAGGAAAAAACAAGCTATTAACGAAGGCCGGAACGGTTACCGAGAGATGTCTACAATTTCATATTTCAATTCGCCTGCAGGCACAGAAATTTTTACGATATCGCCGACTTTTTTCCCTATCAGCCCCTTGCCGATCGGAGACGTCACGGATATTTTGTTCTCGTCGAAGTTTGCCTCCTCCGGCGAAACAAGTTTATACTTCAGCACTTTCTTTGTTTTGCTGTCCTTTAATGTCACGTTTGAAAGAATGTAAATTTTATCGTTGGGAAGGTCTTTGCTCTCAAGGATCCTCGCCCGTGAAAGAGTAAGTTCCAGCTTAGAGATCTTTAATTCAAGATGCTGTTGGGCTTCCTTCGCTGCGTCATACTCTGCGTTTTCACTGAGATCACCGTGGCCGCGGGCCTCTGCAATTTTAGCCGCAATCTCCGCTCGCCCATGGACCTTTAATTCCCGTAATTCTTGTTCTAATTCAACAAGCCGCTCACGCGTAAGGTAAACGATCCCGTTATTGTTCGCATCGGTCATGCGCTGAAATCCATTTTTTCAAATGATTGAAGGGGCAAAAATAAAAGCCATCGTTCGCTAGAACAATGGCCCTCGTTTCTTTTCTAGAATGTAGAAGAAATTCCTACGAGAAGCAAGCAGAAAAAGTCGAATATCCTGTCGTGAAAATTATGTTCTTCCCCCTTGGTCGACGAGGATAAGGTGACCGAGCTTGTCTCGTTTGGTTTTCAAGTACCGCTCGTTGTTGGTATTGGCGGCAATTTCAAGCGGCACGCGTTCAACGATCGTGAGACCGTATGCGTCGAGGCCGACGACTTTCTTTGGGTTGTTCGTCATCAAGCGCATGCGAGTTATTCCAAGGTCCCGCAATATTTGAGCGCCGATCCCGTAATCCCTGAGGTCTGCCCGAAACCCGAGGGCCTCATTCGCCTCCACCGTATCTTTTCCTTCATCCTGGAGTTTGTAGGCTTTAAGTTTATTCATCAGCCCGATGCCACGGCCTTCCTGCCTCATATAGAGCACAACGCCGTTCCCTTCCTTTTCGACCATCTTCATGGCAGATATCAGCTGGTCGTTGCAATCGCAGCGGAGCGATCCAAAAACGTCTCCGGTGAGACACTCTGAATGTACACGGACCAGGGTAGGCTTATCGTCACTGATGGTCCCTTTCACAAGAGCAATGTGTTCTTTCTGGTCCGTCTCGGATTTATACATGTGCACCATGAACGTTCCGTGCCGTGTCGGCAGGCTGGTGCTCACGATGCGGGAGACCAATTTTTCCCGGTGCATCCGGTATTCGATAACGGACTTCACGGTGATAATTTTGAGCTTGTACGTTTTGGCGATGATCTCTAATTGAGGAACGCGCGCCATCGTGCCGTCATCGTTCATGATCTCGACAAGCGCGCCGACCGGGTTCAAACCGGCGAGATGGCAAAGGTCAACGACCGCTTCCGTGTGGCCGGCTCTTCGCAGAACGCCGCCGGGAGATGATTTCAACGGAAACACGTGACCCGGCCTCGCAAGGTCGCTCGGTTTTGTCGATGCGTCGACAAGCGAGCGGACGGTCGCAGCCCGGTCTGCCGCCGAAACACCGGTCGTCGTCCCATGAATGTAATCGACGGAAATGGTAAACGATGTTTCATGGAGCGATGTGTTTGCGTCCACCATCAAGTCCAACCCAAGCTCTTTGGCCCTTTCTCCAGTCAACGCTGCGCAAACAATGCCCCGCCCGACCTTGGTGAAAAAATTGATGATCTCGGGAGAAACGAACTGCGCCGCAACGATAAAATCTCCCTCGTTCTCGCGGTCTTCATCGTCCACGACGATCACAACCCTTCCCTTTTTCAGGTCCGCAATCGCTTCTTCGACTGAATTGAATTTATTCATACAATACCTCTCGTACTATTAGCTCGGCGATTCTACTTCTCCGACCTTATTGACGATCGAAATGGAGTTCCGCTCCACTTTCACTTTTACGTTATCCGCGATCTGAAGCAGCACTGTTTTCTCTTCTATCCCCATAATAGTGCCGTGGATTCCGCCGGACGTCACGACCCTATCCCCTTTTTTGATCGCATCGAGAAGTTTTTGTCGCTCCTTCTGCCTCTTTTGTTGGGGCCGAAGGATCATAAAATAGAAAATTCCGATGATGACGGCGAACATGAGAATTGTCGTCATGAAGTCGCCGCCTCCCTGCCCTCCTTGAGCGGGGGCCATTGCAATAAG
>DATJXA010000116.1:0-30053 GCA_035500675.1 Bacteroidota bacterium | reverse complement strand
GTTTGGGTGGATTAAATTCGACGATCTCGCCGGCATCGGCGACTCGTCCGTCTGCATAGCTCATTACCCAGGTGGAACCGACGTTCCAGTCACTCGTGATAGTTATGCCGCCGCCCCACCATCGTTTGATGAATTCAGGGGTCGTAAGCACATGCCACAATTTCTCCGGAGCAGTCTTGATGTAAATGACGTAAACAAATTTCGATTTC
Organism: Bacteroidota bacterium; assembly: GCA_035500675.1. Classification (GTDB taxonomy): domain Bacteria; phylum Bacteroidota; class Ignavibacteria; order UBA10030; family UBA8401; genus JAGVPT01. The sequence continues at coordinate 29,844 of DATJXA010000116.1, read as the reverse complement.
ATTTTTCCCTCCTCACCGTCGGATGAGCTTCATCCCATTGGTATTTTTTGCGTGAACCATTTCCAAATTGCTCCGGGAAAATATCTAAGAAGTAGTTCCAACCTTTCTCATGCCCCTTTGCCAGCTCATGATCCGGAAGGTCGGAATGGACAAGGGTCATGAGCGTGCCTTCTCCCTGTTTTTTAAATGTTAGAGTCACTATTGACTCCTGTCCTAAAGTGCTCGGCGACACCCATGTATGCTGAATTCGACCCGGCCGCTTGACCTCCATAAATCGGCCGTAGTGGGACGTCCCTTTGAGGGTCCAGTAAAAGAGCCCGTCTGCTTTCGGATCCAGTATGAACTTTTCTGCCGCATTCCAGGGATTGCCGGGGATCTTCGGATCAAGCCATGCATCGCACACCTCGTCCGGCAATGCAGGGATCGTTCGCTCAAAGCTGAACTCGATGGTCTTCGTTGGATTTGTCATCGCTTCTTCTCCTTATGTGTTTTTTTGTTTTTAAAATGCTGTGCAAATTCGTCGAGGTGTTCATTCCAGAACTGCTCGTACTCATGTACCCAACCTGCTACCTCCCGGAGCGGCTCGCCCCGCAAAGAAATGAGGACTTCACGTCCCTGTTTCCTGCGCTCAATGAGCCCGGCTCTTTCCAAGAGCTTCAGGTGTTTCGTCACCGCGTTCAAAGCATTGTCGAACGGCTGTGCGATGTCCAGGAATCGGGCAGGCCCTTTTGACAGTCGTCCGATGATCGCTCGCCGGGTCGGGTGGGAGATGGCGGTCAGAACATTCCGTAGTTGATCCATAAATACAATATACCAAAAGGTGTAATGATTTGCAAACTTTTTTTGTACTTTTTTTTGCGCTGAAGGGGCAAACGGTGTTGTGGCCCGAACGGAGGCCGTTGCATTTCCATTGGTAATCGTACTCGTTCCCAACGAGACGTTAGGAACGAGAAGAAAATACCCTTAAAAGCTTGTGTCATAAACACCATTTGACTTATACGTGGTTTTTTCACGATCTTTCTGCCGGAATGTTTCCTGCCGTTGTGCCGTCCCGAATAGTGATCAACAATAGATAATACTTTCGCAAAGAGTATCCGTGTAATTTCTCGTCCGCATGCAGACCGAAACGACAGAAAAATTAAAACGCATTATTGCTCTCAGCGACTTGCCGGACGAACATCTGCAATGGCTCGCAGAGCGTGTCGAGTATGCCGAATACGAAGACGGCACGCAGATCGTTAAAATCGGGGAACCCGCAGACGTGATGTGGTTCGTCCTTGAAGGGCGAGTCGATTTTTATATGGACGTCAACGGACAGCAGGTGTACTATTATACGTTTCGGAATGATGCGGTCACGGGCGGCGTCGGGGGACTCATTCCTTACTCGCGAATGAAGAGCTCTCCCGGGTACGCGTACGCGGTCGGCACAACCGGGCGCTTCGCCCTCCATAAAAAATATTTTCAGGAACTCGAGCAGCTCAACCCGGCATTCGTCCAGCGCCTTATCGGCTACATGACCGAGCGGGCGCGGACGTTCGCCACGACGCAAATGCAGCACGAAAAGGTGAGCGCGCTGGGAAGACTCTCCGCCGGCATCGCCCACGAGCTCAATAATCCCGCCTCTGCGATCAACAGGATCTCTTCTGAACTGACCATGCGTCTGAACCTCAACTATGAGCTGACTGAAAAACTTCTTCGACACAATATCGGCGCGGAACACATCGAAAACCTTCGGAACAAGGTCGCCGCAAAACATCTTGACGCGAACAAGAAGCTCTCCGCGCTGCAACGGATGGAACGCGAAGATGAGATCGCCGCATGGCTGGAACACCACGGCCTCCCGGGAAACCTGAAGGTCATCGAACCCTTCGCCGACGCCGGATTTACAAAGGAAGACCTCGACGCGATCCGCGGCAGTGAGACCAAGGAAGCGCTGGTCGATGTTCTTCTCTGGTTTGAAAACTTGCTTAGTTCCCAGAAAATACTCAGAGACCTGGGAGAAGCTTCCGCCCGCATTTCGCACCTCGTCGGGGCGATCAAGAGTCACGTCCAGATGGACCGCACAAACGAGCTGCAGCCGACCGATATCCACAAGGATATTGAAAACACGCTCACGCTTCTGGGATACAAGCTGCGCGACAAGGCGATCGTCGTGAAGAAGAATTTCTGCGACAACCTGCCTCCGGTTCCGGCCTACATCGGAGAACTCAATCAGGTCTGGACGAACGTCATCGACAACGCAATTTACGCCCTCGGCAAGAACGGCGAGCTTACCATTGAAACAGTATGCGACAGCAAGAATGTCAACGTGAAGATCATCGATAACGGTACGGGGATTCCGCCGGAGATCGTCTCGCGGATCTTCGACCCATTTTTTACTACAAAGAAGGTCGGAGAAGGGACGGGCATCGGGCTTGATCTTGTGAACAGGATCATCAAGCGCCACAGCGGCGAGATAAAGGTGAACTCCAGACCGGGCCGGACGGAGTTTCTTATCTGTCTTCCTTTAACACAACAGAGCCAATCATAAGCAATGAAACATCCATTCATCGTCATTGTCGACGACGACGAGCATGTCCTGAGAGCGATCCAGCGCGACATGAGGAACAAGTATCGCGATGAGTATCGCATCAGCGCCACCGAGTCCGCCAAAGAAGCGCTCGAGCTTGTCAAGGAACTGAAGCTGAAGAATGAAACTGTCGCTTTGTTCGTCTCCGACCAGCGAATGCCCGAGATGGAAGGGATCGAATTCCTGGAACAGGCAAAAGCGTTCTATCCAGATGCGAAACTCGTTTTGCTCACGGCATACTCCGACATCGAGGCGGCGATTCGGGCGATCAATAATATTAAGCTCGATTATTATCTCCTGAAGCCGTGGAACCCGCCCGAGGAAAAACTTTTCCCGGTCGTGAACGATCTGCTGGACGAATGGCAAGCGCTCTACAAGCCCGACCATGAGGGGATCCGGATCGTCGGTTTCCAGTGGTCGCCCAAATCTCATCTCCTCAAGGAATTTCTTTCCGGAAACCTCATCCCATTCTTATGGATGGATGTTGAAAGCAACGCAGATGCCGAACAATATCTGACGAGCGCGAACGTGACACGGGCGGATCTGCCGCTGGTGCTTTTGAAAGACGGCACTTGGATGACCGACCCGTCGATGCCGGACCTCGCGGTTCGCATCGGGCTCCAGCGGACTGCAACCCATGAAACGTACGACGTGCTCATCATCGGCGCGGGTCCCGCCGGATTGGCTGCGTCGGTGTATGGCTCCTGCGAAGGTTTGAAAACGCTGTTGATTGAAAAGACCAACCCCGGCGGCCAGGCGAGCAGCAGCTCGCGGATTGAGAACTATCTAGGATTTCCGTCGGGTCTCTCGGGCTCCGATTTCACCCGCAGAGCCATCGCGCAAACGCGCCGCTTCGGAACAGAAATTCTCACGCCGAAGGAAGTAAAGCACATCCGCCTTCAGGACGGGTATAAAATAGTTGAAATGACAGACGGCTCGGAGATCCACACGAAGACGATCGTCATTGCGACGGGGGTGGAATACCGGAAGCTCAATATTCCGGGCCTCGATAATTTCACGGGGGCGGGCGTCTATTATGGGTCTGCGTCAGTGGAGGCGCATGCGTGCAAGGATGAGGTCGTGTATATCGTCGGCGGCGGAAATTCTGCGTGCCAGGCGGCGATGCACATCTGCAAGTTTGCGAAAGAAGTGAACATCCTCATCAGGCGCGCGTCGATAAAAGAGACCGCGGCAAATTACCTCGCTCAGAATATCGGCATGACGCCGAACATCAAGGTCCTTCCTCAAACGGAAATTGCTTCGGTCGAAGGGGACAAAGTTCTCGAAAAGATCACTCTAAAAAACTCCGTCACCGGCGAAGAGAGAACAGTCCCTGCAAAAGCGCTCTTCATTTATATCGGCGCAAGGCCCGGCACGGCCTGGCTGGAGAGTCTCGTCGTAAAGGACGAAAAGGGGTTCATCGTCACGGGGAGCAGCCTCACGAAGGATCCGTCGTTTCGCGCCTCGTGGAAATTGGAGCGAGAACCGTTCATGCCGGAGACAAGCGTTCCCGGGATCTTCGCCTCGGGAGATGTGCGCTCCGGAGCTTTGACCGGCATCTCTTCGGCAGTGGGAGAAGGCTCGATGGCGATCCGTTTTGTGCGCAAGTATTTAGAGGAAATGTAAACGTCGTCACTCTCCGAAGAAAGTCCCCTACAAGTAGGAATCTTCCTGTTTCGCTTCCCATTTCCGATAACCTTATCCACAAATTTTAACTGCAATGCCATTTTTTTAAGGGCATAATTTTTGAGGTGTAGGACGGCAAGTCTGTCCGGGTAGATGAACAAAAAGATCGAAAGGCCTCCGGATTCGTTCTGATGATGGAGGTTTTTTATTTTAGTGATAAGACAAAAAGGAACAGCATGAAAACTTCGTATTCAAAATTCTTGATCATCTTTGCGGTGATGGCAATAGGTGCAGAAGCAATTGCATCTTCAATCTCCGGAAATATTTCTTACACAGGAACTGCAACAGGACAAATTACCATCGTTGCGATCACAGACACAGCCACCCGCAGCAATGCGGCAGCAGTTGTCACGATCGCATCTCCGGGAAGCTATACATTAACGGGACTTTCCGATACGACCTATTACATTGTTGCGACAATGACGAGCGGGTCCATTGACAATGTGAAGCTGACAGACCCTTGGGGGTATTATGGTCCTCAGGGGATGCTCGCTCCTTTGACGATAATATCGGGTGGCAGCATCTCAGGGATTAACATAGTACTGGAAGATGGATCGAAAGATAACCCAAACCCTTTCTATAGAGAAACTATTTCGCCAACATCCATTACTCAATTGCCCGATCTTACGAAACCGGGGACCGACCCTGCCATCGTGTACGATGGGAGCTGGTTGTATCTGTATAAACATGACTTTCAAGATGCTGCCAGCGGAAAAGTCTATAAGATCAACCCTTACTCAGGCGAAGTAAACACAACATACATTCTTGCTCAAGAATCTTCACCAAACAGGATCTCGTGGATAAACAGATTGACGTTTTACAAGGGCGAATTCTGGGCAGTCGGCGGATATGGCGACCCTGCAGGTTCAGGATATATCAACGGGGTATTCAAGGTGGACTTCGCGACGAGCAATTCATCGAACCAGTTACCGGCGAATTCGGGAATCGATCTAACGAATGAGTTTGGGGGGCTTACAAACGACGGGGTAAACTTCTATGTCGGAGCCAATTTGAAGGGAGTCGCGCCGGACCCGGGTATCATAAAGTTTAATCCGAGTCATGCGACCGAGATTCCTGCGGCCCCCTTCTTTCCGCTTGGGTACAGGCCGGATTATTTATGCTTCGGAGACGGATGCTTGTGGGCAGGCGTTGACAGCGTAAGGAAAATCGATTCGGCGAACGGAAACGTTCTTGGAGCCTACGCTCTCCCGAGCTCTTCAGCGGAACTTTACTTTGACAATAAGTTCTGGAGGTATAATTCGGACGATAACACGCTGGAAGCTTTCAGCATAACAGCGCTCGACGTTGCAAAAAAGTCCTATGCAGCGGCCCCTCTGGGTTTTTATTTATCGCAGAATTTTCCGAACCCCTTCAATCCATCGACGACGATCTCTTTCGGTCTTCCTTCACGGTCGTTTGTTTCGCTGAAAGTGTTTGATTTGCTCGGCAAAGAAGTGGCGACGCTTGTTTCGGATCAACTGCCGGCGGGGAATTATACACATCAGTGGAATGCCGCAGGGATGTCGAGCGGAATGTACTTTTATCGGCTGCAGGCAGGTTCGTATATTAAAACGCAGCGCCTTCTACTGCTCAAGTGATCTACCGGTACTGCTTAAGTTTGCCTATGGTCGATTTCTCATCCAGAGGGAGCGAAGCGACTGAAGCATCCATGTTCTCGAAGAAAAACATGGATGCTTCTGCCGGTTTCGTCCGGGATCAGCAAGACACGCGAGACCATCTCTAAAGCGCTGAAAATTCTGACTATACAAACTTGAGTAGCACCCCCTCCCTTTGAGTAGTGGGCTACTTTCAGAAACCTTCCGAAGGTTTATTGATTGAACATTGAAAATCTTTGGCATTTGCTCATTTTAGATAGAAATCCTTCGGAAGGTTTGCTGTCAATTGTCAAAAGTAACCCATTGCCCTCCTTTGACCCACACGATAAATTTTTCTACCTTTATGGAGGATCATTTTCTGTGCACAACGACAATCGATGCACTCTTTAGGAGGAACCATGGACATCGAAGATTTCAATCTGGAAAACGTAGCGCCGCCGGACCCAAAGACGGTCATCTACGAATTTACGAATGCTCAGAACGCAACCATTCAGCTTCTTGCACAACGGATGAAATTCATCGGGCTCATGTATATCGCGTGCGCCGCAATCACGGTCTTTGCGGGGATCGACTCTTTGCTGAGCGCCTCCCTGATGTCGATCGGTTTTTTCTCCATGGTCGCCTTTTTTGGTTTTGTGGGGTGGTGGACATACGAGGGCTCGACTTTCATGGAGGCAATTATCAGGTCGAAGGGGAACGATGTCATGCAGCTGATGGCCGTGTTCGATAATCTGCGCAAGACCTATGAAGGGACGTTTCGGCTTCTCGTCGGGGTGCTCTCACTCTGGTTGTTGGGGATCCTTGTTTCCGTAATTCTGCTGGCGTAAAGAGACGACTGTTTTTTGCTTGTTTCTAGTTCCATATCCCGATGGGATTTCTTTAGGATCGGGAACGGAGCGAAATAAAAAAGCCCAGGCTTGTCGTCTGGGCTGAATGCAATAGCCAAAGCTTGTGCCGCTACTTGAGCACGATCATCTTCTTCATCTCCATTTTCCCGCCGAACTCCAGCCGCGAAAAGTATATCCCGCTTGCAAGATGAGATGCATCGAAAGTCGCATGCTGAACTTCGCCGGCTTTTGCGGCTCCGTCAAAAATCGTTGCGACCTCTTGCCCAAGAACGTTAAAGACTTTAAGCACGGCGCGGCCGTTGGTCGGAACGGTGAATTGAATTGCCGTCGCCGGGTTGAATGGATTGGGATAGTTCTGAGACAACCACAGCGTTGTCGGAATCGCTTTTAGCTCAGGTACCGATGTCGCTGCCGAACCGAAACTGAGGATATTGACCTGGGTCGCTCTCACTACGCCGGTATCGTTCTGATCTTTCGTGCTTCCGACGAGGAAGATGAGGCCCGAGCCCGTAAAAAAGTTGAACCCTTTAAAAGTATATCCGTCTACTTCAACTTCTTTTCTCCGTAAACATTGGTATGACTTTCCTTTTATAAGCAGAGTCCCGAACCCGTCGATGATATAGTTCGATGCGCTGTTCCATCCGGTGGTAACAACTGTCCTGACATTATTGACGTACGTTGTATCTACTCCCATACCCCCGCCGCTCGTACTCCATTGGCTGTTATAGGTCGCAGGAAAGGCCAAAGGTTCTTCGTAGGGGATATCGTACCGATATTCCTGTGAGTCAGGGAAAATACTGGCCTCCGCAAATTGAATGAACCCTGTATCGGTGACCATGGTGACCGGACTGTTGCCGATGTTTTGGGTCGAGGCTCCCCACACCATGCTCGACGGATCGAAGCGGGCGGCAAGCTGCGGTATTTCAGACGAAGAGTAAATTGTGTAAGCGAGTGAATCGGGAAAAACAAGAGACGAGAAGTCATATACATTCGGCCCGCCGGTCTTTCCGACATTGATAAATTGGCTCGTGTCAGAATAAATTTTTACCGCTGCGCCGGGAACAAAGATCTGCTGGAGATCCGACTTTTGAATAGTGATCTGCGCGTATGAGGCGCAATACGAGAGCGACAACAACGACACAACTACGAACCAACGGAATGTTTTCATAGAACTCTCCTCGCTTCTGAACTCAATCATAGTTTTACAGCCAACCGGTCAATATGTATAATGATAATCATCTGAGAAGAAGCTATCAATAGGGTAAAACCACGGGTTCCGAGGTCCTTTGTGCGTTACAGATCCGGTCGAGTATTGATCGGGCATGGCGGGTACAACACGATCCGTCTTTTATCGTTCTTTGTGGATAATGAATTTTCCGTGGAAGGACTTGGCGACCAACACGCCCCCGTGGAGAAGTGTATCGATTTCCCATTTGGCTCCGAATCTGGATCCGAGGTTGCATGAAATCGGATAAAAGGCGTAATAGTCGATCCCGAGCGTTACCGTATCCGGCTCGTTGATGAACTGCTGCAGATTTTCTTGACGAAAGTATTTTGCAGGATGTCCGGAATACCAGGCGGACAGCGGCGCGTTTGTGGAATAATCGACCGGTGGAATATTGCGCCAATCTGAGAACGCTACCTCATGCGAATACCATTGGCCCGCGCTGATTCCTAAGTCCACAAAGAGACAATATCCGATCGCAGCGAAGAATAGAAGCTTTCCCATTTTGTTATGTAGAGAATTACTGTCAGTGCCGGAAGATACCAAAATCGGCTGAACACTCCGAGTTGCAAGAGCGACCATCCGCGGAATGCGTCCGGTCGAATTAGGAAGAGCACAAACCCCAAAGCTAATAATCCGAGCGCCCACTTATTTAATTTTACACCGACCAGGGCGATCGGGGTTGTCAGAAGGGCCGGGATCATCATCCACCAGTACCGCCATGAAAGAACCAGGAAGAAGCCGGCAACGGCATAGGGCCGCGCCATTCTGCTCCAGAACACGAACAGGGGGAACACAGCAACAAACAAAGCGGATTCAATTTTGTATTTGTCGGCGATGAGATACATTGCCGGGACGGTAAGCGTCCCGCAAAGCGCCGGAAGGAACCGCAGCCCAAATTCGCTGTGAAGCCCGAACAACTGTCCGAACCATTGAGGGATAAATTCCTGATTGCCGCCTTGTTGAACCAGGAAACCGAATCCCGCTTCATCGACCCACAGAGGATTTGCGCCCAATCCATGAAAGCGTAAATAGCCGGCGACCAACGTAATAAGCGAAACGATAATGATTTTGAGTTTCATAGCCGATAAGGCGCACTTTGGACTGGTTGTTCAATATAATAATGTATTGGAAGTTATCAAAAATGGAGGGGCAAATGATAGTGTCTCAGCTTGGGCAAAGTCATGGCGAGCGATCCCGATGTATCTTATCGGGAGAGTTGAACCATGGTCCTTCGACGCGCGGCGCAAAAAACGCGCCACTTGCCCAGGATGACAGATATTCTTTGTTGTTATTGCCAAAATGAGACACTACCGGGCAAATTGCCTGTGCGATCGAACGGATGTGCATTTTAGTGTAACCTTGTTGTACATTTCCCGTAAGGGTTAAGGAAAAAAATCCGGAGAATCGTTGAGATTTTTAGAATTTTTTGCTTTTTCCGCTATCCATATAGTCGTCGTGTGCGTTTCTGCTGCCGATGCCGCGGACATTTCCAAAAATCAGCGAAACTATTCGGTCGCCGCAGTAAAAATCCAGAACGATATCGACCTCACCGGAAAACTTTCAGACCCTCGCTGGGCATCAGCGCCCACCATCGAATGTCCTTTTGAAGCTACTCCCGGGGAAAACACGCCCGCGTCGCAGCGGACATTTGTGAAGATCCTGTACAACGCGTGGCTTATCTATTTCGGGTTCATCTGTAAGGACAACGCGATATCGGAAATCCGCGCGCATGTTTCGGACCGCGATAACATTTTCAACGACGATTTTGTTTTTGTCGCGCTCGATACCTACGAGGACAACCAGCGCGCCTTCGAGTTCGTTGCGAATCCTTACGGCATGCAAGGCGATTTGATGAGGACCGGTAACAACGAAGATGCGAGCTGGGATGCCGTGTGGTATTCAAAAGGGACGGTCAACGACACGGGGTATGTCGTCGAAATCGCGATCCCGTTCAAGAGCATCCACTTTCCGTCCAAACAATCGCAAGACTGGACGATCATGATCATCCGAAACTTTCCGCGTACAAGCCGCCAGCAATTTTCATGGACGCCGTTCGACCGGAACGACCCGTGTTCGATCTGTCAGGGGGGAACGCTCAAAGGATTGAAGGATCTCGAGTCCACGGGGACGATGGAAATTCTTCCGTACGCGATGGGGTTTCAGGCCGGCAGTCTGACAAATGCACAAGACCCGGCATCGGAATTTTCAAACGGGAAAGTGAACGGGAGGGTCGGAGGGGGAGTGAAATTCTCGCCGAACCCAAGTTTGTTCGCGGAAGCCGTCATCAACCCGGACTTCAGTCAGGTGGAATCCGACGCGACGCAGATCAGCGTCAATTCGAATTATGCGATCTACTATTCGGAGAAGCGGCCATTCTTTTTAGACGGCGCGGACGTTTTCGGCACGCAGCTGACCGATTTTTATTCGCGCATGATCAACAACCCGATCGCCGCGGCAAAGCTGATCGAAAAATCCGACGGGCTGACCATCGCCTATCTTGCCGCGAGCGACCGCAATTCGCCTTTCACGATCGCGGGGGAAGAAGGGAGCGGGTCGGTCGAAAGTTCGCTGCGTTCATTCTCGAACATCCTTCGTGCGAAGTACGATTTCGGCAAGCAATCGTTCGTCGGCGTGCTTGGGACTGCGCGGGATTTTTCCGAAGCCCACAACTATACCGGCGGCCTCGACTGGACGCTCTTCCTCGACGACAATTATTCGTTTCGAGGGCAGATGCTGGGGTCGAACACGAAGGAAGTCAACGACCTCTCTCTGTTCAGCGACTCGAGTTTCTTCGGCAGTACGCGATACACCCCCGGCTTCGACGGACAAACGTACAACGGCACGGCGCTCAACGCACAACTTCGCCGCGACGCACGGAACTATAGTTTTGACCTGAGCTACCAGGATATCTCGCCGACTTTTCAGTCGGAAAACGGTTTCATCACGGGAAACGACCTCCGGATCGTCGACCTGCAGAATTACTATAACTTCTATCCCGTCAATTCGATCATCGACCAGGGACAGTTATGGATGGACAACAACCTGCAGTTCAATTACGACGATGCGCGTAAACAGCGCTGGACGGTTGCCGGATTATATCTGCAATTCAAGAGTCAAACGAGCATTAATCTGATCTACGTTCCCTATAATGAAGAATTGTACCACAGCGTGCGATTCAACAAGATCAACCGCGCCGAGTTTCAGGTCAATTCTTCTCCATCGACATATCTCTCTGTCAATGCGGACGTCCAGCTCGGCAAGTTCATCGATCGGGACCTCGCTCTAACCGGATACGGCCATAATATTTCGACATCCGTGACGCTTAAACCGACATCGCAACTGGAGCTCGACCTGTCGTACTCGCGGTCGCGTTTATCGGATTTTTATACTCAGCAGCTTTTTTATGACGGATACATTACCCGGGCAACGGGCATCTATCAGTTCAGCGCGGACATCTTCTTCCGCCTGATCGGACAATATGACGAGTTCAGCAAAGAGGTCGAGATCGATCCGCTGCTGAGTTACAAGTTAAACCCCTTCACTATCTGCTATGCCGGTTCAACCCACAATCTGACCGACTTCAACAGCCCGTACGGCTTCGAACAGACCGAGCGCCAATTTTTTATAAAAGTGCAGTACCTCTGGAGACAGTAGGCGGGCGTCCGACGTCAGATCGGCCGGGAAAGAAAATCGCTGAAGGTGAGAGCGAAGAGGATGAAAAGCCAGAAGAACCCCCCGATCGCGAACGTCCAGACGAGACGTGGGCTCGTGCGAATGTGCATGAAGAAGTACCCAACGAGTGTCGCTTTCACCGCTGCAATGAGAAGAGCGATTACAATATTGTAAGGCCCCAGGTCTATGTAAGCGACCGAAATGGTCAGCGCGAGGAGCAGCATAAGAATGATGCCGATGCGGAAGTACAGCCTTATGGAAGGATCGTTGTTCATCGGTACACGTGGATGAGATAGATCATTGGGTAGAGGAAAATCCAGATGATGTCGACGAAGTGCCAGTAGAGGCCGCTAACTTCCACTGGCGCATAATAGTCGGGACCGTAGCGGTTCCGCGAGGCGCCGACCGCGAGCCATGTCATGATACCAATCCCGATCAGCAGATGAAGCGCGTGTATGCCCGTCATGACAAAATAGAGGACAAAATAGATCTCGGCTGCCCCGGGCTGCGGGCCGGCATATTGAAAATCGACTCCCGGAACGAGATGCTCGGCGAATTTGTGCGAATACTCGAGTCCCTTAATGCCGAGGAACACGCATCCTAAAACAATTGTCATGACCAAAAAAACCAAGAGACGTTTGCGTTCGCCATGCTGCGCAGCGTGCACCGCAAGAACAACCGTCAGACTGCTCCCGAGTAACACTGCCGTATTGATCCCCCCGAGAATGACATCCATGTAATGACTCGCCGACGCGAACGCATCAGGGTAGGCATGACGGTAAATGCCGTAGCAGAGAAAGAGCGCGCCGAAGAAAAGGATTTCCGTCGTGAGAAATACCCACATCCCAAGGCTGTCGGCCTCGTGCTGCTGCTTGATGTCGTCGAACTGATGTGCGTGTGCGGCTTGGCTATGATCCGCCATGAACGACCTCTGTTTTTTCAAAAGGTGGATACGCGTACGGCCCCTCCGTCACAATTGGAGTCTTATCGAAATTGTGCTGCGGCGGCGGGGAAGAAGTCGTCCATTCGAGACCCGTTGCATTCCATGGGTTCGGTCCGGCATGCTTCCCTCTGCGCAGCGACCAGATCAGGTACGTGAACGGAATTAAATATCCGATGCCCAGGATCGTGGCGCCGGCTGTTGAAAGGACGTTGAGCACCTGGAATTCCGGAGGATAAACATGGTAGCGTCGCGGCATCCCGAGGTAACCGAGAATAAATTGCGGGAAGAAGGTAAGATTGAATCCCACAAACAACACGAGCGCTGAGAACTTGGCCCATCCTTCCGGATACAATCTTCCCGTGATCTTCGGCCACCAGTAATGAATTCCTCCGAGATAACCCATGACCGCTCCGCCGACCATGATGTAATGGAAGTGCGCTACGACAAAATATGTATCCGTGACATGCACGTCGACCGCCAACGCCGCAAGAAAAAGTCCGGTCAGCCCGCCGATCGTGAACAGCCCGATGAACCCGAACGCGTAAAGCAACGGCGTGTGGAATGAAATCGAGCCTTTATAGAGCGTCGCAAGCCAGTTGAATACTTTGATGGCGGAAGGGACCGCAACAAAATAACTCAAAGCGGAAAAGACCATGCTTGCGTACACCGACTGACCGCTGACAAACATGTGATGGCCCCAAACGAGAAAGCCGAGGGCAGCAATGGCCATGATGGCCGCGGCCATAAAGTAATATCCGAAGATGCGTTTGCGGGCGAAGCACGTGATAAGCTCACTGACTACACCCATCGAGGGGAGAACCATGATGTACACAGCCGGATGCGAGTAGAACCAGAAGAGATGCTGAAACAACAGCGGGTCTCCGCCGAGTGCCGGGTTAAAAATTCCGACGCCGAACACGCGCTCCACTATAAGAAGGAGAAGAGTAATGGCAATGACAGGCGTCGCCAGGACGATGATGATGCTCGTCGCGTATTGCGCCCAAATAAATAGAGGAAGACGGAACCATGTGAGTCCCGGCGCCCGCATCTTGTGAATTGTAATGATAAAATTGACGCCCGTCAGGATAGAAGAGAATCCGAGGATGAAAATTCCGGTCACCACCGGTATCACATTCGTCGTTGAATAGGCCGTGCTGAGGGGCGTGTAGAATGTCCATCCCGTGTCGACGCCGCCGGTGATCATCGCTGTGAGCGTAAAAATTCCGCCGATGATGTAGAGATACCAGCTTAGCAAGTTTAGTTTCGGAAAAGCAAGATCGCGCGCGCCGATCATGAGGGGCACTAAAAAATTCCCGAGGACTGCCGGAATGGAAGGGATGAGGAAGAAAAAGATCATGGTGATACCGTGCATCGAGAACAATTCATTGTACGTGTGCGCTGCGACGAGGTCTCCCTGAGGCGTCAGCAATTCAAGACGCATGAGCAACGCAAAAAAACCGCCGACGAAGAAGAAGAAGGTGATCGAGATCATGTAGAGGATCGCGATACGCTTATGGTCAGTCGATAACAGCCACGACCTCGGGCCGTATGCGACGTTTAAATAATCGACATTTTGTTCCATCTTCATTGCTTTGTTCCTTTCGCCGGCTTGGCCGGGGCTCCTAACGTTTTAATGTACTCGATCAACGCGGCCATTTGGTCCGGGTCTATTTGTTTCCTGAACGTCGGCATGATTGCGCGATAACCCGCGACAACCTGGTCGCCGGGATCATAGATCGAATTCCGGATGTAGCTTTGGTCTGCAATCACTCGCTGCCCGTTTTGTAATCGCACCATGGACCCGAACAAGCCATAAAGCGAGGGACCGCGTCCCATGTCGTTCAGCTGATGACACGTGCTGCACGCGAAGTGCTGGAAGAGATCCTCTCCCGACGTTGCCAGCGGAACCTCTCCCGATTTGCCCGCGAGCCATTGCTGGTAATCTGCCTGATCCATGACATACACCGTTCCGATCATGCTTGCGTGTCCCGTTCCGCAGTATTCGGCGCAGAAGAGATGGTATGTTCCGACCTTGGTCGGCAGGAACCATTCGGTCGTATATCGATCCGGAAGGACGTCCTGTTTGACTCTGAATGCCGGCACGTAGAAACTGTGAATGACATCCTGCGACGTCATCACGAGTTTGACCGGAATACCGACCGGGATATGGAGGGCATTGATCTCGCGGTTTCCTTCCGGATGTTCTATCTTCCACATCCATTGTTTTGCGACGACATAGATCTCTATTGCGTTCTTGGGCGCAACGTGCAGGTCGAAGAACAGTTTTGCCGACCATACGTAAATACCGGCGCTGATGATCAACGGAATGACCGTCCACGCGATCTCCAGCTTAAGATTTTCCGGATGACGCATCTCTCTGTTTGCACGAGACCCCTTCCTGTATCGCACCGCAAAATACGCGAGACAGACAAAAATAATGGCTGTGAAGATCGAAGCGATGATCACCAGCGCGACGTACAATTCATCTATCTGGCGAGCTTGCTGCGATGCCTCGACGGGGAATAGAGGAAAAATTGATAACAGGGACGTCATTCGTTTACCTTGTCAGCTCCGTGATCGGGCGCAGTCGAACCGCCGTTCGCAACCTTCGCGGCTTTCCGTTCTTTCCGCAGCATCAAAAAGATGCCGCCGCCCATGACGAGTATCGTAAGCGTTGCGGATGCCCGCAGCACATTTGAAATGATGAAACCATATTTCCCGGTAGTCGGATCGTAGCAGTAACACAGGAGCAGGATCTTGTCGACCGCAGACCCGATTTCGCGGTGCGATGCGTCGATAAGTGCGAACTGCATATCCCGGGCGGGATATTCGACCCCGTAAAAATATCTGGAGAGTTTTCCCTCCGGCGTGAGAACCATGACACCGGTCGCATGCGCGAATTGTTTTATTTTTGGGTCGTAGACATAATGAAACCCGACCGCCTCCGTCAGTTTTTTGATGGAACTTGCATCGCCGGTGAGAAAATGCCAGCCGGACGCTGCGTCTTTCTGGCCGTAGCGCGTCAGATACATTTGCTTTGCATCCGCGGCCATTTCCGGCGTTTCGCTCGGGTCGAAACTCACCGTGACCACGTCGAAATCTTTGTTGACGATATACTTCATGGAGAGGAAGCATTCGACCATTCCGTCGAGGGTCATTTTGCACAGCATCGGACAGTTGTAATACACGAGCGAGAGCACTACGGGTTTATCGTGGAAATACTCTCCGAGCTTTACTTCGGCGCCGCTCTCGTCGTGGAATGTCAAGTCCAGAGGGATCGAATCTCCGAGATGCTGATCGATGCCGACCTCTTTGAATACTTTGGAAACAGTCTGCTGGTCGGCCGTTTGTGCGGCAACGGTTGTCGCACAGACAAGCATGATGACGGCAAGGGTTTTCAATTTATGGTTCATGGGATTCCTTTCCTATTTCTTCCCTTCGGCATAGACAGGGAGGCCATGTTTCAACAGAAGATCCATCGCCGTATCGATCGGGACGCGCACAAGCCCGGCACGGCGGTCGGACCAACCGTAAGTTGACAAGACAGAATCTTCATGTTCTCTCAACTCTTTTAAGTCGAGGACAGGATTCGGCTGTAATCGCGGCGTCGGAAAATCCGGAGCGCCCGAAGCAACGACATCGGCCGGCGCCCCGGGGTTTGAGGAGTAACTTCCGAGAAAACCCGACAGCAAAAAATTGGCCGCCAACATGAGAATAATGATGGCGATGAGTCCAACGCCGACGTACATCAGTTTTTTGAAGTCCACATCCCGGGTTTCGTATGTCCCTTGAGGATGGTCTTCGGATTTAATTTCGATTTTCTTCTTATCGGCCATTTAGTGTTCTGCAGCGGCAGCTCCCGGCGCAAAGCGCGGGTCGTATTTTGGCACGAGAGCTCGTTTTTTCAGCAAAGCGATGAAGACAGATACCCAAATTCCTCCGACCGCCAGTGGGGAGGCAACGTCCATCCACGTGATCTCAAACCCCGACGTATGGAACGCCGGCATAACGATCCAGAACATGTCGACGAATCGCATGACGAACAGCCCGAGCGCGATCCACGTGAGGAAGCGCAATGACTGCTTCAACTGGCGCCCGAGGAGAAGGAAAAATGGGACGAAGAAATGAAAGATGATGAGACCCAGCGCCAGTCCGTTCCATCCGGGGGAGAGGCGGTGCAAATACCACGAATTTTCGTCCGGCAGGTTCCCGGCCCAGATGATGATCCATTGGGAGTAGGCCATGTATGCCCAAAGAATGACGCACGTCAGCAGGAGGTTACCGAGATAGTGAAAATGCTTCGTCGTCAGGACATCTGATAAAGGGCTTTCTTCCCTTGCGAGCCACAGCATCAGCACGGAGACAGAAAGCGCTGCGAGAACATCCCCCACGATAAAAATGAAACCGTAGATCGTTGAGGACCATCCAGGTTCGAGCGACATCACCCAATCCACCGCTGCAAAAGTTACCGTGAGTGCGAACACGACGAGCCCTGGTGCGCTCAACATACGGAATTTCTCTGTGTAACGAGGGTCTTGCGTTTCGTCTTGCCGGGTGGACCAAAGGCTGAGCAGGTACGCCGCTCCGATCCAAAGGCCGAAGTAGACAACGCACCGGAGAGAAAAGAACGGGACGTTGAGGTACGCAGCCCACACATTCCCGGCTTCTTCATCCGCCCCGTTTACCCATGGGTAGATGTCGGCCAGCCCGATGAGGATCGGAATGAACAAGATCGCCATGAGCGGAAGCGTCAATGCGCCTGCTTCAATAATTCGCTGGATGGCGTGTCCCCATCGGCCGGAGACCATGTGATGCAGCATGAGAAGTCCGAGGCAACCGAGCGGAACGCTGAGCCACGCGAGGTATCCGAAAAGATATGCATGAAAAAATTGCTCGGGAGAAAACACAGCGCCGGCGATCAATGCAGCTACGCCAATTGCTCCGAGAAGAGCGGCGGTCGTCTGAATTTTTTTTAACTGGTCAGTGAACAATTCTACACCATGCGATCAATGAGATTCCGCAAGTCTTGTCTTGATGCTGTCCGGTATTTCGGAAATTGGGATCCGTCTGCTCATCTGCAACGCCCGGATGTACGCCACGATCGCCCAACGGTCGTTCACGGGAACGCTCGGAGCGTAGCTGAACATGCGACCAAAGCCGTGTGTGATGACGTCGAAATAAAACCCTGCCGGCTCAGCCCGTACGCTGTCGGCATGGAACGAAGGCGGCTGCGGGAATCCTCGCTGCACGATCATCCCCAACCCGTCCCCCAATTGACCGTGGCACGGCGTGCAAAATGTGGTAAACCGATCCTTTCCGCGGTCGAGTACCTGATGCGTGACCGGAAAAGGAAATGCATCGGCGAAATTGCCGTTCCTTTTTCCGGTATAAAGAAATTCATCCGGCTGAACCGAGCCGCGGGGGACGGTTCCTTCGATCAACGGCCGCGACGACTGTCCGTTATGATAGAAACTGCTCGAGGACAACGGCTTGTACTTTGGCTGGTCGTCCATGTCCAGGTGGCAGCCAGACGAGATGAGACATATCGCGCTCATTACGACGAACAGCTTCATTTTGTAAAAATAATTTTCCAATTTGGCTTGCCCTAGCTTTTTGTCATCGTGTTACTTTCTTTCCGAGAAAGAAAGTAACCAAATGCCGCTTTACGGCATCCCGCCTATTTAGTATTTGAAGCGGGAGAAATCTTGTCGAAATCGTAACACGCGGATTCAATCCCTCACCGCACATGCCGACAATTTCGGTGCACCAATGGCTCTTAGTCATGAAGAAGTTACGTAATGCACCGAAATTGAAACCCTTCGATTGAATCCTTTCCCTCGCTCGCACCTGACGATTTCGACGTTTTAAGACGCAGGCATTGTCTATCAATCGGAATCGGCGGCCTCGAGTGGTGGAGGGCGATGCGTGCGTTGAGAAAACGGCAGGCACGTGCAGAGTGCATGTGTGAGCCGTTTTCTCCTGGCTTGTGCGGGTAGGAAGCATCGCCTGCGTTCCGATTCCGAAAAGCTCTCTTTGCTTCTTTCTCTGGCTTCAGAGAAAGAAGGATAGATATGTGATCGGGTTGAGGTACCGTTCCAACGTCAAAATTTCTTATGATCTCGATTTTTTTATTCTCAATCATCAATGGTCCACCACCGAAACATTCTTGGCGTGAAGCCCTCTAAGAAAAGCCGCCGTCTTCTGCTGGTCGAACATCGGATCGGTCGCTTCGATGCAGAGGAAAAACCCGTCGGTTGTTGCGCGCTCGAAGCCGGGCACATTGAACACCGGATGGTACGGACGGGGAAGACCGTTCCGGAAAAGCATTCCGACAACCGCGCTAAGTCCCGCAACGAGGATCGTCAGCTCAAAAGTGATTGGAATGAACGCCGGCCAGCTGTTGAGCGGCCGCCCGCCGATGTTGAGCGGATAGCCAAAGACCGCGGCATAATATTGCATGAAAAATCCGCTCAGTCCACCGACGATCCCGCCGCACAGCACTAGCAAAGGCAGTCGGCTCTTTCGCGCTCCGAGCGCTTCGTACAGTCCCTCGACCGGAAAAGGAGAATAAGCGTCCGTACGAGTGTAACCCTGCTCGCATGTGCGTTGGGCAGCTTGCACCACTTCTTCGGGCGAGCCGAATTCAGCCATGAGGCCGAAGATCGGGGGATGCTCCATCACCGTTCCTTCCTTCGTGCTCTGACCGCCTGAACGCGCGGAGACCACGGCAATAATTCTTTCAATTCAAACATCGAGATCATCGGCATCACGCGAATGAACATAAACATGAGCATGAGGAAAAGACCGATCGTCCCGGCGAACGTCGCAATATCCCAGAACGTCGGATAATACATTCCCCACGACGACGAAAGAAAATCACGGTGGAGGCTCGTTACGACGATCACATACCGTTCCAGCCACATGCCGACGTTGATGATGATCGAGATGATGAAAAGCGTGACGGGATTTTGACGGATGCGCTTGATCCAGAGAGCCTGCGGAATGGCGATGTTGCAAAGGATGAGCATCCAGTATGCTTCGGTGTACGGTCCGAACATCCTGTTCAACATCATGAAATGGTCGAATTTGTTCTGGCCGTACCACGCGAAGAATGTTTCCATCATATACCCGTAGGCGACGATCAAACCGGTCGCGAGCATCACTCTCGCCATGTTGTCGAGATGCCGTTCGGTGATGAAGCTTTCGAGGTGATAAAATTTTCGCGTCGGAATGACGAGCGTAAGCACCATCGCGAAGCCGGAATAAATCGCCCCGGCGACGAAGTATGGCGGAAAGATCGTCGAATGCCAGCCGGGGACGATTCCGACGGCGAAGTCGAAACTCACCACGCTATGAACGGAAATGACCAACGGCGTCGCAAGCCCCGCAAGAAGGAGATACGCCGTCTGATACCGGTGCCAATGGCGCGCCGAACCGCGCCAGCCCATCGCGAGAATTCCGTAAATGACCTGAACCCATTTCTTCGTGGCGCGGTCGCGCATCGTCGCGAGGTCGGGGATCAATCCAACAAACCAGAAGACAAGAGAAATTGTGAAATAGGTGCTGACCGCGAAGACGTCCCACACGAGAGGGCTGCGCCACTGCGGCCATAGTCCCATCGTCTCGGGAAGTGGAAGTATCCAATAGAACACCCATGGCCTGCCAAGATGCAGAAGCGGGAAGAGACCGGCGCACGCGACCGCGAACAACGTCATCGCTTCGGCAAACCGGTTGATCGAATTTCTCCAGTGCTGATGGAGCAGCAGCAGGATGGCGGAGATGAGTGTGCCGGCGTGGCCGATGCCGATCCACCACACGAAGTTGACGATCGCAAACCCCCAGCCGATGGGGATCTTCACGCCCCAGATCCCGATGCCTTTCATAAAGAGATACCCGATCGCGGCGAAGAGGAGCATGACCAGCGAGAACGTCAGAAAGAGTCCGAACAGCAGACCTTTGGGAGTCTTGTGATCGAGGACGTTGTTGCTGATTTGCTCGGAAATCGATTGATAGTCCTCTCCCGGACGAATCAAGGGTTGGGACATTCCCAATCGATTCAGGACCTCGCTTTGAGCAGCCGAGTTGTCGGATGTGGCCGGCATCAGCTCTTACCGTTCATGTCGGTGTTTGGGTTTGTAATTTTTGCCAAGTACGTTGTCCGAGGTTTCGTATTAAGCTCACCGAGCAAGCTGTACGTTCTCGGTTCAGCTTTCAGTTTTGTCACGGCGCTCTTCTTCTCGTTGATGTCGCCGAACACGATGGCCTCGGCAGGGCACGCGGACTGGCACGCAGTTTTGATCTCGCCGTCCATAATTTCGCGGCCGTCCTTTTCGGCGCGGATCCTCACCTCGTTGATTCGCTGGACACAATAAGTGCATTTTTCCATGACGCCTCTGCTTCGCACAGTGACGTCCGGATTCTCCAGCATTTTCAGCGTCGGAGCTTTCGGTTCATTGTATTCCAAAAAATTGAACCTGCGCACTTTGTACGGACAATTGTTCGAACAATACCGGGTGCCGATGCAGCGATTGTACACCATCGTGTTTAATCCCTCGGAATCGTGCACCGTGGCACCGACGGGACATACCAGTTCGCACGGCGCGTTCTCGCAATGCATGCACGGAACTGGCTGGTGAAGGATCGCCGGATTGTCGAGGTCTCCGCTGAAATACGAATCGATGCGGATCCATTGCATCTCTCTCATGTTGAGCACTTGTTCCTTGCCGACGATCGGAATGTTGTTTTCAGATTGACATGCGATCACACATGCATTGCATCCCGTGCATGAGTTAAGGTCGATGGACATTCCCCATGCATGGCCTTCGTAATTCACTTTCGGATACAGCGTCTGATCTGGCGAAGGCTCTTCATCGAGCTTCTTTGCAAATTCACGGTCGGCGACAAATTCCGTGATCGTCGCAACCCGCACCTGGTTTCGTCCTTCCATCGCGTGATGTTGCTGTGTCGTCGCAAGGTCGTAATGCGCTCCGGTGCGCGCGAGTGCGACTCCCGAAATAAATCCAGGATGAAGCGACGACTGAAGTGCGTACGCATTGCTGCCGATGCCGGTGCCGATGTTACCGGACTGCGTTCGTCCATAACCGAACGTGAGTGTGACGGAGTTTTCAGCATGCCCCGGAACGATCCAAACAGGGGCCTCGATGCTGCGACCGTCGGCTTTCAGTTCGACGACATCGCCGTTGTTTAAAGACAGATGCTGTGCTGTGGCGGGGGCGATGAGCGCGGCATTGTCCCACGTGAGCTTTGTGACCGGCTTAGCAAGTTCCTGCAGCCATCCATTGTTCGCGAATTGTCCGTCCCAAATTGAGGGGTCGGGCCGGAAAACAATTTCGATCGACGAGGGAGCGGCATCGGATTCTTTGCTAAGCAGCGGTTCGAGGTTCACGCTATTTGATCGCCGGACATTTTTTGTTGAGAGCGTTGTGTTCTCAATAACTCCTTTGTTCAACGCGTTGGACCAGAACTGCTCGAAGTCTAATTTCCCGCTGCGCTCTTTCCAGAAATTCCGCACTGTATCGTACGCTTTAACGCCGGAGCTGCCGGTGAGCTCAGCAAGCATATCGTGCGAAGACTTGCCGTCGTACAAGGGTGCGATCAACGGCTGAACGACGCTCGTGGTTCCATCGAAAGAGCGGATATCGCTCCACGATTCCAGGTAATGCGTCTCGGGAATGTGCCACGTGCTTGCCGCAGAAGTCTCGTCGTTATAGAGACCGAGACGGACGCTGAACTTTACGTTCTTGAGAGCGTCGGCGAACTGCAGGTCGGCCGGCGCTGTGTATGCGGGATTGCCTCCCAGCATCACAAGCATGTCGACGCTTCCGCTCTTCATTTCATTCACAAGCTGTCTCAGTGAATCCAATTGAATTTCGGGCTTGGCTTCGACGGGATTGGTAAAGAAAACTGTCTTCCCTAAATTGCCGAGCGCCTCGTTCATCGCATCGACCATGGCATGAACGACCGCGGGCTGATGCCGTCCGGCGATAACGATAGAGGAGCCTCGGTGTTGACGGAGATCTTTTACGGCTGTCTCTGCCCATTTCTCAACTTGGGGGTTATTAAGCGATATTCCTCCCGAGATTCCCGGAACTCCGAGTCGATTTGCGATTGACCGTACGAGATTCATGATTTCTGCCGAGCGTATTGGCAGACGGTGGTCGGCCATCGTTCCCGTGTTAGTGACGGCGGACTCGGCGACGTAGAGCCGGTTCATCGATTCCTTCTCGGAGGAGATCCGTCGTCGTTGAGAGAATTCTTTCATCGCCCGAACGCTCGCCGGTCCCTCGATCAGGAAATCTGCATCGAACGAGACAACAACGTCCGCTCTATCGAACGAGTAACGCGGAGAAAGCATTTCGCCAAATGCGAGACGGCTTCCTTCGCGTTCGGCGTCGTTGTTCAGAGGCATATACTGATGCCATCGCGCGTTGGGGAATTGATGCAGGAAGGTTTCAATCTGTGAAGCGAGCGTCGGGGAAGTGATCGGCTCCGTAAGAAGGCGTAGTCCGGATCCTTTCAACGATCGCTGTGCATTAAGAGGCGCATCGAGAGCTTCGAGAAATTCCGGCCACGTCCTGATCGTTCCGTTGTTTGTGATGATTTGCGAGCGATCCGGATCGTAGAGCGTCAGGATCGACGCTTGTGCGAAAACGCTCGTCGCGCCGAGGCTTGCAGGATGGTCGGGATTGCCTTCAATCTTCGTGGGTCTTCCCATGTTGCTCGTCACGATCACGCCGTGTCCGAACCCATCGAGAGGCATCGCAGTGGCGAAATAGAGCGGTTCTCCCGGGACGAGGATCTCCGGCTGTTTGACGTACGGAATAATTTTCTCTGCCGGCTGTTTCGTGCATCCCGCCAATCCGCCGAGAGCGATCGACGCTCCCATCAGCTGGAGAAATCTGCGCCTGCTAACGGAACTATCCATGACGGACGCTAATCGGGGAAATTCCGTATGAAGATATTCTTCGAACTCGGGAGTTCCAGCCGCTTCTTCAAGGCTCCTCCAATACCTCGAACCGTTTTGTCCGGCGAGCAGACTCCTAAGCGCTGATATATCGATCGGGTTTTTCAAAATAATTCCTTTATTAGCGATGGCACACTGAACAGTCGGTAAGTCGTTTGACCTGAACCTCGTTCTCTTTTTCCAATTCTTTACCGAGGGTGAGCTGGTCAACGACGGGACGATACGCGAAGTTAAAAATCTCTTTTTTGGGCCTAAGATATTTTGCCGGATCGCGATGGCAGTCGAGGCACCAGGACATGAAGAGCGTGTTTTGTTTCCACGTCAGGGGCATTTCATCGACACGTCCATGACATGTCACGCATCCAACGCCTTTTGCGATGTGAATACTGTGGTTAAAGTACACAAAGTCGGGAAGGTCGTTCACCCGAATCCATTCCAGCGGCGTGTTTGTCCGATAGCTGTAACGCACCGGTTCGAGCATCGGACTTGATGTCCAGATCTGCGAATGGCATGTCATGCAAGTGTAAGTCGGAGGTATGCCCGCAAACGAAGAAGTCTCGACGGATGTGTGGCAGTATTCGCAGCTGATTCCCAGCTCGCCCGCATGATGCAAGTGGCTGAACGGGATCGGTTGAATGACGGGTCTTTTGACGTTAGTGGTGTAGCCGGCGTTATAGAGAGCAACCGCAGTCCAAGAGATGACGCCGAGGGTCAAGAGCGCAAGGACGATACTCGCGCGCGAAATGACCTTCATGCTTGGATGAAAAACCTGAGCCAATATTTCTCTCCTAAATCAGCGCGACTGTACGTTGTCTGGCGGCAATGAAGGCAAATAGGTAAGAAGCAACGGATAGGGCTAGGGAAAATTTACTTATAGATGCGCAATAAACCAGCCGGCAAACCGGTTCCTAACCGAACCTCTGTTAACTTAAAGATAATAAATTCTTTCAAACATTGGCAAGGGGGTTCGTAACATTCTGCAATTTTAAAAAGTAATACGACCTGAAGGTTTGGCACACGAGGATTTTTCTTTCATATTTTTTTCCTGGATCATCTATGGATGAATGACCTTTCTCGAAGATGATGAGATAGCCGAGTTATGGTGAGCGATAACAAGAAGAAAAAACTACTCGAAAAAATGGATGCAAAACCGGAGTGTTGAAAGAAATGAATATATTGGCAGGTTTTTTATATCTAAAGCGGGGGAAAAGAAGACTCTAACTGCCGGGCTTTTCGTCCTTGGATTTAAGAAAAGGACCAAAGTGTCAAAAACATCGAAAGGGGTTAAACGGTTGTTTTATTGTTGAAGGCTATTTTAATAGGACCATCTTTCTCACGTCTATCATCCGCTGTCTCGGCGCGCTCGTTTCAGTTACCTCTATCTTATAGAAATACACCCCATCCGCAACATTGGCATTCCAGACGACCGACTGATCGCCGGGGGCTTGTTCTGCATTCACGAGTTCCGTGACCATTTGACCAAGGACATTGAATATCCGCAAGCGCACTGCACTCCTTGCCGGCAATGTGTAACGAATGGTTGTGGACGGGTTGAACGGGTTCGGAAAATTTTGAAAGAGCTCGAAATGAAGAGGCTGGAGTGAATTTTCGCCGACCGATGTGACATCCGTGATCTTTGCAAGCCACAAAGATGCATTTAAATGAAGGTATGAATGATCGACCGGGCCGAGCCATCCATTATAGAGCGAATTTCCGGATGCGCCCGAACCGTCGTCGGCAGGCGAGCTATCCCCGATGATCACGACCCGGCCCTTGCCGAATAAGCTGGAAGCGCACATCACATTGGTCGACCCTTGCTGAGCGGAGCTGCGCCAGATCAATGCATGCACGGACGTATTCGTTGCAGGGTTGAGCGTCATTGTTGCGCCGTTGTTATACTGGAGCTGTGTGACCTTCCCGGCTGGGCCGTTGAGAATCGGATCGGTCGAGGATGAAAGAATATTGGTTGTCGTTTCGGAATAATTGGTCGAGTCGATCAAAAACCCAAAAGGAAGGGATTGGACGGAGTTATTCCGTAAAAGATCGTTCCACACGCGCACAGCATCCCACCCGTTGTTGTTGCGGTCGGCGCCTTCATGGTCGGAGATCATAAACAACCCACCCCCGTTTTTCACAAACTGCACGATGGCATTTCTTTCCGTCGCAGTAAAAGGAACATTGGGTTCATCAACGATGAAAACGTCGTAGCTCGAAAGGTCCTGCGGGTTAGTGCTGTCGCCATACGAAATAGCTTTCCCGGGCGGAAGGGTTTCTACGCTGTCGCCAAGTTTAACGAGCGCAATTCCCCAGGAAGAAAGCGCGCCCGTCCAATAATTTTCGGGAGTGGAAGCGGTCACCGTTGATTGGTTCGGCGTCGGATATCTTGCCTGCACATTATTGTCTTCGTCAATGACCCAATCGGCGTTGCCGGCGGTCTCTGCTTTTGTTGCGTCGAAGAGAAATTTTTTTTGCGAGAAAACTGCCGACGAAAAAAAGAGTAGACACACCAAGACACACGCGCCGAGGCCGACTTTTTTCCGGGCATCGAAGTTTCTCACGCGCACCCTATTCATTTCCCATCCCGTTATCCTGTTGATCCTCGCTGGATTGCTTCTCTTCCTTAAAATTGTTGAAATTGTATTTCAGGTTAAGCATAACGATAGGAGATTGGTGGGAATAGTAGTTGTAGTTGTAAAAATCAACGCCCTGGGAAGTAAATTCGCGTCTATCGGTTTTGAGCGCATCGTCAATCTGAAAGGTTAACGACAATGCGTTGGGTATGATGTCGTGCTTCAGTGCGATGTCTGTGGAAAAATATTCGCCCCACTTTCCTTGAGCAGAGACCGAAGGGCTGTAATACCGAACATTCACCTGCAGAGATGTGGAAGAAGACAGTTTGAATGAGTTATTGTTTTTAATGCTCCAGTCAACGCTCTCTCGGGAAAATGATTGGTCCACCACGGCCCCATAAATTTTGTAATCATAGACGTCCCCCATCAAATTCAATTCCCACAACTTGACGGGATTACAAAGCACCGCAATTTCCGTCCCAAGCGATCGATCGGTTCCGACATTTGCCACTGTCCGGAGGGTGATGTTATCCGCGTAGACAGAGTTGATGTCTTCCATTTTGTCGTGTGTGAAACGGCAATAATAATCGTCCGAAAGAGAAATTGCGCCGAAATAGGTTTGAAACCCCGTTTCATAAGAGTCGATCAGTTCCGGCTTTAGGGTCGGGTTCCCGATATGGACATTGTTTGCGTCGATCCAAGTATAAAACGGCTCAAGGTCTCCGCCGTCGGGCCGTTCGATCCTGCGGGTGAAGCTTGCCGTCACCTGACTGCCTCCGGCGAAATTAAGCGATGTGTGTACTGAAGGGAAAAAATTCCATTGGTTCAAAGAAAACTGCTGGCCGATCTCTTCCAACTTCACTCGTTGATAAGTATATTCGGCGCGCGCTCCCACCTGCACAGAGAGGCTATCCCACTGATTGGACAAGATCGAGTAGGCCGCAAAGCGCGTACGGTTAAAATCGTTCGTGTTGCTGAACAGCGACTGAAAATCGTAACGGTCGTCCGTCGAATCGAACGTGTATAATTTATTGATGTCCTGCGAGACTCTGCTGAAAAATTCAGACCCCGCTTCGAATTTTTCGGAAGCACTCAACGGTAACGTGTAATCAAATTTTCCTCTCAGTTCGTTCTGCGGGCCCAGCTCTGTCGTGTTCGTGCCGTTGATCGGACTGCTGTTTTCAGTGGCAATGCTCGTCGACGCTTCGTTCGAACTATTATGCCTAAAGGACACCTCTCCGCTCAGCTCGCTGCTCTCCCGGCCCGGTTTGTAATCATAGCTGCTGTTCAGGTCATAGTAATTGCCCGAATGATTATGGTTGGTATTGTTCAAATAATAAAATGCGTTCGGATCGACGGTAGACCATTGATCGTAATTGAGGGTTGAATTTCTATGGAAAGCTCGCGAGCCGTAGCTCCCGCCCAGCGAAATGTTTTGATTCTCGCTTACGTCGAAATCTACTCCAGCCCTGATGCTGGATAAAATTCTTTGCCATAACATCGTGCCGTTCGAGTTGAGGTACGAGGTCGTATCGACGTTGATGAATTGCTTATCCTGCTTATTTGTCCCCGGGTAGGATCTGCGGTTAAAATCTAAACCCACGTTATAGCTTATAGAGGGAGCTTTATATTGATAAAGAAAATCGCCTGCATACTTGTCGGCCAGCCCGCCCATGAGTTCGACGATCCCGCTTGAACCGAGGTTCGAATTCCTTTTAAGAACGATGTTGATGATTCCCGCACTTCCGGTCGCGTCGTACTTTGCCGATGGGTTTGTCATGATCTCAATATTTTGAATCGAGCTGGCAGGCACCTGCTGCAGTGCATCCTGGGCGCTCATGACCGAAGGGCGTCCGTCGATCAACACTTGAAAATTTGTGCTCCCCCTGAGACTGACGTTCCCGTCGACGTCGACGCTCACTGATGGAACGTTCTCAAGAACGTTCGCCGCCGTCCCCGATACTGCGGTATGCATCTGGCTTACATCGACAACTCTCTTATCGAGCTGGTAGGTGATCGGGGATCGTCTTCCTTCGATGACAACATCCTTTAAATTGATGTTTGTGGGCTTCAAATAGATAGAGCCCAAATCCGTCATAGGCGCTGAAGCGCTGACGGAAATCCCGTTGACTTTCTTTGTCGCATATCCAATAAGCTGAACATACAGGTAATACGAGCCCGGGTTAATTCCCTGCAGGGTAAATTTTCCCAGTTTATTTGTCGCCGTCCCTGTTACTTCGGCGCTGTCGGTTTGATCGAACAGGATCGCATTCGAATATTCTAACGGAGCTTTTGTTGATGCATCGAAAATCCTTCCCGTGATCGCCAGTCCAACTTGTGTCGGCCGCTCTTGCTGACCCAACATGCTCACTGTTATTGCACAAGAGACGACCAGCACGGCACATATTCTTCTCACCATCCTAACTCCACGAGTTATCCTCAAAATAATTTTTTAAATATACCAGCGACAGATGAAAATACGATGAAATGAATTTTTGCACGTGCACGTGGCAGACAACAAAAAGCCATTTCTTGAAGCGCGAATAATGCTGACTACTGGAGCGTCATGCGTTGATATCGGCGCAATGATTCTAAAAAATAGTAGTCGGCATAGATTAATGACACATCGATTTCCGAATGTGCCGGATAATTTCCTACAGCGTGGTTCAAAATTCCTGAAGAAGTTGTTCCCTCTGCGAGATAGGGCGGCTGGCAAAGCGACGAGAGGATTTTTTTTGTGGCCGACTCATATGCCCCTTTATTCTCGGAATTTTTCGTATAAGTACTCAGCTCGATTAACGCGGATGCGGCGATTGCCGCAGCCGACACATCGCGGGGTTGACGCTCGATGTTCGGAACCAGGAAATCCCAATATGGGATACCATCCGTGGGTAAATGGCCGATAAAATATGCAGCTGCTTTTTCGGCTGTTTGAAGAAATTGAGGATCCCTCGTTTCCCGGTAGGACATGGTAAATCCGTAAATGGCCCATGCTTGCCCGCGCGCCCAAACGGATTCATCCGCATAGCCTTGATGGGTCTCCCTCGATAGCACCCGCCCCGTCGCGCTGTCATAGTCGACCACATGGTATGTGCTTCCGTCGCTCCGGAAGTGATGTTCCATAGTTTTTAAAGCATGGCTGAAGGCGATATCATACAGATCCTGTCCGCCGCCGTTTTTCGACGCCCAAAATAGCAGTTCGAGGTTCATCATATTGTCAATGATCACGGGGAACTGCCATTTTCTGTTGTCCCACGACCGAATGCAGCCGACTTTTGGATTAAAGCGGGTTGCAAGCGACTGAGCCGATCGCAAAAGAATATTTTTGTATTCCGCGTTTGGATGAATGCGATATCCGTTACCGTAACTGTCGAACATGATGAACCCGACGTCGTGTGTATGCACGTTGACCTGCTGGCCGGCTAAACCTGCAGTCCATCGCTCCGCAGCATTGCGAAATGCGGTATCGCCGGTGAGTTCATAGCCATACCATAAACAGCCCGGAAAAAAGCCGCTCGTCCAATCGCCCGGAGCCACCTTCATCCAATATCCGTTGCTATCGGTAGCACGCGGATATAAAAGAGTATCGTCCAACTCGACGAGTGACCGTTTAAGCTGGTTGCCGGAGAAAATGATTGCGTGGTGGACCAATGAATCGAGGTTCTGACCCCGCAACTCTACGTTTTCGCCCGAGAGGAATAACAGCAGCAGGGTAAGTAAAACGGCAA
>DATJXA010000115.1:0-5338 GCA_035500675.1 Bacteroidota bacterium | reverse complement strand
TCGAGCATCGGCTCCTGCCGCAAGCGGTGGAACTGTTCGCCCAAAATAGGGTGAGCGTCGACAACGGCAAAGTGCTGTTGCGTGATTGAGTACTGAGGAAGAGGCCTTCATTGTTAAAAATTCGCCGTGCACTTCTCAGCGTATCGAACAAGGATGGGATAGTCGAATTCGCTTCGGAGCTGCAACGGATGGGCGTGGAGCTGATCTCGACCGGCGGGACGTATACACTCCTGTCATCGGCCAATATTCCGGTGAGACAAGTTTCGGACGTTACCGGTTTCCCCGAAATTCTCGACGGACGCGTAAAGACGCTCCACCCCGCCGTTCATGCGGGCATTCTGGCGGTACGCGACAATCCGGTCCATCGGAAGCAGCTCGACGACCTTCACATACAGCCCATCGATATGGTTGTCGTCAACCTCTATCCGTTTAAAGAGACCATCGACAGGAACGGGGTGACGCGCGACGAGGCGATCGAGCAGATCGACATCGGCGGACCGACGATGCTTCGCTCGGCGGCAAAAAATTTCCGGTTCGCCTGCGTCGTCGTCGACCCGAAAGACTATCCTAAAGTTCTCAACGAGCTGCGGGAGCGCAACGGATCGATCAGCGAAGAATCGTGTTTCATGTTCGCGCAGGAGGTATTTCGCCACACCGCGTACTACGACGCAGTCATTGCCGAATATTTGCGGCGCGGCGCGAGCGAAGAGAGACAATTCCCGGACACGCTCACGTTCTCGCTGAAAAAAATTTCCGACCTTCGTTACGGTGAGAACCCGCATCAGCGGGCGGCACTCTACGGCGATTTTGAGCATTGCTTCAAGAAGCTGCACGGCAAAGAGTTGTCGTTCAATAATATCATCGACGCGACGGCGGCGGTGCATCTTCTCTCGGAATTCGCCGAACCGACAGCTGTCATCGTTAAACATACCAACCCGTGCGGAGTCGGGAAAGGTTCATCGATCGCGGAAGCGTACCAGCGTGCCCTCTCCACCGATTCGAAATCGGCATTCGGCGGCATCGTGGCGCTCAACCGCCCGATCGATATGGCCGCCGCCGAGGCCATCAATCAGATTTTTACGGAGATCATCATTGCGCCGTCTTACCCCGCCGATGTGCTCGAATTCCTCATGAAGAAAAAGGACAGGCGGCTTATGCAACAGATCGGCGATGTGCGTTCGGTGATCGAACTCGACGTCCGAAAAGTGACCTGCGGGCTTCTCGTGCAAACTCCCGACAACGTGCGGATCGGCGCCGACGACCTCAAGATTGTCACTGAACGGAGACCGACGGAAGACGAGCTGGACGCAATGCTTTTCGCTTGGAAGGTGGTCAAGCATGTAAAGTCTAACGCCATCGTCTATGCCGCAAAAGACCGGACGATCGGCATCGGGGCCGGGCAGATGTCGCGCATCGATTCGTCGAAATTGGCGGTCCGTAAAGCCGAAGATGCGGGGCTATCGCTTCAACACACTGTCGTGGCATCGGATGCGTACTTCCCTTTTGCCGACGGCCTTCTCGCCGCCGTGAAAGCGGGGGCAACAGCAGTGATTCAGCCGGGGGGCTCGGTTCGGGATGAGGAAGTGATCAAAGCGGCGAACGAGAACAATATTGCGATGGTCTTCACCGGCGTGAGACATTTCAAGCACTAATCACCCTGGAATTTTGCTTTTTTTGACCCGAATAAAGGGGGTCTGATTTAGCGCACAACGATTATATCCTATTACATGTATCCTCGGTAGACATTTACTTAACTTTAACTTTTCGACACCATGGGAATTTTTTCCGTTTTCTCGGCAGACCTCGCGATCGACCTCGGCACTGCGAACACGTTAATTCATATGAAAGGCAGAGGGATCGTCCTCAACGAGCCTTCGATCGTCGCCTTTGATCGCAACACCAAAAAGATCGTCGCAATAGGAAACGAAGCGAGAGAGATGCTCGGAAGAACCCATCGCGACATCAGGACCATCCGACCGATGAAGGACGGCGTCATCGCCGATTTTGAAATTGCCGAAGGGATGCTGCGCGAGTTCATCAAAAAGATCCATGCCAATTGGCTGCCGAGTAGGAGGATCGTGATCTGCGTTCCAAGCGGGGTGACAGAGGTTGAAAAACGCGCGGTGCGCGATTCGGCCGAACATGCCGGAGCGAAGGAAGTGCATCTCATTGCCGAACCCATGGCCGCGGCGGTCGGTGTTGGTCTCGACGTCGACAACCCGGTAGGAAACATGGTCGTCGATATCGGCGGCGGAACTACTGAGATCGCCGTCATCGCTCTTTCAGGCATCGTCAACGAAGAATCGATCCGCATCGCAGGAGACGAAATGAATTCGGCGATCATCCAATTCTTCAAAAAGAATCACAACATCCTCATCGGGGAACGGACCGCGGAAGCGATCAAATGCGAAGTTGGATCGGTCATGCCGTTGAAAGAGGAGGTGGCGATCCAGGTGAAAGGGCGCGATCTCGTCAACGGGATCCCGAAAACGACGGAAGCCAGCTCGGCAGAGATCCGTGAGTCGCTGAACGAATGCATCCAGCAGATCGTCGATGCGGTGAAGCTGACGCTCGAACGCACACCGCCCGAGCTCTCCTCGGATATTCTCGACCGCGGCATCATGCTTTCCGGCGGAGGAGCGCTGCTGAAAGGACTGGACGAGCGGCTGCGCCTCGAAACGAATCTTCCCGTTCACGTCGCCGAAGACCCTCTTACTGCCGTCGTGCGTGGAACGGGCAAAGTGCTCGAGAACCTGAATCATTATTCGAAGGTGCTCATCAAGAGCCGAAGGTATTAATTCAATGAATAATGAAGAATTAATAATGAATAAATAAGTACCGCGTAGTTTCTTCGTATTCATTCTTCATTGTTCATTCTTCAGTATTAATTGCTCATGCAGCGTTTCTACCAATTCTACTTCCTCTTCAAAGAGTATATTGTCTTCTCCTTCCTTGTTCTCCTCTCGATCCTTCTTTTGACGCAGAACGACAATGAGCAGGTGCGGCGAATCCGCTCCTTGACGGTTGGCGTGGTCGGCACGCTTCAGGGAACCTTCGCCGTCATCCCAAATATCTTCGCGCTTCAACACGAGAATCAACTGCTGCGGCAGATGAACGTGAACCTCGCCGATGAAGTGAACCAGCTCCGCGAAGCTCGGCTGGAAAACATGCGCCTGCGTTCGATGATCGCGCTGAAAGAATCGACACACACGAGCCTCATTGCCGGCAAGATCGTGGCAAAGAACCTCAACCTGCTTCGCAATACGATCACGCTGAATATCGGCGACAACGACGGCGTGAGTCCGGGGATGCCGATCGTCACGGGAGAAGGACTCGTCGGAAGGGTGATCGCGGTGAGCGGAAATTATTCTGTCGGTGAAGTGATGCTCAATGTCGATTTCAGGGCGAGCGCGAAAGTGCAGCGCAGCCGGGTCGATGGCATTATTGCTTGGGATGGAAAATCGGTGATGCTGAAAAATATTGCAAAATCGCTCGACGTTCGTCCGGGGGACGCCATTGTCACATCTCAGTACAGCGACGTTTTTCCTCCGGACATTAAAATCGGGGTGGTCGAATCGGTGACGGATGTTCCGGGAAGCCTATTTAAACGAGTCGAAGTAGTTCCGTCGGTCGATTTTGTGAAGCTGGAAGAAGCATTCGTCGTAAAATTTGTCCCCAATATCGAGCGGATAGACCTGGAAGAAAAAGCGCAGAGGTAGCTTTTCCGTTGTTTTAAACCGCTAAGTCGCAAAGACGCGAAGATGGTGTGGCGAAGGTGAATACTAATAACCATTGCGGGCATCGCGTCCTTGCAGTGATGCGCAATTCTCTACAGGAACAGATCAGATCTGCTTCTCCAACATCTTCAACACCTCACTCATATCTTTCGGCAATTCAGAATCGAAGCGCATTAACTCCTTCGTCTTCGGATGAACAAACCCCAGCTGTTTTGCGTGAAGCGCCTGCCGCGGGATGGCCGCGAGTAAATTCGCCACTTCCGCTTTCTTCTTCCCTTCAATTCCTCCGACCGCGATCTTCCGTCCGCCGTACGTTTCGTCGCCGAAAACGGGATGATGGATGTGCGCCAGGTGGACGCGGATCTGGTGCGTTCGACCGGTCCGAAGATGCAGCCGCAGGAGCGTGAGGTAGTCGTAGCGTTTGATCACTTCGTACTCGGTCACGGCATGCTTCCCTCCGCTGACGACGGCAACTTTCTTTCTGTCGCTTTTGCTCCGGCCGAGCGTTGCCTCGATAATTCCTTTCGGCGCTTTGAACACCCCCCAGACGATCGCCCAGTATTCCCGTTCCGTCGTCTTGTTCGCGAACTGCCGCGAGAGTTTCTGATGGGCCGTCTCGTCTTTTGCAACAACAAGAAGTCCGGATGTATCTTTGTCCAAACGATGAACAATGCCCGGTCGTAACGGATGCGATTGTGACAGCGAAGCGGAGTGATAAAGGAGCGCGTTCACGAGAGTGCCGGAATAGTTCTTGTATGCCGGATGCGTCACCATGCCCGCGGGTTTGTTCACAACAAGAAGAGATTCGTCTTCATAGAGGATGTCGAGCGGGATATTTTCCGGCAGCACTTCCGGCGGCTCCGGCCTCGACAGTTCGACGTGGATGACGTCCCCCGGAGCGATCGCAGAACTTGATTTCGCCCGCTTCCCGTTCAGCACTACTTCGCCCCTGCGGATCGATTCCTGTACTTTCGTCCTTGTCGCATTCTCAACATGGGAAGTGAGATACAGGTCGAGTCTCTCTTTCTTTTGTCCGGCGGGGACAATGAGATCGAATGTCCGCTTCATTGAAGTGCCGACCTCCGCATGGAAAGAGACCTCGCGTTCTCTATGAGCCGATCTTCGGGGGCGTATCGGCTGAAGCAGTTGCCGATTCGAGAGACGGTTTTTGGGGATGTTCCTCCGCCTCCACAAAACTCCTGTGGAAGAGAAGGAGGATCATGACGCCGATCGTGACGGAAGAATCGGCGATATTAAAGATGGGGAAACGGGACAGGTGATAACCGAACACGTTGACATTAAAAAAATCGACGTCGATGAAGTCGACGACCTTCCCGTAGAACAACCCGCCGTCGTTGAAGAGCACGCCGTAAAACACCCTGTCGATGAGGTTGCCGACAGCGCCGCCGAGAATGAGCGCAAGGGAGAATCGGAAGAGCCAGCGCTCATTCCTCATCCTGTAGAGGTAAAGTAAAATGCCGATACTGGCGACGACGGAAAAAAGGGAGAAAAAAAGTTTGCCGCCGACGTCAATGCCGAACGCCATGCCGGGGTTTTCAATATAAGTCAATCGCGCAAAATTTCCGAGAACCGGGATCGAG
>DATJXA010000114.1:0-35012 GCA_035500675.1 Bacteroidota bacterium | reverse complement strand
CCAATTTGGAGAGGCCGAAGTTGGTTGATTGCAAGAGGCCGAACGCCTGACCGGCGTTTTGCCACTTCAACGATCTTTGTCGTGACGCCGTCAATGTTATTGCACACTTCAGCGCCGGTGAAGCGTATCAGTGCGATCTCATACAATTCAATGTATTGACGGCGACGGCGGTTGTACTCCTCGTGCCTGTCCCCCAAGCGCGTATCTTCGGCAATCTCTATTGCGAGCCTGCATTGCTGAGAATAGAAGTCGAGGGTGAAGACTCCGATGGAATGCTGCCTTTGGAATTTATACTCGAGCAGTCGATTCCCTTTCAGCCGCGACCACAGAATTTTCTCGGCACGGGCAATTTGGCTTCGTAAAACTGGATCTCTTTGCTTTTCAGTCCTTTGATCGATGAGATGAGTCATAAGGGTCTTCAACTAAACGTCATGTTTTTTCCGGCGCGGACCGATCAGCGCAAACCTAGAATGGCCAGAAATTTTTATGAAAGTCTAATAATCGGGGATGTGGGTAGTGGTACATTTTGTCTGGTATATGGACACCATCTTAAGATTCCCGATAGAAACATTCGGGAATGACCCATCCTTTTTTCCGTCATGCCCGCGTGTTTTAGGCGGGCATCCAAAACGTACCAATACCGGGATGTAACGGAAATAGCGCCGTTTCTAATAAATATCCTTGGGTTTTTCACCGCAAAGCCGCTATGGACGCAAAGATGGTTCAGTAACATCAATAATAAGACCATTTGCTTCTTTGTGTCCTTGCGGTACAATATTATTTCTTAGAGGTAGCACTAGTGCAACTCGAGGAGGGAGAGAATCTATTTTCCTGCAGATATATATATCCGCGGAGATGCTAAAATGGAGAGAAGTTACGAGGACGGATGAAGCGTGCTTTGTTGATCTCAGGCGGAGCCGCGTGCGCCCTCCTGAGCAGAATCGCTTTTAATTTTCCACGCTATCAGGAATGCGACAACGAGCATCAATGCGGCGAGCAAAAAAGGAGCGCCGGGAAGTTGAAGCGTGCTTCGCGTGTCGATGAAGTGGGCGAATGCCAGGGTGAAAAGACCCGGGCCGATGACGCCCGTAATTCCCATAATGCTGTTGTTAGCCCCTTGGAGCTGACCCTGTTCCGATTCTTGAACATGGCGCGTCATCAGGCCTTGCGACGAGGGACCATAAAGCCCCATCAAGGAAAACACAGGAACGCCGATGCAAAAAATTGTTCCGATCGGAGCCAAGCCATAAATTGCGAACCCTGCCATGCCGAAGAATAAACCTGCGAGAAGTGCACGACGCTCGCCGAAGTCTGCCACGATTCGTCGTACGACGCCGCCTTGCACCAGCATGCCGCACACACCGACAATTGCGAGCGTGAGTCCGACCGTCCGCTCATCCCACCCATACCGGTAGCTCGCATAAAGAACGAAGACGCTCGGCAACACCTGATGGGCGAGGTAGAAAAAACCGTTAACGGTTGCAAGCCGGAACAGTTCGTGATGAGAGCGAAGGAGTTTAAGCGAGCCGATCGGGTTGGCGCGTTTCCAGGAGAACTTTTCGCGATGATCGGGACTCAGCGATTCCGGTAATACAAAAAGCCCGTACATCGCGTTGAGGAGTGTGAGACCGGCAGCAACCCAGAACGGCAGCCGGACGTCGATCCCTCCAAGCACGCCTCCAATGGCGGGGCCGAGGACAAAACCGAGTCCCCATGCAGCTCCGATCATTCCGAACCCAGCCGCACGTTTTTCGGGCGGAGTCACGTCTGCGATGTACGCTCCCGCGGCGGTGTAGCTCGCGCCCGTGATCCCGGAAATAATTCGGCCGATGAAGAGAAGCCATAACGTAGGCGCCGTCGCCATGAAGAGATAATCGACGCCCAAGCCAAAGCAAGAAATAAGGATGACCCTTCTGCGTCCGTACTGGTCCGAAAGCGCGCCGATGACCGGTGAGAAAAGAAATTGCATCAACGCCCAGACAGTCCCGAAAAGCCCGAACATCTCCGCTGCGCGGGCAGTATCTCCGCCGAGAAAACTTTCAATAAGCTCCGGAAGGACGGGAATGATAATGCCGAGTGCGAGAACGTCGAGAACAACGGTGACAAAAATGAAAGCGATCGCGGCGGGACGAGAGGTGAAGCGGTCTGTGTGGTCGCTCACGAGGATGGGGCGTGGTTAGTGTTTAGCTTTGGGATTGCATGTTGCCACAGACATAAAATAAATTTCCTGCGGATTCAAACTTAGATTATTTCACCATATCCCCCGGCAGTCCCGTCATCTGGAGCAATTCGAACGCAAAATGCTCTGCTTGAACTGCCGGGTCTTCGCTCACAAGGCGCTCCACTTCCGATCTGTCGGACAACTGGAACAGCTCGATAGACCGCACTTCCCCGTTTTCCCTCGTCCCGAAAATAACGGAAACTTTGCCTTCAGCCCGAAGCTGAAAAAGATGCTCGAAGTGCTTCGCCCTCATCGACTCAGCTTGGGCTTTGTCGAGAACAAATTTCTTCCCCTTCTTAAGAATTGCAATAATGTACGGCTTACCTTTGCCGAGTTCTTTCTGGATTTGTTCCTGCGAAACGACCATGCCTGGTTCTCTTGGATTTATTTGTGGAATAGTGCATCATCCTTGGCGAGAAATTCAAAGTACAAAATGCAAAAGGGAAAATTACAGTGAAAAGTTTAAAGTTGGGAAATAATATTTTTCTAAATTTTTCACCTTACACTGTAACTTTGGCCTTTGCATTTTTCACTTGCGTCATTTCTTACTTCCCTGCAATCGCTCCAACTCTCTCCTCGCCATGCCGTTCCTCGGGTCGAGTTTTATCGCTTGACTGTAGTTGTCAATCGCGCCTTGAGTATTCCCCTCTTTCTCATAAATGCCGCCAAGCCGTGCGTACGAGTAGGAAAAATCGGGATACAATTGTATGTTGAGCTTCAGAATTGTTGCGGCAGCCGCCAGCTGCGTAGTATCTTCGGAGATCTCGTCGGCCAACTGGACAAGCGTTCCTTCTTTGAAATTATATGTGAAACCGCCGTAATATTGCGTGCGCAATGCCTGGTATTGACTGATGGTAGAATCGATACCGTGAAGGTCGAAGGTTTTTTTCAGTTTATCCTCCAGAAGAATTGGGACGGCATTGCCGTGATGGCAGGTGATGCAGGAAACCTTCAACGATGACGTGCTGTCCATTCCGAGCTTCGAGAGATATTCCCCGTTGATTGCCTTGACCATTTGCATCATCAGCCGCGCTTTGTCTTTCTCGGGTTTGGCGTCCGACGCAAAGTCTGGCTCGCCAAAGCCTTTCCCTTCTTGTTCGACGTGGCAATAACCGCACCGCACGCCGAGGCCGTTCGCAAACGAATACATCACTCGCTGCAATTCTTTTCCGTTTGTGGTTGCCGGCAATACTTTCAGATTTTTTGCATGATCCGGCCATTCCCACCGCTGTGCCCAAGCAGGAATACTCATCACGCACATCGCCAACACTAGAATCGCTTTCTTCATATCGCTCTTCCAATAATGTTAAAGGGGGTTGAGTTGAACATCCAACGAAAGAATTACGGCAATAATTCCCGTTGTCTCCCTGTCAGGGATTCTCAAATCAAGATAGGAAAATCTGATTGGAATTACATCTCCTATGATGAATTTTTTAATGTGGATGGTGTCTCGGTCAATCCAAAATACTGGTGTGGTTTGCTCTCCCCCTAAAGCAAACCCAGCATGCAAAGAAGGATTTGTTAGCAGTAAAATATGGGAAGTAAAGCAGTCCCCGCTTCAACGCGGAGACTGCTTCAAAACAATTGAATCGGGCGAACCGGGGATCGATCAATGTCTCCGAACGCGCTCGGTCTCCCAACGGCCTTCGAAGTACACCCATTCTCCGTTGCGATGCTCCCAGCGACCCGCAACCCATACGGAATGCGGATGTGGCGGACGTTCCCAATGGCCGCGCACCCAAGTATACCGATGCCTTCTCGGATGCCATTTATAGTATCCCTCGATCCAAACAACATTACCGCGAGGACGAGGGACTACTTCTTCTCTTGGCGGCGGTGGCGGACCTACATTAATGTGAAGTCCAACATGGATCTGCGCCGAGGCAGGAGTTGCTGCGGCGAGAAGGATACCTAAGGCTGCGGAAATCAAAAATTTTTTCATGGCAGTTTGTTGTTTGTGATTGATGTGGTGATGCTGTATTACAATAGACAAGATGAAAAAGGGGCGAGTTTAACTTAAAAATGGCCTATGAATTTAGAATTCGAAGAATGGCGTCGCCCGATACATTGCCGTAACCCCGCCGCTGAGAATCATATGCCAAACAATTCCCCCCGCTTGAGTAACTTCGTAGACCTCGATGGGACCCGTTGAACCAAGCGCCGGGTCTGGAGAAGTGCCGAATCCTACGACAGTATTTCCGTTCGGGAGACGAAAAGCGGAGCCGATGATGCGGGCCCAGTTGTCCTTTGGCGGACGCCATTGCCACACTTCCTGAGATGTATTTCCCGAGACCTCTAACTCCAAAGCTCTGGAGTATCTGTCGTCCGTTCTTTCATAGCCGTTATCCAAAAATAAAATTTGCCCCGGCGCAATCTCACGAGCGCAATGCTGACCGCTGAACGGATCCGCAACCGGAATCGTTGCGCGTATTCCTCCCAACCGCCAACGAATAGTCTGAAAATCGGATGAGAGAGAAACGATCTGATCGAGAAAATGCAAGCTTAACACCACGTCGCCCGACGGGCCAAATGCAACGGAGTTCGCATGAAGCCAATCGCTCGCCACCGAGCGCGACCCGCGATCAAGGTCCGGATCGAGATGGTCAAACGAACTCCAGCGTTTGATGACGGAATCGTTCTCCGGATCCCATTCCCATAAGGCAACTCCGTTCGTCAAAGAATCTCTCCACATTTGCCAATCGTCCGCGATAAATAAGATCGCGTTCTGCGGTGTGGATGTGACGTCATGATGCATATGTCTGCCGGGAGGATTTTCTTGCGCCAGCGTATGAACTATTTGCCCATCCACGGTTACTTCAACGAGCCCGACTTTCGCATCCAGAAAAACAAAATCACCATTTTGTCTCCTTGTGAACCCGCTCGCCCCGCCTTGTGTCCGAAAAAACCAGACCGGTTTCCCTTCTCCGTTTACCGCCACGAATCCGTTGAAGCCTCCCGTTTGATTCAACTCGACCATCGTGTACGGAGCGCTCGGAGACCCTTCGACTGAAAACGTATCCGCCGCGAGGTCCGACGGGAGGTCAGCCAGCGGCGCTTTGACGGAACTGACGACCGTCGCGGGATTAGAATTGCATGCCTCGAAAAAGAATGCAGTCAGTAGTAAAGATATGAAAACCGAAAAAGATAAAAAATACTTATTTATTGCAAGCACATTTCCTCAAGTATCGGGGCAACGGTGTTCAATTCTCTTTCAAGTCTAATAACTATAAACGAATCCAAATAAAATTCGTTCCCTTTAAGAATTATTCCGTCGCCAACATTCTTGGATCGGATTCGTCCTTAAGCTGCACGCCCGAAATTTTTAGCCGAAAGGCCTTTTGGACCAAGTGAAATATTGTATGAGTCGCAATGTCCAGGTGCAACCCTCCTGCCCTGATATTCGAGACACAATTGCGGCTCTCGTCGGTACGTCCCGGTTTCGGTTGATACGTCAAGTAGACCCCCAGACTGTCGGGCGAACTTAATCCGGGCCGCTCTCCGATGCATACAACGACAAGCGTAGCGCGCAGCATATATCCGATCTCATCCCCAATCGCAACCCGCCCTTGTTTCACCAGACAAAGCGGGGTGCATGCCAATCCTTCATCGTGCAAGCGCGGTACGAGCGTTTTCATGAGCGGCGCAAATTGAAGCTCCAGCGCAAGCGGAGAAAGGCCGTCTGCGGCGACGATGCAGATATCTTTGTGCACGGATGGATATTCTTTTAGAACGTTCGCGGAATATTCATCAAGCGATCTTCCCAGGTCGGGGCGCTGCAGATACATAGACCTGTCGGTCGCTTTGGTTTTGAGTTCCAGCGCGTCGGAAAAATATGAGCCGACTGCTTCCCGTAATTTTTTAAAATCCAATTCATAATCGATGGCATCTTTTGCTCGTGCATGGTCGAGCTTGAATTTCAACAGCTCACTGGTGAGCAAAGAACCGCCCGTGCGGCCCAGGCCGATGCGCGCCGGGGTAAAATTCCGCAGATGTCTCCACGGCGATTCGCGCTCGATATCGGTCATAATCGGGCCAAAAGAAGTTTGTTTTGCGTATTTGCCGGAAGAAGCGAGCAGTGTTCATCCATGATATTCATCTCTATCAGCCATCGTTCGAACTCGGGAGCGGGGCGGAGTCCGAGCATCGTACGGACATAGAGCACGTCGTGGAAGGATGTGCTCTGGTAATTCAACATGATATCGTCCGCACCGGGAACGCCCATAACATACGTACAGCCGCTCAGCGCAAGCAACGTCAACAGCGTGTCCATGTCGTCCTGATCCGCCTCGGCGTGATTGGTGTAGCACACATCGCAGCCCATCGGAAGGCCGAGAAGTTTTCCGCAAAAATGATCTTCAAGGCCTGCGCGAATAATTTGTTTTCCGTCGTATAAATACTCGGGCCCGATGAAGCCGACGACGGTGTTGACGATCAGCGGCTGAAATTTTCGCGCAACGGCATACGCGCGCACTTCGCAAGTTTGCTGGTCGACACCATGAT
The DNA here is from genome assembly GCA_035500675.1 of Bacteroidota bacterium. GTDB lineage: Bacteria > Bacteroidota > Ignavibacteria > UBA10030 > UBA8401 > JAGVPT01. The sequence goes on along the minus strand of DATJXA010000114.1, from coordinate 28,291 downwards.
GCGCATTGGCAGATAGTGCGCTCCCCTGGCCCGTCTCAAAGTACATGACATTGTCGCCGAGCGGACCCCTTTTGAGCGAAAGACATGCGTCCCTCGCCTCGGCAAGGAGCGATAGATTTATGCCGAAGCTTGCATTCGCTTTTTCCGTCCCGGCGATCGATTGGAACATCAGGTCGACCGGCGCGCCTTGTTCGATCGCCCGAAGAGTTGTGGTAGCATGCGACAGGACGCAGGTCTGTGTAGGAATCGCGTATTGCTCGCGGAATGCAGTAAGAACGTGGAGAAGCTGTATGGTCTGCTGAACACTGTCCGAAACGGGATTAACACCGATGACAGCGTCTCCGCATCCATAAAGAAGACCATCGATCACTTCTGCGACAATCCCTTTTGGGTCGTCCGTCGGATGGTTTGGTTGAAGGCGAGAAGAGAATCGTCCTTTCATGCCGAGCGTATTCCTGAAGCGCGTGACGATTTCACATTTTTTTGCCGCGAGAATCAGGTCCTGGTTCGACATGATTTTGCACACCGCGGCCGCCATCTCCGGCATCACTCCCGGCGCGATCCGGCGAAGTGATTCGCCCGCCGCATCGTCGCTCAAGAGCCAATTCCTGAATTCGCCGACGGTGAGGGTGGAAATTTCACCGAATGCTTCCAAATCGACGTCGTCGACAATGAGACGTGTCACCTCGTCTTCTTCGTACGGAACAATATGTTCGGTGAGGAATGTTTTGAGCGGAAGGTCTGCAAGAGCCATTTGCGCCGCGACCCGTTCCTTCCCGTCTGTCGCTGCAATTCCGGCAAGGTTGTCTCCGGAGCGAAACGGCGTTGCCTTCGCAAGAAGCGATTTCAGGTCCTCGAATAAATAAACTTGTTTTCCTAGTGTTGACCGAAATTGCATAAGGCCGCTACGCTGTCTTCGAGCCGTTCAAATTCAAAATTTTATTTAATCCTGTCTGCGAGGAAATTGCGCGGTATGTTTTCCGATCTAAAGGAGTTCGGGGTTCGGAGTTCGTAGTTCTTGGTTCTTGGTTCTTGGTTCTTGGTTCTTGGTTCTTGGTTCTTGGTTCTTGGTTCTTGGTTCTTGGTTCTTGGTTCTTGGTTCTTGGGACGGAGGTCTTACTCCTTACTCCCTACTCCTTACTCTTTAATGCAAAATGCGGAGTTCAAAATCAAAAACCCGAAACCAAACGTTTGTCGACTACCTGCCTGCCGTTACCACTGTTAATTGTTCATTGTTGATTGTTAATTGTCCTATTGTTTATCGATAGATGAAATAAAAAAGCCAACCGTGCTATTCACACGATTGGCTTTCGTCCGTCCCAGCTGCCATTCCCTTCTTCCAAGCCGGACTTTTACTGCGATTGTGCGCTTCTTTTGAAAGCTAGCGAAGAATCTCTCGAAATGGGATTCTCGTAAAAGGCCTTTCTTTGATTTGTGAACTTTAAACAGGCCTCGCTTTCTAAGGAAGGCACAATTAAGAGACAATCGGGGCGTGCGAATGGTTTAAACGGGAAGGAACTTTTTTATGCGACTAACTGGAATACTGCTCCATAAATCAAAAGCGCGGCGGAAAGCATGGATACCCAAAGGTAAAACTCCCGGTTGCTGATTGGCTTCAATTCATCATGAATTTCTCTATCTAAGCTGCAAAATTCGCGCACGAGCCAGAAAAGGAAAGGTTGTTCAAGCTGTTGTTTTCGCAGTATCATATTGCCTCCGTCTGGTGTGTAGGGCAATCGGCATCGTTGAATGTGAACAGTATAGCTTTCAGGAGTTAGGCAGATATTAGAACCACTTTAAGAAATTGTTAAATCTTGCTAAAAACCTGGGATTGAGGTTCCTTTGACTTGAACGGGCACAAATCTGGTTCTATATTCACAGGCAATTATTTATTATCGATCCGACGGTGAACTTTAACTCTTATATCCTTGAACAGGCGCTCCGCCGCCTCCAGTTATCGGAAGAGGCGATACGGCAGTTTCAGCTTGCCGGAAAATTCAGCGATGTCGAAGGCCGAGGTTTTCCGAAAGAACTTTTCCAACTCAGCACGCCCGTCATTATCCGCGGGTTGCTGAATTTCGCCGTGCTCCAAATGCAGCGTGATTGGTTGTATCCGTTCTGGGTGCATCAGCAGCTGGACCCGGCAAGCCCGAGCTACATTCCCCGCGCACAAAATCCTCTTCTTATCAACGTCACACATAGGAACTGGACAGCCGTGGGAACGCTCAACGGTTTTCACGAAGCCGTTGTGGACCCCCGAGGGCTTGCGACGCCTCTGCCCCGCGAATGGTCGATCGATACTTGGCTGATTCTTGACGATAAAACTTTTTTTCCATCCCTCGCACCTTCGGCTGAACAGACGATGGAAAAGACCTTTCCTTGTCTTACGACAAAATTCGAGATGGAAGGTGTCGATCTTATCGCCGAGCACTTTGCCGCTCCGACCAATCATGGCATCGACGTCCTTTTCGCCAAAGCCCAAGTGAAGAACAAAAGCGGAATGAGAAAATCCGGAGCGGTGTGTGTTGCGATCCGTCCCTTCAACCCGGAGGGTGTCGCTCCGGTTTTTTCGGTTGAGTTCAGATCTCCGCGAATTGCGCATGTCAATAGAACGGCCGGGATCGCGTTTGCAGAATCGCCGGACGGCGTTCTCTGTTCGTCGCTCGAGGATGGCGACATCGCCAATCTTCTCAAACAAGAAGCGATGAGTTCACTCGTGGGCAAATGGAAGACGACTTCCAAGTGCGATCACGGACTCGCGCATGCCGCAGCGCTTTTCTTTTTTGACCTCGCCCCGGGCGAACAGAGATCCGTCCACTACAGCACGGCCCTTGCAGAAGAAAAACCTCTTTTACGCCGAGGCACGAAACAGACATGGAGGGTCTCGTATGAAAAACGGAAATCCGACCAGGAAGCCAAATGGGAAAAAGAGCTGTCGACAGGCGCAACGTTCGAATTTCCGGACGGGGCGCTGAAGGCCCTGTTCGATGCAAGCCGTTTAACACTGCTTCAACTGAACGACGGAGACTTCATTTCTCCCGGCCCGTTCATCTATCATCATTTCTGGTACCGGGACGCAGCCCTTATGATCCGCGCTCTCGATTCGCTCGGATTCCATAAGCGCTCGCGTCAGGTGATCGATGCGTTTCCGCGCCGGCTCATGTCGGACGGTTTCTTTCGCGGCCCCGATGGAGAATGGGATTCGAACGGCGCCGTTATCTGGTCTGTCTACCAGCACTCCCTTATCAGCAATCAACATCTCTGGCTGAAAAGCTGGTATCCTTTTTTGAAACGCGCAGCTCAGTGGATCGTGCGCAAACGGAAGCAAACAGAGAACGGCCTCATGCCGCCAAGCCTCAGCGCCGAGCACCTCGGAACCGTCGACCAATATTATTGGGACTCATTCTGGTCTCTTGCGGGGATGAAATCGATGGTCCGTGTTGCATCGATGTTGAACATGGACCCCGACGTTGGGTATTTCAGAAAAGAGGCAATCGCCTTCGAGCGAGACGTTTTTACGTCGTTGAACGCTGTCAACGAACGTTTGGGCGAGGAGCTCATTCCGGCGACGGAGCGGAGAAATTTCGACGAGAGTGCGATCGGCTCTATCTCGTGTCTCTATCCTTTAGAATTATTCGAAAGCCGTTTGCGGTCTTCGGTCAACACGTTGCGCAAAATTGCAAATCAATTTGTGTGCGAAAAAGGTTTTCTTCACCCCATCGTCCATTCAGGGTATAATCCGTATCTCACTCTGCAGATCGCTCATGCGTTTCTTGTCGTGGGTGAAATTGAAAAAGCATGGAAGATCGCCGATACCATCTTCAGCCAAGGAGCGCCTCCGTACTCTTTCCCAGAGGCGATCCATCCCCGCAGCGGAGGCGGAACAATGGGCGACGGGCATCACGGCTGGGCGGCCGCAGAGATCGTCCTTTTTCTGCGAGATTGTTTAGTAAACGAAGTGGACGATAGTATCACGCTGTTTAAAGGAGGGGCCAATCGGTTGGTGCGGCGCGGGATGACTACGACCCTTCAAAACGTTCCTACAAAGTTCGGTCCGGTGACGTGCGCTTTGACCTTCACCGGACCTACAAGTGCGACAATTGATTTTGAGGGAAAATTCTCGTCCGGAAAGACCCCGGTCGAGGTCACAATCTATCTGCCGTTTAAAATCATCAGCGCCGTTGCATCATCGCCAAATCATGTTTCCGTCAGCAGCGGAGAAGACGGGTGTGCAGTCCTCCATTGCTCTCCAAGAATGCGGACTCTTTTTCTTAAGCTATAGGACTGGGGACGCTGGACAAAACAACATTGCTGCGGCAATTGAAGTCTCTCCTGCACGCGTTTGAATTCCCGTCTGTTTTTGCCTACCCAAAGCGAAAGTCCTGAAGGATCGGTCAAAGCGAGCATCGGCGCATCGATCATGCTGTCGGTTGCGGTAATGAAAGGACGAAAATTTCCGACACGTTTCCGGAAGACATCTTGTTTTCCGGAAGAGATAGGAAACGGTTTGATGAGCGACGACGTAAGAACTCCGTCGCACGTTTTCATCTCAATCCCAAATGCGCGCTCGGCAGGGATCGCAAAAAAATCAGCTGCAACGATCCTCACCGCGATCTGGTTGCTCGCCGAGATGATGTAGTCAGTATAACCGATTTCCCTCAGATAAAAGACGAGCTCCCTCATTCCGCGGTGAATCCGTGGGACAGGCACCTGCTTCCCTTCGACAGCGATGACCGGTTCGTGCTGGTTCAGCACCCGCACTGTCGCTTCTTCAACTTCCTTTATAGATAATCCCTCCATTGCTTCAACGATGAATCGGTACGCAGCAGTCTGATCGGACCGAAGAAAGGCCTCATATTCGCCCCACGTACAGCCGAGCTTCTTCCCGTCCGCAAGGAGGCGAGCGAAAACGGCCTCTCCGATATCGCCGACGATGAGCGTATTGTCAAGGTCGAAAAGGGCGATCTTCAACCCATCATTCGGCAAAACCTTCAACCGCTTTTCAAGCGATTCGATTTGGAATTTTATATGAGGGGAGATCATATTCGCGAGAGCGTTGCGGCCTGCTTCAACGGTTCGACCGAGCGGAAATGGTGAAACGAAGCAGCAGTGGATGTCTCCTGAAAAGGTATCGGGAGGACGGTGATTTGGATTTTCGTTTCTCCGCCTGCGTATGTCAATCGGTTATACTTCAACATGCTCACCGGATCGTCGCACACTGCCCCGGCGCCATTTGCCAAAAGGACCCCGTGCCGTTCGTAGAGCTCGTTGCGATGGACATGTCCGTGGAGCACAGCTTGCACGCCGAACGTCGTGAACAGCTTTAATAATCTGCGGCGTCTTTTCATGCGCATCGTTTTCGATTCAATGTTTCTCCATAAACTGCTCTCGATTGACCTATCGATGAGGTCGTTGAAATGGTGATGGATTGCAATAATCGGCACCGAACCGTTCAAATATTCCTCCGCCTGTAAGCGAGATAAAGCGGCGACTTGATCATCACTAAGGCTGCCGTTTGAACCCAGAGGATTATCCCACAGCGACCAGGGTGGAATCGAATTCAATCCAATGATCGCATACGGGCCGACATGTTTGACGAAAGGAAAGATGCTTTCTTCGTTAAGATAAGTCACTCCGGCGAACGTCTCCTCAAAAGCTTCTTCAAAGAGCGCCAGTCTCCGGTGATAGTCGATCGTTTTGATGTGTCGTGGAAAGCTCAAAACATCTACGGCCCTGTGCGGTCCTCCAAAGACGTCGTGATTTCCGGGGACGATCGTCAGCTTCTTGCTGTCCATCAACCCATAATTCATGAGGATCGACCGAGCCAGATAGTAATCGTCCGGATCTCCTGTGCTGACAATATCTCCAGTAATGATAAGATGATCGCATCCCTGGTCGAGAATGGTACGGAGAAGAATTTTGAACGATTTGATATGTTCTCGATAATACTGCCTGCTGAGGTGAGGGTCCGAAAGGTGAGCGATAGTGAATGGGGTGCCGGCCGGGTTGACGGTCTTTACCGGATTGTGACGGGCCGAGCCTTCTCTTGCAAGAGATGGTTCAGGCTGCCCGCGAGAACCGGCGACGGAACTCCCCGACAACTTCGCGGTAACTCTCGAAAAGTTTGTCGAGAACAGATTCCCATCGGTACTCTTGTGCACGAGCGAGTGCGTGTTCAGCGATGATCTTTCTATGATTGGGATTGTCAAGGAACCACTCTACTTTCTTCGCAAGGTCGGAGCTGTTCAATGGCTCGGCGAACAATCCCGAGCGACCCTCCTGGATGATCTCCACCGCGCCGCCGACTTTTGCTGCGACAGGAGCAAGGCCCGACGCCATCGCCTCGAGCGTAACGAGGCCAAACGTCTCGGTCGTCGACGGAAAAACAAAAATGTCCGAGGAAGCAAAACTCTCCGCCAACGGTTTGCCGGATTGATAGCCGAGAAAATGCGCGCCGGGCATCATCGCTTCGAGCTCCTGACGCGCGTGCCCGTCGCCGACAATGACCATTTCAAAATCGTTGCGCTTTGAACGTAATTCAGTAAACGCCTGGGCAAGGATGCGCAGGTCTTTTTCCCACACAAGACGGCTCACGAATAGAATAATCGGCTTCTCCCCTTGGCCGAACTTCTGCCGCCATTCCTGCGAGCGATAGAAAGGATTGAACGATGCGGTGTCGACGCCGTTGGGAAGATACTGGAGCCTTTGGATGCCGTGATCCCGGAGTTCGTGGAGAATCGGGTTTGTCGGGACAAATGTCCGGTCGACGTTATTGTAAAGACGCCGCAACAACCGCCATGCGAGGTCTTCGAGACTCGTCAAGTTGTAGTAACGTGGATACATCGGGAAATGCGTGTGGTATGTTGCAACCACGGGAATCCCGAAATGCCGCGCATATTTTACCGCGGCAAACCCTAACGTGCAGGGACTGTTGATATGAAGGATGTCTGGCTGAAATTCCTGCAGATATTTCGCGAAAGACTGGTAGCCCGGAATTGCGATCCGATAGCTTTTCTGCAGCGGCAGAACTACCGATGGAACGCCGAAGACGGGAATAGGAGTCGGACCGGCGGGGAGTGTGGAAGCAATTGCAATAGCCTCGTGGCCGCGTTCAACAACCGCATCTGCCATCCTGTAAATGCAACGCGTGACGCCGTCTTGACCGACTTTCAAGTTTGCGTTGAAGTATGCAATTTTCATAACGCCTCCTTTCTCCTTTTCTACGTGGACAAAAGTAAGAAGTTGTCGTTAGCTCAGTGTTACCATGGTATTAAATAACCATGAAAAGAGAATTTGCTTGAAAAAGATGCCCGAAGTTGATTAATAATGAGATCGTTTGCTTATTGTGAATGCTATGTAGGTTGGGATGGCATCCTGGCCGACGCAAACCACATGGCCCATTCAGAACTTCTTGCATTGACTTTCATCTCGCCCTATATTGACCTCAACAAAAACTGAGAACCTATGGACCAATCCATCAAGCAAAAACTTCTAGCTAACGAAAAAGAGTGGGAATCCGAGTGGGGAAAATTCCAGGAAGACGAGACACTTCGTGTCGACGATGCGCTTATTGAAAGAGTCGCGGACGAATTTTCGGAGCGCTTAAAGGAAAACTATCCTTTCTTTCATCCCCGGTATGCCGGCCAAATGTTGAAACCGGCGCATCCTGTTGCGACGATGGCGTACGAAGTGGCGATGAGAATTAATCCGAACAACCACGCCTTAGACGGCGGGCCTGCTACTGCAAAAATGGAGATCGAAGTCGTCGCCGATCTTGCCCGGATGTTTGGCCTGAAAAATCATTTAGGCCATCTCACCAGCAGCGGGACCATCGCAAACCTCGAGGCCCTTTGGGTCGCTCGATCGCTCCATCCAGAAAAAGCGATCGCATTTTCCTCGTCGGCGCATTACACGCACAAGCGCATGTGCGGAGTGATTAAGGCGCCGTTTGTAGAAATCGAGGCGGATGAGCGCGGGAAGATGGAATGTGGAATGTTGGAAGATGCGTTAAAGTCGGGGAAGGTCGGGACGGTGGTGGCAACGATGGGAACGACTTCTCTCGGGGCTGTGGATCCTTTAGACGAGATCCTGCCGCTGTGCCGGCGATACAATGTCCGCGTTCATGCCGACGCTGCGTATGGCGGATTTTTCACTCTTCTCGCAAGGCAAAAAACCCCCGAGATCAACCCTGCACCATTCCTTAGGCTTGCCGAATGCGACAGCATCGTCGTCGATCCCCACAAGCACGGACTCCAACCGTACGGATGCGGATGTGTGCTCTTCAGCGATCCTTCCGTCGGAAAATACTACAAACACGATTCGCCGTACACGTACTTCACGTCAAAGGATCTGCATCTGGGTGAGATCAGTCTGGAATGTTCGCGGCCCGGCGCCGCTGCGGCGGCGTTGTGGTTCACACTGAAATGCATCCCGCTTCAATCGGATGCGGGGCTGGGACTAATTTTGACCAAAACTCGACGCGCGGCGCTCGATTTTTCGAAGCTGATCAGCGCAAGTTCTGCGTTGAGCGAATTTATCAAGCCCGAACTCGACATCGTAACGTATTTTCCAAAGTCCGAACCGCTTACAGCTTCGCTCATATCTAAACTCGCTGAGAAAATTTTCAACGACGCGATGCATCATCCGAAAAATCCACTGTTCCTTGCACTTCTCCATGTTGCCTCAGGGCAACTGAAGACTCATCATCCGCTCATCGAAGCCGATCGGGATTCAGCGACAATTCTCCGCAGCGTGCTGATGAAACCGGAACACAGGGCGTTTGTGCCGGAAATGGTAAAGGAATTAGAGGAGATAGTGAAGGAAGGCCGTTAGCATATCTCGCTGCCGGCTAATGCTTAATCGGGCGTGCGCTTTTTGCCGCGAGGAATCCCCCCAGATATTCCAACGAGTGAAGGATCATCTTCTCGTCGATCGGTTGGGGTAAATTCACTTTGCCGATTGAAGTCGGTAACACGAGGCGGATGTTTCCGTCCTGAACTTTTTTGTCGATGCGCATTGCATCGACCAGCTTTGGCGCTGGACTGACGAGACTACCTGTCCGGGGGATCGGAATTTTCAGGATTGTATCTTCTATTTTTCCGGCTTGGGAAGAGGAAATGAGCCCGAGTTGATGCGCAATAAACGTTTCCGCCACCATTCCCAGCAAGATCGCCTCGCCGTGTTTCAATGCACGATAATGCCCCGCATGTTCGAGTGCATGGCCTATCGTATGTCCGAAATTCAGGATCGCACGGAGACCGGCCTCACGCTCATCCCGCGACACGACGAACGCTTTCATCTTGCAACACTCGACGACGATGCGCGTCAACGCGGAACTCTCTTTGGCAAGGATCTTCTCAAGGTGGCGGAGTGTGTAAGAAAAAAAGCCTTTGTTCATGATGATGCCGTATTTTATCACCTCGCCGAGCCCGCAGACGATCTCCCTGGAAGGCAAGGTCTTCAACACATCGATGTCGGCCGCGACGAATGCCGGCTGATAAAACGCGCCGACCATGTTCTTTCCCAAAGCATGGTTGACGCCAACCTTTCCGCCGACGGATGAATCGACTTGCGCGAGGAGCGTCGTCGGGACCTGAACAAAATGAACGCCCCGCTGATACGTTGCGGCGATGAACCCTGCAAGATCCCCCACAACTCCTCCTCCGAGTGCGACGATCGTCAATTGCCGCTCAGATCTCCATCGAAGAAGGGACGAATAAATCGACTCTGCGCGTTTAAGACTTTTTTCACCTTCCCCAGGAGGTATGACGATCGAGCGGACCTTGATGCCGCCGGCTTTAAGACTGCGCAAAACGGCTTTCAAGTAGAGCGGAGCAACATGCGCGTCCGTAATGACGACCGCCGATTTCGGCAACCGGTGTTGATTAAACAGATGGCCAAGCCGCGCGAGCAGACCCGTTCCGACATAAATTGGATAGCTCCGCGCGCCCAGCGATACACGCACCGTCGCCGTGTGTGACTTAGTCTTCAATATGATGCCTCAGCGTTTTTACAAGCTCGTCGATCGTGTTCCCGATCTTTTTGTCGTCGGTATGAATGATGATATGCGCCTGCTCGTAATACTCTTTTCTGCCGGCAAGCAACTCCTCGATGCGATGCTGAAGCTGGTCGGAATCCATAAGATCTCCGCCGGCTGTGCGCAGCATCGGGCGGTCGCTTTTGGTCCGCAATCTTTTATAGATGTACTCGGGCTCGGCCTTTAAATAGATGAGGACGCCGGATCCCTTGACAAGGTCGAGATTTGTTTGATTGGCGATCGTCCCACCTCCGAGAGAGATCACCGTACGCGGCTTCCGAGCGACCTCGGAGAGAAATGTCCGCTCTATTTCCCGAAACCTCTCCTCGCCATCTTCCTTGAAGATATCGCCGATCTTTCTTCCGTCGCGTTCCTCGATCAAAAGATCGAGGTCAGTGAAGCTGTACCCGATCGTATTCGCGAGTATCGGTCCAATAGTACTTTTACCGCTCCCCATAAAACCGGTGAGGAAGACGATCGAGCGGCGGACTGCTTCATCCATAGATTCGTTGCTCAGTGAGCGATTTCAAAGGTTGCTGATTTATTTTTTTTGACCCCTCTCCGTGCGGCCGGCGTAAATGCACCCTTCCTCCGACGTCTCAGCCATTGCCTAGAACGTTTCCCTGCTCCCCTTTCAACTTTTCTTTCATCTCAGTCTTCAAATCCTGGTAACGCGAAGTTGCATGCTGAACCTGCTGCCTCGCTTGAAACAGGTCGCGTCGAAGCGCTTCTTCCATAATATCGGACCTCTTGAAGTGAAAATAAGTACCGGAGATGAGTCCAAGCGCAAGCGCTGCAAGGACGGCAAGAAAAAGATTGAAGAGTTTTTTTACCTTCATATTGAGCTGTCCGAGCGTTCGGATGGTGTCGTCGCGAGAATTTCTTTTATCGCGGAGCAATTGGAGAATCGTGCCTCGTATAGATGTCATGAATTCCTGGCCTTGGTCGGTCAAGACGGCCTGGAGAGAATCGGATGAACTTTTCGACATTGATAGTTCAATCGACGATTTCAAGATGGCCAAACGGCTATTGATCGACGCCTCAAGCGAGTCGAGAAATTGGTCCTGGTATTTACCGTTCGCGTTGAGCTGCTTGAGATAGAGGATCGATTGCTGGACGGATTTCACGGCGGTGTTGTAATTCCCGACATATTCGTTGCTGCTCGTAATAACGAAGCCGCGACGGTTTGATTCTGCACGTTGCAGTGAGATGAGGATATCCTGCAAGACAAACACCACTTCGTGATCGTAAGACAGTTCTGCGACAAACGATTCTTCCTCCGTGAGTATTTGCTTTGCGTAATAGCCCATCCCTGCGAAAAGGATCGTTATAACGACAAAACTGATATAGAGTATTTTTCTAAAGGTCTTTCGCATTATGGTTCCGTATAAATGCGCCGAAACCCCAAGCGCTGGCGGCCGGATTTATGTCTCATCGAATTCAGCATTGGTATCTTTATGTGCTCACCGCCGGTTCCGGCGCGCCTGAAGCGGCTCCTTCCGTTACGACGCGCGTTTGAACGCGGATCACATCGCTCATCGTGAGAACGCCCACGAGAAGATTTCCCTCCGGACCATCGACAACGGCAAGTTGCCGGGTCTCGAACTTCTTCATGGCGACGAGGGCCTTTACGAGTGTATCTCCCGTCGAAAGCGCGGGGGGCCTGTCGATAAGATTGTCGATATGGAGGTCCCCTTTCCCATCAGCCATCAATCGACGCAGGCCGGATTCAGTGATCAGGCCGAGGTAGACATTTTTCTCGTTCACAACTGGAAAAGAAGTGAAATTATAGATCGCAATGAGCTCGAACGCTTCGGAAACCGTCATACTCGAACGGAGCGAAACGATCCTCTTCGAATGCATGGCGTCTACGACCTTCAGCTGGTCGAAAACGGTTGTGCTGGGCGCGTGTCCGTGCGGCAGATGTATCCCATCTTGCTCGAGCAGGGCGTCGAAAATCGGCACCGGCCTCCAGTGCCGCGCAAGACCGTACGCGATCATGTTTGCGATCATGAGGGGAAGGATCATGGAATACCCTCCCGTCATTTCGATAATGATAAGAACGGACGTAATCGGCGCTCTGATGATTCCCGCAAAGACCGCCCCCATCCCGACAAGAGCGAATGCGCCTATTTCGTTTGTCGTATGGTTAAAAAGAAATACGTCAGTATATCCGAGCACGCCGCCCACCATCCCGCCGATGAACAATGCGGGGGCGAAAATGCCTCCGGCTCCTCCGCTCCCGTAGGAAAATACCGTTGCGGCGATCTTCATGATGCCGAGCACGAGCATCACTTTCAATGTGAGGCTTCCGGTAAGAGCAACGGACAATGTTTGATAGCCGACCCCGGTAACTCCCGTCGCCTGCACCCACAGAAGAGCGATGATCGCCAGGATGCCGGTCGCGAGGCCGCCGATCGCTGGCTGAGCCCACTGCGGCAACATTGACGAACGCTTGAACCAGCGTCTCAAACCGAGAAGGGAATCGGTAAACAGAATCGACGCCCCGCTTGCAACTACGCCTAAGATCGCGTAGAGGAAGAGGGATGACAGATGGTGAAAGCCGTAGACATGGAGCACTTCCAAGAGAGGATGTTCACCAAGAACATTTCGCTCAATGACCGCGGCAAGCGCTGCGGCAACCACGACTCCCGACAGGAGAGTTTGGTCGAGCGTTCCCACAACCTCCTCGATCGCGAACGTGACCGCAGAGATGGGGGCGTTAAATGCCGCTGCAATGCCCGCGGCCGCTCCGACCGGGAGCAGTCGACGGAGATTTTGCCGAGAGATGGCCGCAAGGCGCCCGATCTGAGTTGCGATGCCGGCGCAGATATGGACCGTCGGGCCTTCGGGGCCCAACGAAGAACCTGTGCCGATCTGAAATGCGGCGATGAAAAATTTGCCGACGACGTCGCGAAATGGAATTCTATCGCGTTTTAAAACGAAAGCAGCTTTGACCTGAAGGACTCCGCTGCCTCGGGCCCCGGGCGCGACAAAATATAAAAATATCCCGCATATCAGACCGCCGATGGTCGGGATCAATATGGTCCACGCGACCGACGTAGGGACTGATGCCGCGAGAGCGCGGTTGATGGTAAAATCTTCGATGATTTTGATCGAGAGGTGAAATGCTACGGCGGCAAGTCCGCAAGCCGCGCCGATGATAACGGTAAGGCCGAAGAGGCGTTGACTTTCTGTGGGTACTAAGTTGTAGTAAAGGCGGAGGAGTTTTACGCTTGCTTCCTCGAGCAAAGGCTTTTGCCATTCCATCAGTCTTCGCAGGCCCCGTTTCATCAACCCTTTTCCCTTGCCGAATATCCCTGGGTCTGATTCGGTCGCCGGTTCTTCTGTCGTCAATGTTGCATTCTCCTTCGCGCCGCAAAAATAAGAATCGGTACTTTAAAAATGGAATTCTCTATGGACGGAAATTCGGGACCGATGCGGCAATCGCTATTGATACTGTTATCGTCCCTCGTATTGGCGTCTTAAAATATACAAAGAAAAAATCTTTTAAGAGAAAATTTTTGCTTTCCGATGCACCGCGACCGGCGAATCATGCGACGCGGGGCGTCAAAAACAGCGTAAAATTGTTTGAAAGCGGCATTTGCCGCGACACGCGGCGGAATATCGGAAAAAGAATTTGCACCGCCGGGCAAGACCGTGATCCCCGGCGGCAAAATATCCGATCATTACGTAGAGTCGTTGAGGTTAGCGCAGGTCGTTGTTGGTGACTGACCGAGAAGAATAGACCGCCGTTGCGGTGAACGGCGTGTCGATCGGATCGATCGACTGCATAAAATTTGTGCCGCTTCCGTTGCCGCGTATGAGCCGGCAACTCGGGCATAATGGAGACGCTCTTCAGCGCCGTTTAGCGGTAGAACTGATCCCTGTAGTCTTGGATATCCGCTTTTTCTCTCAGCTTCTCGAGCCAGTCTGCGATGATGCGTTGTTTCTTTTCCTGCAGCATCTGCGCGGCAAGGATATTCTTTTGAGCGTTGAACCCGGACGTATCGAACGGCGTTTTGCTGAGCAGCTTGATAAAATAACAACCTCGGACGCCTTCGACCGGCTGCGAAACCTTTCCGACAGGAAGGGTCATTGCCACACCCGCAAAGGCATCGTCGCGCCCTATCGTTGGAATAGCGCCGTTGACGCTGAAGTCGCCCGTCGATTGCGCCATGACGCGCGGATCTGCTGCCGCGAGTGACGTCAGGTCGAGCGTATCGCTCATAGAGGACCGCTCTTTCGTCATCGCTTCAGTCATCAATTTCACTTTTTTCATCCGCAACACCCGCGGTCTGAGGAACTCTTTCACTTCGTCAAACGGACGAACTCCTTCTTTTTTTACTTCGGAGATCTGGAAAACGGCTACACCTCCGACAACCTCGTACGCGTCGCTGATGTCTCCCAAGTCCTTGTCGAAAGCAAATTTCATGACAGACTCGTTCGAGCCGACGCCGGGAATAGAAGGCCCCTTCACAAAGGGGGGCGTTTCCTTGACCTGGAGGTTGAAACTCTCCGCATCCTTTTCAAATTTCCCGTCTTTCGCGACGTAGGCAAAATCCTGCGCGCGCTGAAAGGCGTCGTCTTTCGTTTGCGATGTCGCTTTAATAGGAAGGGTAATGTCCGCGATTTTCACTTCACGGTCGTCTCTCCCCTCAATCTTGATGATGTGGATGCCAAACTGCGTTTTCACCGGTCCAAGAATTTGCCCCGGCTTTCCTTTCAGGGCGACGTCCTCGAACGGCTTTACCATCCGGCCTTTTCCGAACCAACCGAGTTCGCCTCCGCTCGTCGCGGCTCCCGGCTCGACGGAATATTTTTTTACAAGTTCCGTGAAATCTTCCCCTTTTTTCGCACGGGCAATGAGTTCGTTCGCCTCTTTCATCACGGCGCTCTCATCGCTTCCTGTATCGTGCAAAAGAAGATGGCGCGCGCGGACGAACGTCTCGGAACCTTTTTTCTCGTCCAGGATCTTGATCACATGGTAACCGTCGTAATCCTTCACAGGTCCGACGATATCTCCCACGTGAGCGGAAAAGACAGCGTCTTCTTTTTCTCTCGAAAGTTGTCCATGCTTAAAAAAAGCCGGAGCCGCAGGGTTATCGCTGTACGACTTCTGAAGTTCGAGAAAATCAATTCCGGCCTTTGCCCGTTGAACGATGCTGTTGGCGTCGGAAAGAACATCCTCCGAATCTTTTGCCGACGGTTGATCGCTGAACAGAACATATTTGAGTTTTCGTGTCGCGTTGGCCTTGAACTCATCCTGGTGGTCGGTGTAATAGGTCCGGAGGTCTTCATCCGTCACCGATACCGTGCTGTCGGGGAAGAAGCGGTTGGGGTCGAACAAGGCGTACTGGGCATTGAGCTTCATGTGCTGGTCTTCATAGCGTTCCGCGACTTCTCCCGGCGTCACGCGTACCGATGCAAAAATGAGGCTCTGCATTTTTTCGTTAAGCCTTTGCTGGCGGAGACCTGTCTCCACCTGGATCATAATGTCTTTATTTTTCGGGTCGTTGATCGTTTGATCGTAGGCTTCGCGGTTAAACCTCCCCGTCGAATCGCGGAACTGTTGGACGAGGAAATCCGGAGGATTGTCTCCTTTCACCCAATCGACAAGCTCCTGGTCTGAAACGGTAATGCCGGCCCTTTTCGTCTCGCGATCGACAAGCGTCGATGCGATGAGGCTGTTCCAGACCTGGTCGCGGATCTGTCGATACGTATCGTCGTCCGGATCTTGTCCCGTCTGTTTTTTCTGGCTGTCGGCAGCCCGTTTCACAAGATCGGAGAATTCCTGGTAGGTAATTTTCTTTCCGTCGATGATTCCCACGTAATCACGGCGTCCAGAACGAATGCCGAGATAATCCATCCCCCATTCGAACACAATCATCACAACAAACATTACGACAAGTCCGATGAGAATAACCGGCATGTTGTCGCGCATTCTTGTCATTATAGGCATAAACGAACAGACTCCTTGCTCACGAATAAAGTTTCACAATGACCTGAGAAAGGAATATAACCGAAACTGGCCTGAGATGCAATGCAAAATCGGCGTTACCTTGACTTACATTCAACATTTGGTTACCTTTTCAAAAGGTTAAAAACGGTTTCATCATTGGGTGAACGCCAAAAAAACATTGCGATTCTCGGCTCGAGCGGTTCCATCGGCAAGAATAGCCTTGAAGTTATCGCAAACTTTCCGAGTCAGTTCAAAGTCTCCTATCTCACCGTCAATAAGAACGTTGACGAGCTCTGCGATCAAGTCAAGCGATTCAGACCGAAGGGGGTCGTCGTCCTCGACCCGGATTCGGCCGCTGCCTGCAAGAAGCGCGTCAACGGAACTACGGAAGTGTTGGCGGGAGAACGCGGGCTTGAAGAGGTCGTCCAAAGAGACGACGTCGATGTCGTGATCAGCTCGCTCGTCGGTTTTGCAGGATTGAAGCCGACGATCAAAGCAATTCAGGCGAAGAAAAAGATCGCCCTCGCGAACAAAGAGACCCTTGTCGTGGCCGGGCAGATCATCATGCGGCTTGTCAAGGAGCACGGGGTCACGCTCATTCCCGTCGACAGCGAGCACTCGGCCATCTTTCAATGTCTCGTCGGCGAATCGGGGCGCGCGATCGGCAAAGTCATCCTTACGGCATCCGGGGGTCCGTTTCTCAACGCATCGAAGGACGAACTGACACGCGTGACCGTCGCGCAAGCGCTGAAACATCCGAATTGGAAGATGGGGAACAAGATCACAATCGACTCCGCCACGCTCATGAACAAAGGCCTCGAGGTCATCGAAGCCCATTGGCTCTTCGGCGTGCCTCCGGAGAAGATCGAAGTCGTTATCCATCCCCAATCGATCATCCATTCGATGGTGGAATTCGTCGACGGGTCGGTGAAAGCGCAGCTCGGCGTGCCGGATATGAAGATTCCCATACAATATGCGCTGACATTCCCGGAACGCGCGACGTCGAACTTTGTACGCGTCGACTTCCCCCGGTTAAAAGAATTGACATTCTTCACTCCCGACCTCGAGCGTTTCAGATGCCTCGGACTTGCGTTCGACGCGCTGAAGCAAGGGGGCACGATGCCGGCGGCGCTCAATGCGGCGAATGAAGTTGCGGTAGACCGCTTCCTGAGCGGGACAATTTCTTTCAGCCAAATCCCGGAGATCATCAGCCGCACGATGAAGGATCATACGTCGACCTCGAACCCAAGCCTCGAAGACATCATCGGCGCCGACGCATCGGCTAGAAAATTTGCATCGGGTATTTGCCGTTAAGTCCAAAATCAACTTGTAGACGCGAATAAGAGAAAGTTCTTTGGCGATGGAATTTTTAAATCAAGTTTTTTACTTCCTCATCACGATCGGCGTGCTTGTGTTCATCCATGAATTCGGGCACTTCATCGCTGCGAAAGCATGCCGCATGCGAGTCGACCGCTTTTCTATCGGGTTTCCGCCGCGGGCGTTCGGGAAAAAAATCGGCGAGACCGACTATTGTGTGTCGTGGATTCCCGTAGGCGGATACGTCAAGATCGCCGGGATGGTAGACGAAAGCTTCGATACGGAATTCATCGAACATGAACCGCAGCCGTGGGAATTCCGCTCCAAGCCGATCTGGCAGCGTATGATCGTCATCTCAGCGGGAGTGACGATGAACATTTTTCTTGCAGTGGCAATTTTTTGGGGGATCAACTACGTCAACGGCGGCCTCTTCCGTCAGACGACCGACATCGGATACGTAGTCCCCGCGAGCGCAGCCGAGAAGGCGGGGTTCAAGGAGGGGGACAAGGTTGTTTCCATCAACGGAGAAAAGATCGACCACTGGGACGCCATCCAGTCGGCCATCTATGTCGATTTTGCCGGAGACGATTTGAACGTCGACGTCGAGCGTAACGGCAGCATCCAGACGCTCGCCGTTCCTCACTCGATAGTACCCGATATCTCCGATGCGTCGTTCGGCCTTCTTCCGGATTTCACCCAGCCAGAGATCATCGAAGTCCTCAAAGGTAAGCCAGCCGAAGCGGCAAAAGTCGAGCCGGGGGATATCATTCGTTCTATCGACCACCAGAATGTGATCAACCAATATCAGGTAACGCAAATCATCAAGGCGAACGCCGGACGGAAGATCGAGTTTGCCTTGGAGCGCGATTCTCAGATCGTGCGAACGCAAATTACTCCATCGGCGGAAGGACTCATCGGCATCAGCATAGAGACGCGGTACGTCGGTCCGATTCTCCATCTTCATTACGGTCTGTTTGAATCGTTCCCAAAAGGCGTGAGCGACGTCTACGGCGCAATGAAGCTTTTCGTCAATTCGATCTGGCATATCGTCGTCGGCAAAGCGTCGTTTGCAAAATCGTTCGGGGGACCGATCAAGATCGCGCAGATGGCAACGCGCACCGCGGAGGTGGGGTTGATGAGTTTTCTCGGATTTATGGCGTTGCTCAGCATCAGTCTTGCGGTGATGAATATTCTCCCGTTTCCCGCACTCGACGGCGGACACCTTGTCATGCTTGCGTACGAGGCCATTTTCGGAAAACCGATTCCACACAAGGTTCAACAGGCGGTGCAGCAGGCCGGGGTCGTATTACTGCTCACATTCATGGCATTCGTTATCTATAACGATATAGCCGGTTTTTGAAGGGTCTTTTCCGGTGACTCTCAACACAGCATAGAAAAGAAGAAATCTTCATCTTAAGCACACCATCAGCCTGCATTCAACTTTTCGGAGAGCGGCATGAAAAAAACAAAATTAGCTGTACTCATTTTGATGATAGCGTTCGTGTGGGCGGTAAAGTCGCCTGCGCAGCAATACATCACGGTGATACCGACGGTCACGAGCGCAGATATTGTCAACGCCACTGCATTGGTCGACCCCCTCACCGAGCAGGTGAAGAACATCTCCCCGTCAAGCTTCTCGCTCAATATCATTAATAATACTTCTTCCACGCATGGTAAAGACACCGTGTGGGTAAACATGCATATTGAGGCATACGTGACGCTTGATGAGGACGGTCCTCCGGCGAAACAACTCGTCACGGCCGACACCAGGAGACCATTCCCGGTTCCGCCGGCGGGTAGAATCTTTACCAGCCTCGATGCTCAAACCGGACATTCAAGCGACATCGACATCAATTCCGACGTTAACCAGACGATGAAGCAGCGCCTGAAAGACGAGATCTCGGACGCATCAAGCGGCGGAAAAGCTCCGTCGGGAATTTATCAGGTAAAAATAATTCTGTACGTCGTCCAGGTGGGCAGTCAGATGATCGTTCCGAACCAGATCGTCGACTTGAGCAACGACCCCCGGTTCACAGTCAGTGTAACGAACCCTACGAACGCAACGCTCCTTCAGCCGTCCGACAACGGAGTGGAATATCCGTCGCCCTTCCCGCAGTTCCAGTGGACGTACGACACACGCGGCGTAAAGATTTCAGTGTATGAGAAGAGGCCGGAGCAGCAATCGTTGGAAGACGCCATCTCGGCGTCGGACCCGTTCTGGGTCGTCAATATCAACAGAAAAGCTTCGGGGAATCTGTCGATCATTACATATCCTCAAGCAGCCATTTCTGGACCGGGCATCAATCAGCCGGAGGACAACCAGGCGTTCGGGTCGCCCCTTCCCCGCGATCCGCGTCCGCTCGAGCGTGGCAAATCGTACGTCGTGGTGCTCGACGGTATCCGTACTGCGTTTGGATACAACATCGACCCGCTGCGGACGATCAGATTGTTCCGTATTTCCGACCCGCAGGGAAATATGATCATGAATATTCTTCAGTCTGCGTTGAGCGGAGGGACATATCAAAATTTCTTGAACATTATTCAGGACCAGAAGCTGCAGGTCAATAGTTCGCATATGACCCTTAACGGCGTGTCGCTTTCAGGGCAAGAGCTTCAGATCATTCTCAACCAGAACAAGAATTCAATAAAATCAATCCGATTCGAAGACCAATAGCGCACTGACTTTTGGAGAATACTACATGAGAACAATCTACCTCTTTCTTATGCTGAGCATGGCGTCATCGCTTTGCGTTGCCGTGGCGGCGCCTCTGTATGATCCCGCCAAGCCGGTCGCTCTTATTTTTAAACCCGTCGGGTCCGTCGACTACCTGAAAGAAGGAAAAGACTGGACCAAAGCCACGCCTGCCACCCCTTTGCTTTCGGGCGATAAGGTGAAAACGGGAGAAAATTCATTCGTCGTTATTAAATTCATTGAAAATTCCATCCTGCGTTTACAGGAGAATTCTGAGATCACGATCCGCGGTGAGCTGACGGCGGATAAGGAGTTCTCGAAAAACGTCAACCTGTCGAGAGGGGAGCTCAACTTCGACGTAAAGAAAAGAGAGAACGAGAAATTCGAATTTACCACTCCCACGTCGGTTGCATCGATCCGCGGAACGCAAGGACTCTTCATTAACGGGGGGGACAGCAGCGATGTATTGATACTCGGCGCTGGGATCGTTGTATTTACCAATACTGTTTCTAATCAATCGGTGAACGTCAACGCTGGACAGACCGCAAGGTCGTACCGCGACGGGAAAATCGAAGTCAAGCAAACGACGCCCGCAGAATTGAAACGATTGCAGGGTTCGTCACAAGGCGATGAAGGAGGAAGCGGCGGCGGCGGTGGCGGCACATCGAACAGCGGAACATCGGGTTCCGGTACTATGAGTGTCGGCTTCGCAGTAACCGCACCTGTCGCAACACAAGGCCAGGATTTCAACGTTACGGTGGAGCTCGTCCAGACCTCCGTGCCGGTCGATACGTTAAAATCGATCGTCTCGTACTTCGCGCTGGCCTATAAAAATTCATCAATGACTTCCTTCAAGGAAATCCCGGCTACGCTATCCGGCAATAGCGTGAAATTCACCGTTCCCGGGACCGACGTTGTCAGTCCGTCGCTGGGCGTCTACGTGATCTTCAAGACAAAGACCGGCATCGACCTCACCTATCCTCCGAGTGACCCGCAATCGAACCCGATTGTGGTGAATGTTCAATCGACAAATGCCAACGAATTGAAGATCGAATTTTCAGACCCGAGCGGAAAGCAGAAAACGATGGTAATCGACTATTAGTTTTCGCGGGACCTCATTCAAAAACCGCTTGCAATTTTAGGCTCCATTCTTTAGATTGCAGGCGGTTTTTTTTATTAAGGCCATTAATCGTCCACCATCGTCCCGGCTGCCATGGACTTTCTCCGTAGGAAATTTTCTTTCCGTGTGGTTGTACTGTTGATCCTCGTCGCGGTGATGTCGAGCCGTGACCGAGCTTTCTCTCAGATCAACACGTACATTCGCAGCATTCAAGCCGGGGAGGCGCTTGAAGGATCGCCGTTGAGAGTTTCAGCAGTGTTGGCGAAATCGACCGAGCTTGCGCGCGTCGTCCTCTACTACCGACAGTTCGGCCAAACGGAATTCCGCGTACTTGAAATGCCGATCTCCGGCGACTCAGCATCGGTCGTCATTTCGGCCGACGAAGTGTCTCCCCCTTTCATGGAAGTGTATGTCCAGGCGCAAACGTCATCCGGAATGACCGAAACGTATCCGTACGAGAATCCGCAGGCGACACCGACGCGGATCACGATCGCAGCGAAATCCCCGAAAGACCAAGAGATACTTATCCTCAGCCCGGACAAATCGGAACAACTTATTCCTTCGGACATCTACATCTCCGTCTCTTTTGTCTATGCGGGGGATATTGTCGACCGAAAGAGAACGAAGATCTTTTTCGATAACGCGGATGTCTCCTCTCTTGCCGTTCTCGTGGGCGATTTGTTGATCGTTTCTGCAGATGCCCTTCCGAAGAATATACAATCGGGCGTGCACACAATTCGGGTCGATGTCTTCGATACAACCGGGGCTCCGTACCATACCATCAAGCAAACGTTCAGCGTCATCTCACAAGCTGAACAAGAGGAGACGGGAGAAAAAATTGTCTACGCGGCAAACGCACAGGCAGAGGGAAGGAATGAAGATATCCAGGGCGCTGTCACTCCGTACCGAAGACTCACCACCAACGCGAACGCGTCGTACGGCATTTTGAAAGCGAACGGCAACATGTATCTCACTTCTGAAGAGGATCCGACGCGTCAACCGCAAAACCGTTATTATCTGGGTCTCGATGCAAAATATGCGCGCGTCGGCATCGGTGATGCGTATCCCCGTTTCCCGACAACAGTCATGGACGGGAGGCGCATCCGCGGCGTGACCGCCGACCTATTGTTAGGCCCGTTCAACATGAATTACGCAAGCGGACAGGTCACGAGGCGCGTCGACGTCGATTCGAGCCAACAGGTGTATTCTCCCACATTGGCGAGGAACCTCACGGCGATCCGTCCCAGCTTCGGCAGTGGAGAGAACTTCCAGCTCGGCTTTACGTACCTCAAAGCGAAGGACGAGTATGGCAACGCAGACACGATCGTCAAACCTCAGGAGAACGTAGTCATGGGGTCGGACATGCTTGTCGCGTTCGACAACCATCACTTCGAGCTTACGGGACAGACATCCTACAGCTTAAACAACGTCGACATCTCTGCCCCTGAATTTACCGACGCGAGCATCGACAGCTCGCAGTTGAGCAGCGGCACCAAAGACGTGTTAAAAAAATACGGAACGAAATATTTGTCCAAGGTGATCACGCTGAATGAGAACCTTCAGCCCCTTCCCCCGGGATTGACGGCGCTCGTCTACGAGACCGGTCTCGCCCTCAACTATTTCGGCAATTACCTCAAGGGAACATACCTTTACCACGGCGCCGATTACAATTCGGTCGGCACGACGGCATTGCGGAAGGACGTCAAAGGATACAACGTGTTCGACAGGATCCGATTAGTGCAGAACACCGTTTTTCTCACGGCAAGTTATGAACATCTCCAGAATAATACTGCCGGCCAGGATACGATCTTAACCTCGAACGGACTTGTGCAGCTGACGACGACCTACAACACATTTAATTCCTCGGTCTCATACTACCCGACCACTCATATGCCCAATTTCACGATCGGGTATGGGAACAACACCGACGAGAATCCGATCGACCCGTACGACAAAGACACTACCGTCGCGTTCCGAGCTATCAACGACAATACCAACAGATACTTTCTCCAATCGACATACGACTTTTCGTATTGGGGCAGGCACAATGCCACGCTGAGTTTTGACGTCTCGCACAAAATAGACAACACGCAGAATAAACAGGACGTTAAAGGGGTCAACGCTTTTTTGCTTATCAATACCGTTCATACCTTCCCGCTTGAATCGACGTTCGGGTACGCGATGAGTTTGAATACGATCCCCATGGTGACGATCGATACGTCGGGCGCAACGCCGAAAACGGTCGTGTCATCGACGTCGCTCAATTACACGACAATTACGCTCAACGGACGCTACCGGCTTTACAAAGACCTTTTAAAGTTGTCCGCAACGTTCGCGCCGACCTTCGGGGACTTCAAACGGACCGTGCTGGAGATGGGGTTGCAATACGCCATCGCGCAAAATCAAAGCGCGGCGTTCCAGTATCAATTCATCATCAACTCCGGCACAGCGAACGATTCCTACGTCAGCCTGATTTACCGCATCAATTTGTAGCAGCGTATGGCACAGCCACTCCTCAAACGATCCATACCGTGGCTAATCAGAATTTCTCTCAGCTTGGGGATCGCGCTGCTCGTCATCGTGTTCGTGCAGGACGCGATTTTCCAATTCCACTTCTTCGACCGCCTGAAGCTTTCCTTCATCGATAAATCGTTCGCGCGGCGCGGACCTCTCTCCTATGCTCAAGATTCACTCGACGTCGTGATCGTCACGATCACGGAAAAATCCGACGCGACGGTGCCAGACCATATTCCGTTCCCAAGAGGATACTACGCGAGAGCTATTCGCAACCTCAACAGGGCGGGAGCCCGTGCGATCGGCATCGACATCACGTTCGAGGACCCCGACGCTCACGGCGGGACCAACGACGCTGACCTGCGGGACGCCATCAAAAAATATCGGAACGTTGTCGTCGCCGGGAAGACCGAGATCCGCAACGACCTCGCGACGATCAAGCGTGAACATGAGGATTACCATAGTATCTTTTACTCAGCGGACAGCTCTGTCGGCATCGTCTACGTCCAGAACGACGAAGACGGGATTTACCGTCGTTACGAGCCGATGGCAAAGAGTCCCGGCGAGGAGAGGTTCGTCCCGACGTTTGCGTTCGCTTTGATGAACAAATACCTTGGCCTGCCGTCGACGGCCGTATGTCGAGACGAGGGAAATTATTTTGTCCTCGGGGACCGGAAGATCCCGAAATACGACGACGTATCGATGCTCATCAATTACCACGGATTATCCGGGCAGACGTTCAAACAAATCGATATCGTGGACATCCTTGACGACAAAACATTCCAAACGAACGAGGAAAAAAAGCTCCATACGGAGATCAACACGTTCGACGACCCCGACTACGGCCTGCTCAACACCAACACCTTCAAGGACAAGATCGTGCTCATCGGGCCCGCGTTCCCCGAATCGAAGGATATTTTCCCCGTCTCCATCGCCGACCCGAACAACCCGGATAACAACCTGATGTATGGCGTCGAGCTCCACGCGAACGCCCTTCAGACGCTCATTCATCAGAACTTCATCGTCCGGCTTTCGGTATTCCTCAGAATCCTCTACACGATCATCCTTTCGCTTATAAGTTTCCTCGTCGTCTCCGCGCTGAAGCAGATCAAATCAAAAATGGAATTTGTCTTCGAGATCGTCGCGCTTGCTTTTGTCGGCGGCGAGGTCTACGGCGTCATCGCGCTTGCGAATTACGCGTTCGCGGCCCGCAACCTCATCGTGCCGGTCGTCGCGCCGATCGCCGCGGTTTTTGCAAATTACGTCGGGAGCGCTGTCTACCAATACCTTGCCGAGCGGAAACAGAAGGTGATGATCAAAGGCATGTTCAGCCAGTACCTGAACCCGCACGTTGTCAACGAGCTCATCGCACACCCGGAACGATTGAAGCTCGGCGGAGAGCGTAAAGAGCTGACGGTGCTTTTCAGCGACATTGCCGGCTTCACGACTTTTTCCGAAAAACTTCCTCCGGAAGAACTTGTGCTCGTTCTGAACGAATATCTGAGCGCAATGACGGATATCGTGTTCAAGAACGACGGGACGCTCGACAAGTATGAGGGGGATGCGGTGATGGCATTCTGGGGGGCGCCGATCGCGCTGGACAACAACGCCTTTCACGCGTGCACTGCCGCGCTCGAGATGCAAGAAAGACTTATTTCGATCCGCGAAAAATGGAACGCAGAGGGAAAACCGAACGTCCATGTCCGGATCGGCCTCAACACCGGTGAAATGGTCGTCGGCAATATGGGGGGCATCGGGAAGTTCGACTACACCGTCATCGGCGACAGTGTGAACCTCGGGTCAAGGCTTGAGGGCGCGAATAAGGAGTACGGCACATACATCATGGCCAGCGAACGGACGCAGGAATTGGTGAAAGACCACTTTCTGTTCCGCGAATTGGACCTGTTGATCGTAAAGGGGAAGACGAAGCCCATTAAGGTGTTCGAACTGCTCGGCAGAAAAGACGACAGCATTCCTGCCAATAAAATTGCAGCGGTCGAAAAATATCATAAAGGTCTTGCGTTGTACCGGCAAAAAGCGTTTGTCCAAGCGATCGAATGTTTTGCGGAAGCCCTCGCCATTGACCCGTCCGACTCGCCCTCGCGTTTGTACACGCAACGCTCTAACCTCTATCTCGAAACCCCTCCTCCGGATAACTGGGACGGCGTCTTTATCCTCAAAACAAAGTGAACATTCCCTCTTGTCACTCGTACCGTCGGACTACTTCAGTCCCCGCTCGTCATTGCTTTCACAACGGCGGTCTGGGCATCCACAAACGAGGAGAGCGGAAGCGTGCCGACATTTTGAAGCAGCTCCACTTCATAGATAGCCGCTCTTGAGCGAAAGACGACCACCCGCCGCAACAAAGAATTTTCCGAATAAATATACACGCAGAGCGGTTTCGTATCTCCGATAACGATCGGGGTCCTCAGAATTCTGCACTCATCGCCAATCTTTCCCAGTTTGTTCTGCATCGAAATATTCCCCAGGACCGAAATGCTCTCTTTGTCGAGGTCCGACTTCGCCGTCGCCAACGGTCTTAACTCTCGGATAGTCATCGACGCGGAGCTGTCATTACGCATGATCCGGAGGTCGGAAGCGTGGTTTGCTCCGGGGCGCAAAACCCATCCTTCGGGGATGAGCATTTTTTTTGCGGAGACGGGAACAGGCCGCGAAGCGGGTTCAACGGACGCGGCGGAAGAAGATGAACAGGAGAAGCTGAAAAAAGAAGAAATGAGGAGGAGAACGAAGACAGCAGGCCGTACAGCGGCCGCGATCATGTTCGTCATTCGGACCCTCGCCGGTATTTATCTTCCTGAATAATGAGCCGAAGAGAAATGCGGTGAGAATTCCCGAGCTGGTCGGCACCGTCGAATTTGGCGAACGAATAGTCGATGTCGAGCTTGCGAAGATGAACGCCGGCGCCGAGCGTGAGGCTTTTGACGTCGTTGTACCCTACGCGCAACGCGACAACTTTTTTATAGTCGTATTCCACCCCCCCGTGAGGGTCGAAGCTCACCGGACCCACATGAGCGATGGAAGCGAATTGTCGATTCTCGAAGCGCACGTCGGCATCGAGGGCGGGGCCAAGACGGCCGCCGAAGAGTTCGAAGAGATACGCTCCGCCGATCTTCAGCGTCGGGGAGATCAGTTCGTTCGTGCCGGTATTCCATGCGACGAGCGTCGTCGTAATATCCTGCGCGTTAACGCCGAGAGAGAGGTGGTCGTTGGGAGCGTACAACGCGCCGAGGTCGAAGCCGATTCCTGTCGCATGGTATTCGCCGATCTGACGGAAGATGAGTTTAAGATTCGCGCCGTAATAGAGGTGTTCGGAATGTTGTTTTGCATAAGAAAAGTACAACGCCCAATCCGCCGAGTTGAAGAACGTGATCTGGGAAATATCCGGCCGCGCGTCGAGGTCGTTATAGACGCCGTCGCCGTTCGTGTCGAGCTTTCTTGTGTCGGGAATGCCGTCGATGCCGAGACGGATGACGTTCACGGCAAATGTCGAAGCGTTGTAGTTGACCACCGGCGTGCTCGTGCCGTCCTGACTGACCGTTGTCGTCGTATCGTTCGCTCCATACGGGAACGCGACGCCGGCGTAGTCGAAATTTTCAAGGCTGCCGAACTGCTCGTCGTGCATGAGCGAAAATTCGGGATAGTTGATGCGCACGAGGGCGGCCGGATTCCAGTATCCCGCGGTTACGTCGTTTGCCAGAGCCACATACGCGCCCCCAAGGCCGAGGGCTCGTCCGCCCACGCCGATCGCCATAAACTCTCCGGCGTACTTTGCGACGTACGTGTCGCCCGCAAAAGCCGTTCCCGAAGAAAAAACGCCCAGCGAGATCACCGCAATCGCTTTTTGTGCAAAATTCATAGCCTCACCAAAACAAAAAACCGAATTTCTTCTCTCGATGAAATTCGGCTATCGTTGTTAGAGAAGAATGATGCCCCTCGTGAACGGGACATCTGCGCTTAGGAAATTTCTTGCTCTCTAACAATGGTCGATCAGGTCTTGTCTCCTCAACAGCAATTTAGCGGAAAAACTTTGAAAGTCAAGATGGGAAAATCGGCGATTGACCGCAAACCTTCCAAAGGTTTCTGAAAGTAGCCCGTACCAAATCGGCGGTAACATACAAGTTTGAATTGAGAAAACATGCATGTTTCAGTCGCTTCGCGCCCTCATCATGACAGGTCTCATCGTGTGGATGAAATTATATCGGCGGCCAATTTTGGCATACAGTCGCTAGCAGTCCCTTTTAACACGTCGAAACCTTCAAGCATATCATATGCAGGATGGGGGTCGATGAAAAATTTGCGTTTTGTTCGTTGGAAAAGGGGAAGCAATCCTGCGGCGGGATACACCTGCGCAGAAGTCCCCACCCCGATAAAAACTTCCGCAGTCGCTACAAGTTCTTCAAGATATTCTTGCCTCATATCGACAGCTTCGCCAAACCAAACGACATCCGGACGCAGCTGGCCTCCGCATGCGGGACATGTATCGCCAAGTTTTGTCGGCGCGGTGATCTGGCCCCTGTAATCGCATGTGTATGAAGGATCGTCGTACGGCGGGATGGAATGATGAAACTCGCACTTCTGATAGTCAACGCGGCCGTGAAGATGCCAGACATTCTTCGACCCAGCTCTTTC
>DATJXA010000113.1:0-11941 GCA_035500675.1 Bacteroidota bacterium | reverse complement strand
ACCCCCAATCGTTTTCTGCCGCAATACCATGAGAAAAATTCTAACGACCGTGTTCCTCGTCATCACGTTTGTGTTGCCGAGTTTCGCACAGCACCTTCCCACGCTCATGAATCTCTCCGCTCATCCGGACGACGAAGACGGGGCGACGCTAGCATACTATCGCTATAAATACGGAGTCAAGACGTACTCGGTCTGCTTTACACGGGGAGAGGGTGGACAGAATGAGATCGGTCCAGAACTGTATGCGGACCTTGGAGTTCTCCGAACGGTAGAGACCGAACGGGCATCACACATTATCGGCTCCGAGCTGTATTTTTTGAACTTCGTCGATTTCGGTTTCTCGAAAACGGCGAAAGAGACGTTCGATATTTGGGGAAAAGATGAGACGGTCGCACGTCTTGTTTACATCATCCGCAAACTCAAACCAGACGTTCTCTTTACCAACCACGACAGTACTTCGGGGCACGGGAACCACCAGGCGGTAGGCATTGCGGCGCTTGAGGCGTTTTCGCTGGCGGCAAACCCATCGTATCATCCTGAACAGCTCAAAGAACCAGGCGTAGGTTTGTTCCAGCCCAAAAAGCTTTTTATGAGAGTTTTCTCTCAACGCGACACATCCGTAAAGGTCGATGTGATCATCCCCGTTTCGGCAGACATGCTCCCTCTCGGAAAGACAGCAACGCAACTCGCGGTCGAAGCGCTTGCCCAGCACCGAACGCAAGGGATGGACAAAATTGTTGCAAACGGCAGGTTCGGACGATTCCTGGATTCGACGCGATACGTCCTCGTTCGTGAGAGCGCTAAATTTGAGAACGACCCGAATGATTTTTTTGGAGGGCTTCACACGCCGGATGAGATCCATCTTCCGCTGATCCCGTACCGCCCCGCACTTCGCATCGATGCGTCGGATTCTATTTTGGTCCGGAATCAAAAATTCACGATCGAGGTCGATCATTCGGCGCCGATAAGTCATTTGCAGACGGTCATTCGTCTTCCCGTCGGCTGGACGAGCAGCAAGCTCGATGAAAAGAATAAGGATGCTTACCGGATCGTCGTTGGATCCAACGCGCAGTTCACTTATCCCAAAGTGCGGCATTTGTATGAGACATTCCGCACGGAGCCTCCGATCACGGTCGATGCTTCGTTCGATCGGAGCGGCAAAGAAGAACACGAAAGCGACCCTGTTTTTATCGACATCGCGCCCGCTCAGACGATCTCGCTTTCTTCGGCCGTGTATCGCATCGAAGACGAACCTCTCAAGATCCCGTATCTCGTGAAAAATTATTTTCCGAATAAATCTGCGGGAAGAGTCACTGCGCTCGTTCCAAAAGGGTGGGAGGTCGTCAACAACGATTTTGTGATCGGCAGAGAGGACAGCATCTACACCGACAGCGTGACGGTGATTCCTCCCCATACTCTTCCAGAAGGCAATTACTCCGCGGAAGTCTGTATCAATGGCGATACCGCGAGGGCGACGCTCAAAAAATTCAACGTGCTCGTTTCTCCCGGATTGAACGTCGGGATCGTTCAGAGTTACGACGACGTTTTTAGCCGGGCTTTGGACGAAATAAAAGTGAAGCATCGGCTCCTCGTTCAAAAGGACCTTGTGTCGGGGGATTTACAGCAATACAGCGCTATCGTTATCGACATCCGTGCGTATCTTGTCCGCCCCGACCTTGTGAAAAACAATGCACGACTCCTCGATTATGTGAAAAAGGGCGGCCTGCTCATTGTGATGTATCAAAAGACAGAAGACTGGAGGCCCGAATACGCGCCGTATCCGTTTTCGATTTCTCGAAACCGGATTACCTACGAGAATGCGCCCGTGACGGTTCTTTCCCCCGAGCATCCGATATTCAACGCGCCCAACAAAATTACGCCCGCTGCCTGGGAGGGCTGGGTGCAGGAACGGTCGCTCTATATGCCGTCGAACGTTCCGATCCAGTACGAAAGGCTTATCTCCGCTGCCGATCCGGGAGAGCAGCAGCTCGACACAGGTTTGCTCCTCGCATCGTACGGCGAGGGAAAATATCTTTATACGTCGTACGTGTGGTATCGTGAGTTGAAAGAATTGAACGAAGGAGCGTACCGAATATTTGCCAACATGATCTCATTGGCGGCAAAAAAATAAGAGGAGTTTTTTGACACGCCCATTGAGCACTGCCGCCATCAGGGATGACAGCGTACGTCTTTCACTTCGTCGTTTTCTCGCCTTATCTCCTTGTTGATCCGACAAATTTTTACGATCGGTGTCCGTGAAAAATAGTATTCGGCTAAATTTTCTTTATGCAGTGCCGTGCCTGATCCTTTGTTTCTTGCTGGGATGTTCTCATTCTTCCAAAACACCTCTCGTGGTTTATTCTCCCCATGGCAAGGATATGCTTGAGGAGTTCGCGAAAAGATTTGAGGAGGCAAACCCAAACGTCGATGTTCAATGGCTTGATATGGGATCTCAAGACGCTTTCGACCGCATTCGGACCGAATCCTCAAACCCCCAGGCGGATGTCTGGTGGGGAGCCCCTTCTACAATTTTTATGCGAGCGGAGAAAGACAGCCTCCTTGCGCCGTATCGTCCCACATGGGCCGAACACGTTCCTGCCGAGATGCACAGTCCTGCAGACGCGTGGTATGGAACGTTCGTGACCCCGGAAGTGATCGTCTATAATTCCCGCATGCTGACAAAAGAGCAAGCGCCCGCGGATTGGAACGACCTCCTCGACCCGAAATGGAAAGGCAAAATAATTCTTAGGTATCCGCTCGCATCGGGAACGCTCCGCATTATTTTTTCGGCCATGCTCGCCTCGTCGATCGCAAAAAGCGGGTCGGATCAACAGGGCTTCGACTGGCTTCGCCGCCTCGATGCGAATACGAAAGAATATACAGCCGACCCCACGCAGATGTATCTCAAACTCGCACGGGAAGAAGCATCGGTCTCGATTTGGGACATGCCCGACGTCGTCCTTCAAACGAAAATGAACGGATACCCGTTTGGATATGTGTTCCCACATAGCGGAACGGTGCTTCTCACAGATGGAATAGCCGTCGTACGCGGAGCAAAACATCCGGAGTTGGCAAAAGAATTTTACGAATTTGTCACCAGCGAGGAGAGCTTGCTCCTTCAAGCTGAAAAATTCTACCGCATCCCTGCGCGGGCAGACATCCCAAGGGAAAAACTCCCGGAGTGGATCAGTTCTACATCGTTCTCGCCGATGCATGTCGATTGGAATCTGATCGCACAGCATGAATCCGAATGGATGAAAAAATGGGACGAAGATATCAAAGGCCGCGGTGCCCAATGAGCACACTTCTTCAGGCCGGTCGATTATTTGGTAACGTTCAATTCATAATTCCAAATTCATAATTCCAAATTCTCTTTGTCCTCTCTCCGTCTCCGCAATATTTCCAAGACCTTCGGCGCTTTTCGCGCCCTTGCCCCTATCGACCTCGAAGTACATGAGGGTGAATTTTTTTCTCTCCTAGGCCCAAGCGGCTGCGGGAAGACGACGCTTCTCAGAATTATCGCCGGCCTCGAATCCCCATCGTCGGGGAGTGTGATCGTGGACGATGCCGACATCACACAAACTCCTCCTCAAAAACGCAGCGTCGGGATCGTGTTCCAGAATTACGCCCTATTTCCCCATATGACGGTCTTTGAAAATGTCGCATACGGGCTTGAGGCAAAAAAGCTCCCCCGCGAGGAAATTCGTTCAAAAGTCCGCGATGTTTTGTCGAAGGTCCATCTTTTGGAGAAGGCAGACATTATCGTTCCTCAATTAAGCGGGGGTGAACAACAACGGGTAGCCGTTGCGCGGGCCGTCGTCGTTTCGCCCGGAATTCTTTTATTCGACGAACCTCTCTCGAACCTCGACTACGCCTTGCGCCTGGAAACCCGTAAGGAGATCAAGCGCCTTCAGCGCGAGGTAGGCATTACGACAGTTTACGTTACTCACGACCAGGGAGAAGCGCTGGCGCTCTCCGACCGCATTGCCGTCCTCAACAAAGGAATCGTTCAGCAAATTGGAGCGCCTGAGGAGCTTTATTTTCATCCGCGCAATGTGTTCACTGCTGCTTTTATCGGACACGCGAACCTTTTTTCCGCTTCGAACTGTGCCAAGTATTTTGGCGTGCGAGGCATCCCATCAAACGAATTTCTCGCTGTGCTGCCGGAAGAGATCACTCTTTCCGCGCGCTCCGGTAAAGCGACAGGAACCATCACTGAGAAGCAGTTTTCCGGCTCCGTGGTCGAATATACGGTGGATTTTGGCGGGCAATCGGTGAGAGCATCAGGATCTACATCGGCTAAAAGTTTTAGTTTCAAAGTGGGGGAGAGAGTCTCAATTTCATTTCCTCGGACGCTGCGACGGAAGGTGAAGGATGCCTGATAGCTCCGGACAACGAAATAAGCCTGCACTGCCGCTCCTTTTGCTGGTCTCTTTTTTTGCG
Organism: Bacteroidota bacterium; assembly: GCA_035500675.1. Lineage (GTDB taxonomy): Bacteria > Bacteroidota > Ignavibacteria > UBA10030 > UBA8401 > JAGVPT01. The sequence goes on along the minus strand of DATJXA010000113.1, from coordinate 7,498 downwards.
TTGGCATACATTCTTTTTCCGCTCTGGTCTATTGTAAAGGAAAGCATAGCCGGCAGCGCGGGAAGATTTACTTTCGAATCATACAGAAGTCTCCTTCGGCCGTCGTTGCTGGAGGCAACGTTCAATTCGGTCGCTATCTCTATCCTCAGCGTGATCGGGAGCGCCGTAGTAGGGACATTTCTCGCATATGTATTTCAGTACATCGACTTTCCCGCAAAATCAATTTTTGCCCGTGTCCTTCTCATTCCGCTTGCACTGCCTCCTCTCGTCGGAGTTATTTCATTTTTATTTTTGATCGGCGAAAGCGGGATGCTCTCGAAAGTTCTTTCGATCCTTTCCGGAATTTCCCCATCGTTCTTCGCTTTGAGCGGATGGACGGGAATCATCATCGTCCATGTCTATTCGTTCTACGTCTATTTTTATCTGTTCGTCTCCTCGGCTCTTTCGCAGCTTGACGGCAACGTTCTCGATGCGTCTGTTGCGCTCGGAGCATCGCGGATGAGAACGATAGGAAAAGTTCTTTTGCCGATGCTGACGCCTTCTCTCGTCGGCGCGTCGCTGATCACGTTTATGGCAAGCATGGCCTCCTTTTCTGCGCCTTTGCTTTTTGGCGGAACGACGCGTTTTCTGACGCTCGAAATTTATACAGCAAAGCTCAACGGCGACGACTCGACAGCTGCGGCGCTGGCGATCCTCCTTTCAATCGTCTCGGTGTACGTTCTTCTTTTTTTACGCTGGTGGCAGGCGAACAAGAGCCTCCTCGGGGACACGAAAGGCGTGGGCCGCGCATCGGTCATCCGGCACGGAAGAACCGCGCGGTTCATTCTTGTCTTTACAACCCTCTTCATTGCGTTCTTGTTTGCGTTGCCGATCATCACTATCATCATGCTGTCGTTTGTGCGGGAGGGAACGTGGACGTATCAGATTTTCCCCTCTTCGTTTACCCTGTCCAATTATTCACAGATGTTCAGCGATACAAACCTTCTTCTTCCGTTTACGAACAGCATCCGCATGGCGTTGACGGCCACATTAGTCGTTCTCATCGTGGGCGTTGCGGCAGCGTACGCGATCGCGAAGAAAAAATTCCGGGGAAGGAGAGTTCTCGAGGCAGTTCTGTCACTGCCCTTTGGCATTCCTGGGACGGTGATTGCGGTCGGACTTATCCTGAGTTTTGACCGTCCGACGATCTTTTCATTCGGTTCGGTACTCATCGGCACATTCTGGATCATGCCGATCGCTTATGCAGTACGAAACCTTCCCCTTCTGTACAGATCGACGACCGCCGGACTCGAATCTTTGAGTCCCTCGTTATTGGAAGCGGCAAGCATCCTCGGATCATCGGGCACGATGACGTTTCGCAAAATTGTTTTACCGTTAATAGCACCGTCAATAATTTCGGGAGCGCTTCTCGTCTTTATTAATTCTGCAGGAGAATTCGTCTCGTCGATCCTCCTTTACTCATACGATACAAAACCCATTTCCGTGGAGATCCTCTCGCAGCTGCGTTTATTCAACATTGGGGGAGCGGCAGTATACAGCACGTTATTGATGATTTTGGTCTTCTCGGTCGTTATCCTGTCCCAAAAAGCGTTCAAGACTTCAATTTCAGTTTAAGCATAAGACACTAAAGCCCAGTGCCCCCCTCCTTCGTAGAGATGCATTTTGAATTTCCCTAATTCCTCGGCTTATGGATTCCCGATAAAAACATTCGGGAATGACGCGACCCAAGACACGTCATGCCCGCACGCTTCTGGCGGGCATTCAAAATGCACCAGTACCCCCTCCTTTTTTCCCCTCGCGTTTTTTTTTCTGAATCCTTATATTAACTTTACTAAGGGTTGGAAGGATCGACGCAGTTCTAATCGAAGTTCTGCAGCAACAATGGAAAGAAGGCTGTGAAATTTTTGTTTAAAAAAGTCATTCCACTCATCAGCGCACTTGTCGTGCTGATTGGACTCGGCGGCTGCGGCGATCTTTCAAAAGAGAACCAGCGTTTTGCCGAAACCATTACCCGGCTCGAAACCCGGTATGCGCCTGATCAAAGGACATCTGTCTTTACGGTCAGTTTTACAAGGACGAATAAGGGAATTGCTTTGTCGGGTGAGGTCGATAACCCTGACGCGAAGCGCGCCCTTATCGAGGCGCTCTCTCCGTTCGTCAAAAAACTGACAGACGACGTCACGGTGCTTCCGGATGTGAGTCTTGGAGGGCAGTCGTGGGGCGTTGTGAATGTCAGCGTAGCGAATATGCAAAAGGACCCCGTCGAATCATCGGAGCTTATTTCGCAAGCGGTCATGGGAACGGTCGTGAGAGTGTTGAAGGGGTACGGCGATTGGTACTTTGTTCAAACTCCCGATAAATATCTTGGATGGATGCTGGGAGATTCTTTCACAGCGTTGACGAAACGTGACGTCGATTCGTGGACGTCCGGCCCTAAAGTGATCGTGATCTCGACATACGGAACCGTCAAAGGTGAAGCGAACGATCATTCGGACCCCGTTAGCGATATTGTGGAAGGAGTTGTGCTGAACAACCTTGGGCGGACAGGAGCATGGACCAAAGTTGGATTGCCCGACGGCAGAACCGGCTTTGTGCCGACCGCAGATGTCGCAGATTATGAGTCGTGGAAAGTGAAAACGAAACCGACGCTCGAAGGAATCGAACGCGTCGCTCGGTCGCTGCTGGGCGTTCCGTATTTGTGGGGAGGCACCTCGACCAAAGCAGTCGACTGTTCGGGATTTACGAAGATCGTGTACGGAATGAACGGCGTGCAGATCAGCAGGGATGCGAATCAGCAGGTGAGCGAGGGAACAGCCGTCGATCCCGGTCCCCGATTTGAAAACCTGCGGACGGGGGACCTCCTTTTTTTCGGACGGAAGGCAAGGGAGAACGCACCGGCGCAAGTGCTCCATGTGGCGCTATATCTCGGCGGCGGGTCGTTCATTCACGCATCGGGGATGGTGAAAATAAACAGCCTCGTTCCGACTTCGCCGTTGTTCGACCCCAACAAGGTGCGGTCTTTTATGTGCGCCCGGAGAATTATTTCTACAGCTCCGACGCTCTCCGAACTTACCATTCACAATAATTAAAAGGAGGTTGCCGCCCTATGTCAATGATGAAGAACGCGACGTGCAAGAAGTGTGGTAAGAAATTTTCGTGGAGGATCCAGCGGCCGGGCGACGGTCACTGGGATCGCTGGACAAACGACGACGGGGAGACGCTTGCAAACTGGTTCATCGACAACAGTCTTTGCTGGGAACACGCATTCGAGGTGATGCCGGAGAGATTTGCAAAACTCATCAAAACTCTTTCGTACGAGGAAGAAGAGAAAGTGGCATCGGCTGGCTGAGGAATCGATTTGCGTTGCCGAAAATCTTCACCCTTCGACACACTGGCGCCCGCTATTTCGACCTTTCCATAACAAAATCAACGAACATCATCAACGCGTCTTTTGCCGGCGATTCGGGGAACGGCTTGAGACATTCACGCGCCTGCGCGCTGTAGTGCTCCGCCTTCGAGACCGCATAATCGATGCCGCCGTGCCGCTGAGCGAATGCGATCACCTCATCGACATCCTTTCCCTTCGCGCCGTTCCGAATGATCTTCAGTATCCTTCTCGCTTCTTTTTTGGGAGCCTGAAGGAACGAATGGATAAGCGGCAGCGTGATCTTTTTTTCTTTCATATCGCCGCCGACCGGTTTTCCGATAATATTTTTCCTGCTCGTGTAGTCGAAGAGATCGTCCCGGATCTGGAAGGCCATTCCGACGTTTTCGCCGAAATCTTTCATCAGCTTCCTCAGAGCCGGGTCCGCCGTCGCGCTCGCAGCGCCGATTTCCGAGCACGTAGAGAGCAGCGAGGCCGTTTTGTCCGAAATGATCTTCAGGTACGTCGGTTCGTCGATGTCCAACTCCCGGCTCTTTTGGATCTGCAAAATTTCTCCTTCGCTCATTCGCCGGACGGCGTTGGAAACGGTGTTGAGGAAATAGTGGTCCTCATACTTCAGCGAGAGCATGAGACCGGTCGAGAGGAGATAATCTCCCATCAGGACTGCGACTTTGTTCTTCCAGACAGCGTTGATCGAAGCGAGGCCGCGGCGCGTGTCGGCATCGTCGACGACGTCGTCGTGGACGAGGGTCGCGGTGTGCAGAATTTCAACGAGCGTGGCGCCCCGGTAGGTACTTTCAGTGATGTTACCGCACGTTTTCGCGGCGAGGAAGACAAGAATAGGCCGGATCCGCTTCCCTTTTTGTTTGACAATGTAGCGGGCAACCGTATCCACAAGCCGCACATTGGACCGCATCGATTGCTTGAATAGGCTGGTGAATCGTTCAAGCTCGCCGTTCACCGGCGCCTTGATGTCATCGAGGCTGATTGACTGAATGCGCTTCATATGGCCGGTTCGGCTTTTTTCTTTTGTGCGAACTTCGAGACGATGATGCTCACTTCGTACAGGACGAACATCGGCGCGGCGAGAAGGCTTTGTGTAACGATGTCCGGCGTCGGCGTCACGACTGCGGCGATGATGAGGATGACCACGATCGCATGCCTTCGATAATGCCGCATGAATGCCGGGGTGAGGATCCCGAGTTTGGAAAGGAAGAACGAGATCATCGGCAATTCAAAGACCAAACCCGCTCCGACGATGAGGCTGAGGATAAAGCTGATATACCGGTCGGCCGCAATGTTGAGGTCGATATTCTGCGTGCCGAATCCTGCAAAAAAAGCTAGGGCGGTCGGGACGAGGACAAAGTAACCGAACACGACGCCGGCGAGGAAGCAGAACGATGTGAAAAAAACGATCTGCCACACGTACTGCCGTTCGTTCGGCATCAACCCCGGGGCGATGAACCTCCAGAGCTGGAAGAGGATCACCGGCATGCTGAGAATGAGGCCGGCAAAAAGAATGACCTCCATATACAACAGCATGATGCCGTACGGCGTGAGCACCTGAACCTTCAGATGCGCAGCGCGCAACGGTCCCAGCAGCATGTCTTGAACAAGAAAATCCGAGAAGAATGCGCACGCGATGGACGCAACGATCAGCGCGATGACCGCTTTGATGATTCTCCAACGAAGCTCTTCGAGGTGGTCGAAGAACGACATTTCCCGCGCATCGCCGTTTCCTATGGTGTTTTCTGCCATACGTTATCCGCTACGCCATCTCTTGATACAACGGAAAGCTGCCGCACAGATCAGCCGCTTTTTTCTTCACCTTGTCATAGACGGATGTGTTTCCGATATTTCGCACCACTTCGTCGATCAACCCGGCGACAGTGCGCATCTGTTCTTCTTTCATACCGCGCGTTGTCAGTGCGGGAGACCCCACGCGGATCCCGCTCGTAATGAGCGGAGATTTGTCGTCGAACGGCACCGCATTTTTGTTCACCGTGATCCCCGAGGCGTCGAGCGCTTCCTGAGCGTCTTTGCCGGAGACATTTTTATTCCGTAGGTCGATGAGCATCAGGTGATTGTCGGTGCCTCCGGAGATGATGTTGTATCCCTTGCCGACCAACGCCTCCGCAAGCGCATGTGCATTCGCGATCACTTGTTTTGAATAGACGCGGAAATTCGGCTCGAGCGCTTCTTTAAAGGCAACGGCCTTCGCCGCGATGATGTGCATCAGCGGACCTCCCTGAATTCCCGGAATGACCATCGAATCGAGAAGCTCCGAGATCATTTTCTTTCTTCCGGATTTTGGCGCGACGACGCCAAATGGGTTCTCAAAATCCTTCCCGACAAGAATTAGGCCGCCACGCGGACCGCGCAGAGTTTTATGCGTCGTCGACGAGACGACGTGGCAATGGGGGAGAGGGTCGTTCAGGAGTTTGGACGCGATGAGCCCGGCCGGATGAGCGATGTCGGCAAAAAGAAAGGCGCCGACGGAGTCCGCGATGTCGCGAAATTTCTTGTAGTCGATATTACGCGAATACGCGCTCGCTCCCACAGTGATAAGCTTGGGCCGCTCTTTTTTGGCGATCTCTTCGACCTGGTTGTAATCGATCGTCCCCGTTTCTTTTGACACTCCGTATGCGACAAAGCGATAAAACTGACCGGAGAAATTCACCGGCGACCCGTGTGTGAGATGCCCGCCGTGGGAGAGGTTCATCCCGAGCACCGTATCGCCCGGTTTGATGAACGTAAAATAGACCGCCATGTTCGCCTGCGAACCCGAATGGGGCTGGACATTCGCATACTCCGCGCCGAAAAGTTGTTTCACCCGCGTCCGCGCAAGGTCCTCGACGACGTCGACAAATTCACAGCCGCCGTAGTACCTCTTGCCGGGGTATCCTTCGGCATATTTATTCGTCATGATGCATCCGGCCGCTTCGAGTACGGCGGGGCTGACAAAATTTTCCGAGGCGATCAGCTCGAGCTTCGTGTTTTGCCGATGGAGCTCCTGCTTGATGGCCGCATAGGTTTCAGGGTCGCTAGTGTGAAGTTGGCTCATGAGTGTCCCGGTGGAAATTCGGAGTGAGCGTCGGTCCGCCGTTGGCGCAGGACGCTTTAAAAAAATGAATTCGTCAGCAAGAGGTCAAGGAATGGATCTTCGCAACGCGGCGCTCGTGTCTGCCGCCCTCGAATTCCGTCTTGAGAAACATTTTGACGATCGATTGGGCCGCGTCCCATGTCGTCAAACGCTCCCCGATGCACAACACATTTGCATTGTTATGCTTGCGCGAAAGCTCCGCCGCTGCGACTGTTTCGCAAGCGGCAGCCCTGATCCCTTTGTGCTTGTTTGCAACGATCGACATGCCGATGCCCGTTCCGCAGACCAATATTCCCCGGTCGCATTCTCCCTTCGAGATCGCTGTCGAGGCCGCATGAGCATAGTCCGGGTAGTCAGTCGATTCGCTGGAATGCGTGCCGAAGTCTTTGAACGGAAGCTGCATCTCCGTCAACAATCCCTTTATTTTTTCTTTGTACGCAAAACCTGCATGGTCGCTGGCAAGGGCTATCATTGCTAATCTATCTCCGTCGGGATGAACCATGTGTCGCTGCCGTTAATTGAAATGGTAAGGCGCGTGATATTGTTGCGTTCCAGTCCGGACGAAGTGGTCCCCTGGATACCGTACTCCAGCGTAATGTTGAGCCGAGCCTCGCTCCCGGGCGAAAAGAAGATCGGTATCCCGATTCCCCCCGTGATGAAGTGTTCGTCGATCGTCTGGCCGTTCAATGCGAGGTAAGAAGAAAGCGTATACGCTCCCACTCGGTACGTTACTTGATGGAAATAAGCGTCGCCGAAAGTTGCTTCGGGGAGAAATTCTGCCCCGACGCCGAAGCGTGTGCTGTTCCGTATCTCGGAAGGATGGACGCCAAGATATTTATAGTCCCCCCATTGTTGAAATTGTGCGTCGCCTGTGAGGATCGTCCTCTCGCTCGGCTGATACTGAAGTCCAAGCGCATACCCGAGCGGGATTGTTGAGGAGCCGTACGTAACGGTCGTGGTCTCCTGGCTCGTGATAAAATTCTCCAGCGTCTCCTCTTTCGTGTCGAGCG
>DATJXA010000112.1:0-8851 GCA_035500675.1 Bacteroidota bacterium | reverse complement strand
GACAAGAACCCTTGCCTGATACATCGAGTCCAAATAGTAACAGCCAAAATTATCGCCGCCTTCATGAATGAACGAATGCTCGTGAGGCTCCAGCGGTTTAAGCGCCCTCCCTTTCAGATCCGACTGAGCATCTGAGAATTTCATCCCCCACGAAAGACGCTCGAAAGGAAATAAAGGGTGTTCAATTATTTGCGCCTTGGCTGGATAAAAAGCGGCAGCCATTAAAAAAAATAGTATGGTGAATTTCATTATGACCCTTTCTCATTGAAAGAAAAAAATTGTATAACCCCCCGGGCGGGTTATCCCGCCCAGGGCCAGCCATTGTGGTTTTTCTCGTCACAGTATCTTGGAAAGAACGCATCCCAAGTATGTTATTCCGTAAATTGTGGAGCACAGCCCTGAACTGCCGCCGACAATGTAGCAAAGAACTTCGGCGGTAGACGCAACTGCACCGCAGTCCACAGATTGCTTCCCGCCCGTGATGAGTCTCATTTCATTTTGCGTCATCGACGATGAGGCGGCGGAATTGGGTATGACCGGCAGAATTACGCTGACGAGCAGCAGCGCAACCAAGAGGTGTTTTAGGATCTTTTTCATAGAGCCCCCATGAAGTATAGTGGTTGAGAGTGGATTATTTCCTGCCCGTCGCGGGCTGCTTGACGCATCGCGGCTCCGGAGAAGCGCTTTAACGCCCGAGTTAAAGAGCATCGCCATCGCATTGACGCGTCAAACCGACGAGCAAGGTTTATCTTTCGCGAAAGATGAGTGTCTCCCCCCGCCAAATGTGTGCAAGGTTTTTTTCCGATATCTTCAAACGGCCGACCGCCGGATCGCGGAGATAAGCGGCCCCGCGATTCACGCTGTCTGCAACGACAAAATGATCCCCGTTAACAAAGAGTAAGACCGGGAACTGAACTTTTTCAAACTCCTCCGACGTCAATCTCCAGCCGCTTGCTTTTAAGCCGTCCCGATCTGCCTCGTCCTTTAGCGCAAGCATTGTCACCCCCTCTTGCGTCATCCCGATAGATCGTTCGATATCTAATTCCCCGATCGGAATTTTGTGCGAACGACAAATCATCGCCAATGATGCCGGACCACAGGCGTTAGCTTTCGATTGGAAAATAACTCCCTCTTTTCCGAGGTATTCCCCACCAAGACGCCATGCTTGGTATCGATGCATCCAGAAAGGGACAAAGAGAATGGCAGCCAAAAAAATTAGAAGACAAAGTAACAGGAATAATTTCATTTTCCCGCTTTCCCCAAGTTGAGTATAGGAGATCTTCCTCTTTTTCAGCGGCCGAGAAAGACGGCAACTCTTTCTGAATCGGCCCTGTAAGAATGTTCCCCGTTTGACTGACCTCGCAACACGGTCGAATCATCTATGTAATACACGGTCGGAACTGCTCCGATCTTAAATTTCTGCGCCAGAGCGATCCCGTTTTCAACTGCGACAGGGAATGAAGGAGGTTGCTCTCGTCGTGCTCGCGTCGCGTCCATTGCATTGTCGACACAAACCCCGATTACGTCGAGAATCGTGGAATATTGTTTATAAATGGAATCAAAATTATTCATCTCCTTCCGGCAATGCTCGCATGCCGTGCTGAAAAAAATCAATATCAATTTTTTTGTGTTTGGGGATCCAAGCGTAAACGTCTTACCGCCAGGCAGGGTCAATACGAAAGGCGAGATCTTTGTACCAACAGGAATTGCGTCGACACTCCGCCGATGTTTCGCGTAGAACGATAATGCGATCGGGCCTGCGCAAAAAATGACGAACGCAAGCAGCGCTATTGTTTTTTGTGTCGATGGAGAAACCATTGGGCTCAGCGATGATCGTCAAACGTTTTGCGTCGACTCCCCCGTATCACACTGACATGTTAAGGTTGGATCTTCCCTACGCCGCAAGATAGTTTATGGGCGGGGACTTGTCAAGAAGATTTTTAAAAAATGTGCACTAGAAAATGCGGGGCAATAAAATGAAGCGTTCGTAAAATTCTATCAATGCCCTTCCCCTTTCAACATTTTGAACGCATGAAGGATCGCCGGAAAGAGCGCATCGAGTCCGTCGGTCACCGCGCCTTTCGAACCGGGAAAACTCACGATGATCGTTTTGCCGCGAATGCCGGAGACGCTGCGCGACAGCATTGCGAGCGGAGTGCGCTGCTGTCCGTACGTACGCGCCGCTTCATTCACGCCCGGCATTTCACGTTCGATTATTTTTCTGACCGCCTCGGGAGTATTGTCGCGCGGACCAAAACCTGTGCCGCCGGTCGTCACGACAAGGTCAACGGCGAGTTTGTCCGTGTAGGATAGAATTTTTTCTTCGATCTTCTTCGCATCGTCGGGGACCACGTCGTACTTTATCACCTCGATCTTGAAATCTTGCAATCTCTTTTGGATGATCTTTCCCGACACATCCTCTTTCTTCCCCGCCGCGACCGAATCCGACATGACGAGCACGGCTGCACGAAGGTGTTGTCCAACCGCGGCGAAATCGGATTTTCCTCCTTTTTTGCTTAAAAGCTTGACCCCAAGAATTTCCATGTCGTCGTCGAGCATTTTCATCATATCGTATAATGTCAGCGCTGCGACCGACGCTCCCGTCAGCGCCTCCATCTCAACGCCGGTCTTATAGATTGCCTTTACCTCAACCTTCACCTCGATCTCATTCTTACCGATCTCGAACTCCACTCCGACAAAATCCACCGGGAGCGGATGACAATACGGAATGATGGAGCTCGTGTTCTTTGCCGCCTGGATCGCGGCAACTTTTGCAACGGGCAGAGGGTCGCCTTTCGGAATCTTGTTTTTGCGGATGAGTGAGATCGTCGCCGGGGAAACTCGCAGAGTCGACTGCGCGATCGCCGTTCGCAACGTAGTTATTTTTTGAGATATGTCGCGCATAAAGTATTCATGGTCTGGTCTGACAGGTTGAAGCTTAACGCCCATCCAATCGATGGCAATAAGCTCGGAGCCGTCCACACGAAGAACGTCAGCGACTGCATCGCATCGGGCACAAAGGGCTCAAGAAAGATAGGAAAGGAGTGGAAGATAAACAACTGTTGCGCAACGAACAGCGCCTTTGTGTTTCTCTTTTGCCTCGAATTCTTCCTTTGTTGCCAAGGCGAACCGATATCCGCTTAGATCAAGAGTTTCATCAAAGCATTTTGCTGAAACTAAAGATACGTTCCCGTTACTTCCTTTCTGAATCCGCGTCGACCCGAGCGATAAATTTACCCACCAAAAGAATACGATAATCCGATCACGAGAATTACCGGAGGCCCGCCGACCCAATCGTGTTGAGCAAATGTAAACCCATGCATTACGGTAGAGCCTTCCGCCTGCACCATAACGTCTCGCGACACCGGGAAAGCAACGCCTGCGTGGAAAGTGTTCCAGATTCCCCCCATAATCATCTCTTCGTTTTCACTTTCTTTCGACCCTAGTCCGATCTTTCGGATAAACGAATCGAAGCATGATGCAACGACGGCGCCGGCTCCCGCCGAAATGCGCGTTCCGGAATTCAACCTCCATTCTGCGCTGAGAACCGGCCAGGTCAAAACCCAAGGGTCTCCTCCTAAATCTTTTGTATGAGGGTAGTAAAAAGCGGGAACGCGGAAATAAAAACGAACATCGTCCGAGGGCTGGGCAATGATCGCCCGGGCCCGGACCCCGTATCCTTCGACATTCGGAGTCGTTCCAACCATCACGCCAACTGAGAATCGGTCCGAGATGCCGTATGCATATTCGGCAATACCAATGTAGGGGATCCCGGTAGAGACAGTCACCATAGACCCTCCGTCCGCGGCGAATAGGTGATCGTCATGTTCGGACGATATTGGCTGTGAAAACATTGTATGACATACCGCAAATGCTATTGCGAAAACGGTGCCGATGAGCTTTTTCATTGTCGCCTCCATGAATTGACTGAGCTAAAGTTCCTTCCTTGACTGGATGCAATGTAGTTGAGCAGAGGCCCAGGATTGTCACGGCCCGGTCAATGAATTGTAAAAAAAATGTCGCGGGGGGAAAAAGGATAACAAGATTACAAAATTACAAGATGGAGAGCTTGAAATTCAGCAATCTTGCAATCTCGTAATTTTGTAATCTTGTAATCTATCGCACAAACGCGGAACATCATAACGCAGGTTACTTCACGAATTTGTATCCAGCGGTATGGACGGTAAGCAGGTGGGAAGGTTTGGAGGGATTGGTCTCTATTTTTTTTCTGAGCGAGAGAATATAGTTATCCACGGTGCGGGTCGTCGGCATCACGTCGTATCCCCATACATCGTCGAGAAGCAGGTCGCGCGAAATGACCTTTCCCTCCCTCTCGACAAAATATTTCAGCAATTCAAACTCTTTCGCACTCAGTGCGATCTTTTTCTTCCCCTTGGCCGCTTCATGTTTACTGAAATCGACATGTACGTCGCCGAAGTGTGTTTCGGAGAGTGCAGAATGAATCTCAGACTGCCGCCGAAGCAATGCCTTCACGCGTGCGATGAGTTCCCGAACGCTGAAGGGCTTCGTTACATAATCGTCCGCGCCGATCTCGAGCCCGAGGACTTTGTCGGATTCCTGTTTCTTGCTCGTCAGCATTAAGATCGGCGTTTGGACGCCCGCGCTCCGTAAATCACGGCAGATGTCTCCCCCATTTTTGCTGGGCAGCATCAAATCGAGGATAATCAGATCGACCTTTTCGCGCTTCGCGGTTTGGAATCCCTTTTCGCCGTCCGCAACGGAGAGAACGGAAAAGTGTTCTTCGGTCAAAACGTCGCGCAGCCCTCGTTGAATCGAGGGATCGTCTTCAATGATAAGGATCGTCTTCATGATGTCTCTCTATTATGAAAGAATGCTGATGGTCCGCTTATTGTTGAAGGTTCATTTTTTCCTCTTGTCGGTTCGATGGCCCAACCGATAGCCGTCAGAAGATCTCGGGCGGCGCGTTTTCCCTCCTTCGATGCGTGGAAACACTACGGTAAACGAGCTCCCTTTGCCGGGAATGCTGTCGACGTCTATTCGCCCTCCGTGTGCGTCCATAATATGCTTCACAAGCGGCAGGCCGAGTCCGACGCCCTGCACTGTTCCGCTGTAGGTCGGCGCGCGATAGAATTTTTCGAACAATCGAGGTAGCACATCCTGCGCAACGCCGTCGCCGCGGTCGGTCACGCGGCAGAGTGCAGCCGACTTTTTCCCCACGACTTCGACCGTGATCTTTTTTCCCTTCGCAGAGTACTTGATTGCGTTTGTCACAAGGTTGCCGACCGCCTGCTGCACTGCGTCGACGTCGGCATGGATCATCACGATGCGTTTCGGGATTTTCATTTCAACTGTAAACCGATTTTTACGAAGCTGATACTTCATGGTTTCCATTACGTTTCTCACAGCATCGCAAAAATCAACGTCTGCAAACGTATAGACCTTAAGACCCTTGTCGATCCGCGCGGCGTCGAGGATGTTTGTCACCATCCGACTGAGCCGCTCGGACTCATCATCGATCGTTGCGATGTATTCTTTCGCTTTTGCGTCGTGCGGACGAAGACGCGGCTGGAGTAATTCGGAGAACATTTTCACCGACGTCAACGGCGTGCGCAATTCATGCGAGACGTACGACACAAAGTCGGATTTCAGGTTGCTGAGCTCTTCGAGGCGCCGCTTTTCGTCCCTCTCCAAAATAATTCGCTCTTGCAACAAGAGCCGGTCGAGCACGCCCGCCGCTTGCGAACAAAGCGTCACGATAAAATCTATTTCGTTCTCATCGTACTTTTCACTCATCGTCCGCGGGCGTAGAGCGAGCATTCCGATCAACGCGGCAGATTGAGTCCTGATAGGCGCACAGACGACAAACCCGTGCTCTTTGAAAAATGACGTGTGGGCGAGATCGGCGGATTCGGGGATGTGCAGGAGCGATTCCTTCAATGCCAACATCGACGAGGACTCAAGGGCCGCGGCGATCTCCTTTGTGAGCGGGATATAATGAGGGGGGATCGGACCCAAAGAGGCTTCGAGAGCAAGGACGTTTTTCTTCACCCGATATACTGCTATTGTTTCGGAAGGAACAATATTCTTGACCGCGTCGGTCACCGTAATAAATAGCTCTTCACTGCTCAGGACTGAATGGAGCCGCTCGGTCGCTGCCGCCATTGCGGTGTGAAAATTCGAGCGGGCGGCGAAGAGCGATTCGTCGACGAGCCGCTGAATACGCTTCCGGAGCGGGTTGAACACGGCAGCGACGGCCAGCGTAATACCGACGACATACAGATATTGTTCAAAAACGATCTCTCCGCCGATGAGAGACGTAAACAGCAGCACTGTTAAAATATATGCCGCAGCGATAAAAATCGTCAGAACGGAATACACGATACTGCGATTAATGACGACGTCGATATCTAATAAGCGATACTTGAGGAAGGAAATCGCGAAGGCAAGCGGAATCATCAGGAAAAAAATTGTCGCGTATTCTTCGTCGATGAGGTATCCGGAAAGCAACAACTGAGGAAGAATATACAGGAACAGAAACGGGATCGCCCCTACGGCAAACCCCCACAACATCCATGTCGTCCGCTGACGTTCTTCCGGCGTTGAGGCTGTGATCTGGGAATGGATGAGGTTGAATATCCCTCCGCCAATGTAGACAAAAAGTACGACGTGAAATATGTCGTAGACCGACTGGAAATGGATAAAATAATCGATCGAATTGAAACGCACCGCATTGAGATAGAAATATAGCGATGCCGCGAGAAGAGAGAGCGCCGGAGTAAAAACAACGATCGCCGTCAATACCCGCGACCCGGGTTTTGGTTTCGGATACAACGTCGTGAACAAAAAGAAGAACGCCACCCCGACCTCATAACAACCGAAGAACATGTACGGACGCAAAACTTTCTCGACGAAGGTCGGAAAGACCGCGCCCCATGTCAGCATGATGTCGGCGGCAAAAGAAATAATCGCCCAATGAAGTACGCGGCCAGCCAGGTCTTTCCAACCATTCCATAAGATATAAATCCCCGTTCCCCAAATGACGATGCCGACAAAAAAAGTGATGATGATAAACCTCAGCGACGGGTAATACGGGATAAGTTTAATGGTGGTCTCGCGGATGTTACCGTCCCGTCGATAGGCGACCACCACCGAATCTCCGATAGACGAAAAGTCGCATAACAACTCGACCGCCTCCGGCATCGGAATCGCTTCCCCTTTCCAGCGCAACACGATGTCCCCTTTTTTCATCCCTCCAACCGCTGTCGAATCGACCACCCTGCTCACAACGGGTTGATCGCTCTTCTTTTCGATCTCAAAAGGGGGCGTCGCGCGCTGTATGAGAGAAGGAATGTGGAGCAGAGCCACTGCAAGAATGGCGCAATCTATCGCGAAGTACGCAAAGATGCGAAGGGGAAACTGCTTCATGGCAAATTAAAAAAAGGAGAGTCGGGACAAAACTGGGTAATGGTAAAGAGGAAAAAAGTAAGAGTCAAGCTGCAAAGGACTCGGCTTACGCTTGAGCGAAGTCTACAATCGACGGCTTGGAGACCGCGAGGTAATCTGTTGTCTTCATGATGATCGAGTCGGTCAACGATCCGGCGTTGAATGCGATGACGTCGTTCCGGATGATGGAGTTGTCGACAAAAACGTCGAGGTCGAAGATCGGCCTGCCGAAAGGCGGGACGGAACCGGGGACGAGTCCGGTCACCTCCATGAGTTCATCCGCGCTCGCAAAGCGGAGGTTTTTTGCGTTAAAATGATCTTTGATTTTCCGGGAACCGACCCTCAGCGCGGCACTGAGCACGAAAAGCTTGTAGGCGCCGTCAATCTTCATGACAATGGCTTTGCCGCCAACAGAAAGGTCTTCTCCGCGGGCTATCGCCGAAGCTTCAGAGGTCAGCGTCGGTTCGTGGTGAACCGTACGGAACGAAACGCCCTGCTCATTCAGAAGAGCGGTAATCTTTTCGAAAGTCGTCATACACGGCAGAAACGATGAGTGGATTGAAGCGATCGTCCGCTCATTTCTCCATGCCTATCGAAAACATCCGTTCGAGGTCGTGCTTCGAATAGACCCGGAACGCGATGAGCGTTTCCGATTTTTCGATGCCGTTCACTTTACGAATGTGATCCGTGACGAGCTCCGCCAGGCGGTCGTTGTCTTTGACCCGAATGACAACGACGAGATCGTACCGTCCCGCGACGGAATGAACTTCAGTGACTCCGTCGAGGTCCGCGAGCTGCTGCGCCACGGGGGTGATTTTGTCACGTTCGACATTCAGTAACACAAGTGCTGTGACCATAGACTTCTCTCCTTAATTACCTTTTATAGACGTCGGCGTCGTGAATTTCCATATAGCGCGATGGATTCTTCGACTCCGAAAAACCGAATTTTCTGTAGAGCTCATGCGCATCGCGAGTCAATAACGTGAACCGGCGCAACCCCTGGAGGTCCGGATGCGCCATGACACAAGACATCATCCATGTGCCTAGCTTTTTTTGACGATGCGATTCAAGAACATACACGTCGCAGAGATATGCGTATGTCGTGTAATCCGAAACGACTCTCGCGAAGCCGATTTGCTTTTCCCTTTCGTACAGCCCAAAGCAGAGCGAATGTGCAATGGCCTTTTCTACCGTCGCTCGGGAAATTCCCTCCGACCAATAACAATGGGTAAGAAAATCGTGGATCGACGCAATATCGAGTTTCGACTTGTCGGTGGAAACGACAAATCCTCCTTGTTGATGCTCGACAGGGTACGTCTCCTCCTGAGCCTTTATTGTTAACTGTTGATCGTTCATTGTTAATTGTTCACGGTTTATATATTCCGGCTTTATTCGCTCCGAGCATTCCTGCCTTGTACGTCCGCTC
>DATJXA010000111.1:0-43310 GCA_035500675.1 Bacteroidota bacterium | reverse complement strand
TATGTCGACGTGGCCGGATTTTTCTTGAAGCCCGATATCTATCGTTTGTCTGTATCTGCTCGCGACATGGACATGCCGGCTGAGAGGGATAGCTTTTCGATGCCGATCGACCTTCAGCCTATAGCACAGAACCAGATCTCTTTGAGCGATGTTGAGCTTTGCACCTCCATAGTTCCGGCCGACAAAGATTCGGTCAACAGGTTTGTCAAGAACACGTATGAAGTCAAACCGAACCCATCGAGGATCTACGGCGCAGGGTTGCCCGTGGTATTTTATTACGTCGAAGCTTACGGGCTGTTGAAGAATAGTTCTCCACATTACTATACCAAAGTCACCGTCACGAATTCCATCGGGACCGAAGTGCTGAGCCGTGAACGAATGGCAAGCCGCGTCAACGAATCGAATGTGGAGGTGGGGACTGTCAAGGTTAACACGTTGAGGACTGGTTCGTATAACTTTAATTTTACAATTATCGATTCAGTGGACAATTCGAGCAGTACATCTACAAAACGATTTTTCGTCTATAACCCGACTCTCCCCATGGATTCGTTGACGACAACGACTGAGGGCTCTATCATGGGGAGCGAATACGGCGTGATGGCGGAGCCTGAGTTGGACCGGGAAATCGCGGAGGTGCGATACATTGCAAAGGATGCCGAACTGGCGCAATTCAAGAGCGTAACGGGAGTCGACGCGAAGCGAAAGCTCTTGTATGAATTCTGGCGCAGACGCGAGAATGACCCGGATGCGCCCAAAAAATCCGAATACCTTAAACGGGTCGATTACACTAACGAGCATTTCAGGAATGCTTTTCAGGAAGGGTGGAAAACTGACCGGGGAAGAGTGTTCATCGTTTACGGGCCGCCGGATGAAATTGATCGACATGCCAGCGAAGGCGATACGAAACCGTACGAGATCTGGACCTATAATTCGATCCAAGGAGGAGTTGAATTTGTCTTCGGCGATCGGTCGGGATCCTCGAATTATACACTCCTTCATTCAACCGACAGGAACGAAATCCACGACGACAATTGGATGCAGGAATTGCAAACGCAATGAAGGGTTAGGCTGAACACTGAACCGTCACCGTGGACGGGCAGTTCAGTGAGAGCCGCCCCTTGCATCTCAGCGGAAAAAATGGTATCCTGATTCAAGCAGAATGACCCTTTAATTCTATCCTGTGAGATAGGAAAGGCGATGACACTACAGACGCCGATTTGTGCATTTCAACGTAACCTCTGTTCCGTTAGGGACAGGGGTTTTTTATTGTACTCAACCTCTCATCAGCGCATCCATGAACCCATCGCGAACAATCCTTGACGCGCCGGATTTTATCCGCACCGTGAGCCGTTTGTCGCACGAGATCGTCGAGCGTAACCGTGGGGCGGCATCGCTCGGCATCGTCGGTATTCGGACGAGAGGCGATTATCTTGCGCGCCGCATCGCCGACGCTATTTTTCAAATGGAGAACGTCGCAGTGCCCATCGGAACGCTCGACATTACTCTCTATCGCGACGACCTTCGCGGAAAATTATCCCAGCCGCGATTGAACACGACGAACATTCTGTACGACATAGCCGGGAAAGACATCGTCCTTGTCGACGACGTCCTGTTCACCGGGCGGACGGTCCGCGCAGCTCTCAATGCGTTGATGGATATCGGCAGGCCGGCGTCGATCCAGCTTGCAGTACTCGTCGACCGCGGCCATCGTGAACTGCCGATCAAGGCGGATTTCGTTGGGAAAAATGTCCCGACGTCGCTCGACGAGGAAATTAAGGTCCGGATGAAGGAAGCGGACGGGGAAGATGCCGTCCTGCTTCAGCCAATTCAACAACAATCCGAGGGATAAACCATGGGACTTTCATCGCGGCACTTGCTCGGACTCGACGGAATGCCGAAGAGCGACATTGAGATGATCCTCGACGCGGCGGTGTCGTTCAAGGAGATCCTCGGCAGGCCGATCAAAAAAGTACCGACGCTTCAGGGCAAAACGATCGTCAATCTTTTCTTCGAGAATTCGACGCGGACCCGGATCTCTTTTGAGCTTGCGGAACGGCGGCTCTCGGCCGACGTCGTGAATTTTTCCGCATCGGGATCAAGCGTCAGCAAAGGGGAGACGCTAAAAGATACCGCGCGTAATATCGAGGCAATGAAGATCGACATGGTCGTCATCCGGCACAATGCGGCGGGGACGCCCCACTTCCTCACGAGAGTCGTTCAGGCGGCGGTGCTCAATGCGGGAGACGGGTGTCACGAACATCCGACACAAGCGCTGCTCGACATGTATACGCTGAAAGAGAAATTCGGCACTTTGGAAGGGCTCCGCGTGTGCATCGTCGGCGATATCTCTCACAGCAGGGTCGCGCGCTCGAACATCTACGGGCTTAAAACGATGGGCGCGAAAGTTTCGGTATGCGGCCCGGCGACTCTCATCCCAAAAGAAATTGAGAAGCTCGGCGTGACCGTGTATCATCGCATCGACGATGTGCTGCCCAACGTCGACGCGCTGAATGTCTTACGGATTCAAATGGAACGTCAGTCGGGCGGGCTCTTTCCCTCTCTTCGCGAATACCACCGCTTCTTCGGTGTGACGAAGGAGCGGCTCGACCGCGTCGACCATCCGATCACGATCATGCATCCGGGCCCGATCAATCGCGACGTCGAACTGTCAGCCGACGTAGCAGATGGACCGCACTCGGTCATTCTCGATCAGGTGCTCAACGGCGTCGCCGTACGCATGTCTGTTTTATACTTGCTAGGCGCCGCCAACTAAAATACGCAATAAAAAAATCGACGAACTCATGGCAAAAAAATATCTTCTCAAAGGACCCCGCTTTATCGATCCCTCGTCCGGCACCGATGCCGTGCTCGATTTCCTGATCGTCGACGGAGCGATCGAATCGATGAAACCATCCCTTTCGGCTCCCAACAGCTGCGAAGTGATCGACATGAAAGGAAAAATCGTCGCGCCGGGGTTCATCGACATGCACGTCCATTTACGGGAGCCGGGCTTTGAACACAAGGAGACGATCGAAACCGGGACGCGTTCTGCGGCATACGGAGGGTTCACTGCCGTGTGCTGCATGCCGAACACGAACCCAGCAATTGACGACGAATCGATCGTCCGGTTTGTGCACTCGCAAGGAGAGACCGTAAACGACGGAATAGTGGAAGTCCATCCCATCGGGGCTGTCACGAAGGGAAGAATTGGCAAAGAGCTTTCACCGATCGCGGAGCTTGTTCAGGCTGGAGCCGTTGGGTTGAGCGATGACGGCGCTCCTGTGTACGATGCCGAGATGATGAGGAGAGGATTGGAGTATGCCGGGATGTACGGAGTTCCGGTGATTCAGCATTGCGAGGAGCCGTCGCTTGCGCATGGAGGAGTGATGAACGAAGGGTTTGTGGCGACGGAATTGGGCCTACCCGGAATTCCCTCCATAGCCGAGGAAATCATGATCGCACGGGATATTCTTCTTACAGAATACACCCGCTCGCGCTATCACGTCGCGCATATGAGCACTCAGGGAGCGGTAACGCTTGTCCGCGAGGCGAAAAAAAGAGGCGTGTCGATCACATCCGAAGTAACTCCCCATCATTTTACGCTGACCGACGAGCTCGTGCGCACGTTCGATACGAATTCTAAAATGAATCCTCCTTTGCGCACCGCCGCGGATGTTGAGGCGATAAAAGAAGGATTGCGCGACGGGACGGTAGATGTCATCGCCTCCGACCATGCCCCCCATTCATTGGACGAAAAAGAAGTCGACTACCTTCAGGCGCCTTTTGGCATAGTAGGATTGGAGACGTCCATTGGCCTGGCAATCACGGAACTCGTCGATCGCGGCATCATCACCATTTCACAACTCGTCGAAAAATTTTCGACAAATCCCCGGAAGATCATCGGACGGAGCATCGCTATCCGCGAAGGGAGTCCGGCGAATTTCACTTTCATAGATCCCGAAATTCGATGGAAGGTTGATACCAGCCTTTTCAAATCCAAATCGAAGAATTCTCCGTTTCACGGAAGAACGCTCAAAGGGAAGGCGGTCGGTATCTTCAATCGCGGAAAAATGCTGCTGGTGCATTAGCATTTGCTGAATGTGTGTTAACCTTCCAAAGGTTTTTCGCTCGAACCGTGAAAAACTTTATGATCGGATCAATTTATTCAATAACCTTTGGAAGGTTCATGCAAGGCAATCCCCTTCGCTATTTGGTACCGGTGCATTTTGGATGCCCGCCAGAAGCATGCGGGCATGACGTGTCTTGGGTCGCGTCATTCCCACAACGAGGTCGTAGACCGAACGTTTTTATCGGGAATCCATAAGCCGAAGAAATCGGGAGATTCAAAATGCACCGCCACCCGCCATTTGGTAGTTGGCTACTTTCAGGAACCTTCCGAAGGCTTTTTGAGTGAACATTGAAAAAGCTTTAGCATTTGTTCGTTTTAAATAGAAAACCTTCGGAAGGTTTGCGGTCAACCGTCAAAGGTAACCCGCTGCCCGCAATTTGATTTTCAAGTCAATTTTAGCGATACTGTGCTGAGAATGGAGATTATTCGTTCCGAAATTCTTTCCCGATATCATCAAATAGTTTATGGGATGAGTACCCGGAACGGAGGTATGAGTCCGGGGGGCCTTGGAATGAATTTGAGTTTCAATGTAGGGGATGACAAAGTCAACGTCATCGAGAATCGTCGTCGCTTCTTTAGCGCATTGCATATTGGTCTTGACGAGCTTGCATTTCCCATGCAATGTCACTCAGCCAACGTCAAAACGATAGCGATGTGGGGAGGATACGAGAATTGCGACGGACTCATTACCGGGGAACTGGGGGTCTTCATCGCCGTGAGTGTTGCCGATTGTGTCCCGATTTTCCTTTTCGATCCAGTAACATGCGCAGTGGCCGGAATCCATGCAGGCTGGCGGGGAACGAGTGCCGGCATTGTCCGGAATGCAGTTTCGCAGATGCAGAGCGAATTTCACGTCGAAGCTCATAATCTGGTTGCATTCGTCGGGCCTGCGGCGGGAAAATGTTGCTACGAGGTCGGCGTCGACGTTGCGCAGAAGTTCGACCCACAATTTGTGCTCGATACGGGCGATCAAAAGTGGAAGGTCGATCTCAAAGGGGCAAACGTCAACCAGTTGATCGAAGCGGGAGTCCGGAAACAGAACATCGAGCAGCATGAAGGATGCACAATCCATGAAAGCGAACGATTCCATTCCTACCGACGAGACGGTAGAAACTCCGGCCGCATGATGGCTGTCATTGGGATCGTCCGAACATGAAGGAATAACACTATGTGCGGAATCATAGGATACGTTGGCAAGGCTGACCCTCTTCCGATCCTCTTAGACGGGCTCAAGCGCCTCGAGTACCGCGGATACGACTCGGCGGGGATAGCTGTCGTTGGCGATGGCCGGCTGCAGGTTTTCAAAAAAGTGGGAAAGGTTTCGGACCTCGAAAAGGGGCTCCCCGCAAAAGTACGGAATACCACCGCTGCCATCGGGCATACGCGTTGGGCGACGCACGGTGAGCCGAACGACGTCAATGCCCATCCTCATACCGACTGCGCAAAAGACATCGCCCTCATCCATAACGGCATCATTGAGAATTATCTCGCGATCCGAACAAAGCTCGAAAGCTCCGGGCACGTTTTTGTCTCCGCGACAGACACAGAGGTCCTCACTCACCTTGTCGAAGAGATGAAAAAATTCAGCGGCGATCTGCCGACCGCGGTCCGCCTTGCGCTCCGTCAGGTGGAAGGGACGTACGGCATCGCCGTCGTGTCGGCGCACGAGCCGGAGAAGATCATTGTTGCACGCAAAGGGAGTCCGTTGCTGCTCGGCATCGGGAACGGAGAACATTTTGTCGCATCGGACGCCGCGGCGATCGTTCAGCACACGCGCAACGTCGTGTATCTTGAAGACGGAGAGATCGCAGTGCTGACGAAAGATTCTTTTGAAACGAAGACGATCGACAACGTCGATATTGAGAAAGAGGTCCATGAAGTGACGATCGACATCGAGGAGATCGAAAAGGGAGGCTTCGAGCATTTCATGCTGAAGGAGATCATGGAGCAGCCCGAAACGATTCGAAACTCGATGCGCGGGCGCGTGCTTCTCGATGAAGGCAACGCGAAGCTGAGCGGTCTTCGCGATGTGATGCCCGCGCTGGAAAACGCGCAGCGTATCATCATCAGCGCGTGCGGAACGTCGTGGCACGCCGCTCTCGTCGGAGAATATATGCTGGAGCAATACGGCAAAATTCCCGTCGAAGTAGAGTATGCCTCCGAGTTCCGCTACCGAAACCCGATCGTCAGAAAAGGGGATGTTGTGTTCCTCATCAGCCAGAGCGGCGAAACAGCAGACACGCTGGCAGCCCTCAGAGAAGCCAAACAAAAAGGAGCCGCGGTGTTTGGTATTTGTAATGTTGTCGGCAGCACGATTGCGCGGGAGAGTCTCGCGGGCGTTTATATCCACGCCGGCCCGGAAATCGGGGTTGCGTCGACAAAAGCGTTTACATCGCAGCTTGTTGTGCTCTCACTTATCACTCTCATGATCGCTCGCCAACGGGGACTTTCCAAAGAAGAGGGAAGGACCATCGGTGAGGCATTGTTGGAACTCCCGGCTAAGGTCGAGTCGATCCTTCGCGATACGCGCGAAATCGAATTGATTGCGGAAGAGTTAAAAGATAACGTCAACGCTTTATATCTTGGGAGGGGATATAATTTTCCCGTAGCCCTTGAAGGCGCGCTCAAACTGAAAGAAATTTCATACATCCACGCAGAGGGATACCCTGCGGCGGAGATGAAGCACGGGCCGATCGCGCTCATCGACGAGAATATGCCAGTCGTCGTTATCGCTTCGAAAGACGGTACGTACGAAAAAATCATCTCCAATATTCAGGAAGTCAAAGCGCGGAAAGGAAGAATTATCGCCGTTGTGAACGAGAACGATACTGCGATCCAGGATTTTGCGGAGCATGTTATCCGAGTTCCCCAAACGGTGGACTTCCTTTCGCCGATATTGAATATCATCCCGTTGCAGCTGCTCGCATATTTTATCGCCGTTAAACGGGGTTGCAACGTCGACCAGCCGCGCAATCTTGCAAAGAGTGTAACGGTCGAGTAGAAACTTTTTGCGGCAGATCCACCGTGAAGATACCGGAATCATCACAAGTCGGAACGATCATTAACAATCATTGAGGATGTCAAGTGGGCAGCGAATATAAATTTAAGAAGACCGATTGGGCGTTGATCCTTGGCGCCTCGAGCGGGTTCGGCGGTGCGGCTGCCGTTGAACTTGCGCGTCACGGAATGAATATCTGCGGCGTGCACTTCGACCGCGCGATAACGATGCCGAATGCGGAAAAGGTGAAAAAAGAGGTCGAAGCACAGGGAGTGCGTTCGCTCTTTTTTAACGTCAACGCATCGGACCCTGAAAAAAGGAAAGAGGTCATTGAAGGGCTGTCAAAGGAATTTCAAGGAAGCGCGGAATCGAACCTCAAAGTGCTGATGCACAGTCTCGCTTTCGGAACGCTGCGTCCGCTCGTTTCAAAAGACGCAAAGGAACAAATGACGCAAGCTCAGGTCGAGATGACGATGGATGTTATGGCGAATTCCCTCGTCTATTGGACTCAAAGCGCGTTCAACGCAGGGCTGATGAAAAAAGGGGGGCGGGTCTATGCGATGACAAGTTCGGGCGGTCATTCCCAGTTGCCAAACTATGGAGCGGTGTCGGCGGCAAAGGCCGCCCTTGAATCGTATATCCGTCAGCTTACGCTCGACCTCGGCCCGTACGGCATCACCTGTAATGCGATCATGGCGGGCGTTACGGATACCGCCGCGCTGCGTAAGATTCCGGGGGCTGTGATGATGTTAAAGGTCGCACAAGCGAAAAGTCCCGCAATGAGAAACACGACGCCCGAAGACGTCGCACGGGCCATCGCGCTTCTTTCTCACGAAGATGCGTACTTCATTTCCGGCAATGTCATCGGCGTCGATGGCGGCGAAGATGTCGTCAGTTATATTGGCCAGAAGGACGCGCTTACGCTGGAATAATCGTCCCCGACAACACGCTGCTCGCTATGCTTTTTTTGAAATGGTATCTGCAGTATCGGTTCCCGAAATACAAGCGAGCATACCGTCTGGCTTTCGACCCGGAAGGGTTTCACCATTATCCTTCCGAGTTGAAGGCAGAGGTTGAAGGGAAGACACAAGAAGAACTCATCTCGCTCTTCGTTAAAACACTTCAGACGTTCATTCCCAACCCCGAACCGCCGCAAGCACGGGAAGCGATAATCCAATTCGCGGCTATTACGTTGGCCCTTCCTCAGATATTAGACATGACCGTCCAGATGATCGACTGGAGGTCCCTGGCAAACACGCATAAGAAGAGTCTCATTGCGCTTATCGCGTATCTTATGAACTCAGCGGATATTATTCCGGAAGGATCGCTCGGCAGCGGCGGTCTAGCCGACGATGCATTATTCGCAGCTATCGTTTACAGCAGCGTCATCGTCGGGACGAGCGAGGGATTCGTGACAGCTTTTTGGAAGGGCGATAGATCTGTCATCGATGCGCTGTGTCATGCCTCTGAAACGTCGCGGATTGGACTCCCAAAGTTTCACATCGAAGTTGTCCGTGCTTTTCAAAATGTGTTTGTATAAATCTCTGTGATGGAATCTCTCGTCATCAATAAGAAGGTCCGTATTCCGTTCTCCGATCTCCACTTTCGTTTTTCCCGAAGCGGTGGCCCCGGAGGCCAGAACGTCAATCGGGTTTCGACGAAGGTCGAATTGATATTCGATGTCAGACGTTCTTCGCTGGATGCAGAAACAAAAGAGAACATCATTTCCTCGCTTGCCCACAAATTGTCTTCAGATGGGACTCTGCGCATCGTCTCACAGGAATCGCGCAGTCAATGGAAGAACAGACAAAATGCGATACAAAAGCTCACCACCTTACTCGCCACAGCACTTCGGCCGGTGAAACATCGTCAAAAAACTGCCGCCACTAAGAGTTCGCAAGAGGCGAGGTTGACGAGAAAAAAGGAGAGAAGTGGAGTAAAGAAATTGCGTTCAGTGGACATCCGAAAAGAATTGGAGTAAAATTAGACTTGGATAGTAACTCAGTTTGAAAAAGCCTATTTATTCTTCTTTCTCTGAAGCCAGAGAAAGAAGCAAAGAGAGCTTTTCGGAATCGGAACGCAGGCGATGCTTCCCACCCGCACAAGCCAGGAGAAAACGGCTCACACATGCACTCTGCACGTGCCTGCCGTTTTCTCAACGCACGCATCGCCCTCCACCCCTTGAGGCCGCCGATTCCGATTGCTTGACAATGCCTACGTCTTAAGACGTCGAAATCGTCAGGTGCGAGCAAGGGGAAGGATTCAATCGAAGGGTTTCAATTTCGGTGCATTACGTAACTTCTTCATGACTAAGAGCCAT
This sequence comes from Bacteroidota bacterium, assembly GCA_035500675.1. Taxonomy (GTDB): domain Bacteria; phylum Bacteroidota; class Ignavibacteria; order UBA10030; family UBA8401; genus JAGVPT01. The sequence goes on along the minus strand of DATJXA010000111.1, from coordinate 33,863 downwards.
TGGTACACCGAAATTGTCGGCATGTGCGGTGAGAGATTGAATCCGTGTGTTACGATTTCGACAAGATTTCTCCCGCTTCAAAAACTAAATAGGCGGGATGCCGTAAAGCGGCATTTGGTTACTTTCTTTCTCGGAAAGAAAGTAACCCCCTGGTGAAAAACTTAGGGGAAACCAAAATGAGTCACTACCATTGAACGGCAAAACTTGACAATGAGAATGAACATGCGTAGATTCATTCGTCTCACGAACGCCTTTTCTAAGAAGCTCGAAAATCTCAGGGTAGCCGTCGCGCTTCATTTCTTCCAATATAACTTTATGAGGATTCACTCTTCGTTGAGGGTTACACTTGCGATGGAGGCTAGGATTACAAATAGAATTTGGAATTGTGGCGACTTGTTAGATGTTAAAACCTCGCAAATGCTGCATAAATAGGGATTTGGCCAATGTTGTTTGATTTATCTATTGACATTCCATTGCTTCCTAACTAATTTCAATCAGTTATTCGCGATTCTGAATACTTCTTTATATGGGGAGTAATGAGTTACATACTTGAGAAGAGTAGGCAAAATGAGCGAGCAGCGCTCGACCTAATAGCCGTTGAGAGATATGCATCAAGCGTGCATTGCTCATTCTTTTCAGTTCTTCAGCTTCTGTTGTATATTCTTTTGGTTGACCTTGGTGTCGAAGACAAAACCAAATCCCTCGAAGAAGTAAAATACCACAAAGAAGTTCTTGGTACCAGCAAACATGCTATGGCTCGAACATTGGTAAAAAAGAAAATAACTCGAACCGACTTTCGCCTTGAATTTAACGACCTTTTCAATGACCTTTCTGAATTTCGCGCCAATTCTGACTATTACAACATTGGAATTAACGAGGAACTAGCAAGGCTTGCAGCTCGAAAGACGGAACGCGTAAAGCATATTCTTCTTCAGGAAAGCTTAATATGAATGAAAGAGATTTGATAAAATCTTTTGCCGAAGCCGTTGCAGAAAGATTCAGTGTGAACAAAATAGCAGTTGAGCACTTTCCTGCAACCAATACTTATTTTATTGACATCCTTCCTAAATCAATTTTTAATGATGTTGGTTTTCAGAAAATGGCATCCGACTTTATTGATTCTTGGGAAGAAGCACATACGAGTTCCGTTGCATTCATACGTCGTGATTCGCTTATTCATCTTTCATTTGATGCGGAAGAATTATTTTTAAAAACCGAAACTTCCGTTAAGTGGAACATCATTGATAAAATTGGATTGCAAATTCTTTCCTCAAATGATTTAGCAGAAATTAATAAGCCGTTTGAAGATTACTCTGTATTTTTGTCCAAAGAAAATCCTTATCCTGTGGCCTTTACTACATTGCTCAACAGACCTGCATTGCCATCGAATGATTGGAGCGCTCTGTTTTCAACACAGCTGAAAACAAGTCAGCAAAGTATCTGGGCAAATATTAATTCATCTATTTTATTAGAATCAAGCGATTCTCTTTGGACGACTCTTCCATTCCAAATGAAAACTAAAAAAGAAAAAATAACCCTGGATGCATCTTACGCGGTAGCTGCATAATGTCAGATCCAATAAACAAGGAAATATTGGTTGTCGGACTTGTTTTGGCAAATTCCACTTTTACGAGAATTCCAGAATTAGTTTTTGGGGAACAAGAAGAAAACACGATAAGCGTTGATCTTAAAGCTCAGATTGATGATAACCCCAAATTTATGACTCACATGCATTTTGAGTTTTTATCGAAAAATAAGGATATAGAACAAATTAAAGCCGTTGTGGATTATGCAGGAATTTTTGAAAATAATGGGTTAACTAAAGAAGAAAAAAAGAATTTTGCTTACATTAACGCCCCCTCGATAATGTTTCCGTTTGTCCGTCAACATGTTTTCTCCATGTTTAGCCTTGCAAGCTTAAAAGATATATACCTACCACTAATTAACTTTGTGAAGCTTGCAGAAGAAAAGGGTTATCTCAAAGAAGAAACGGCTAAATAATGGCATCCATTTCCTCTTTCCCGCACCAGAACACATAAGCCCCGATAACGTTTTCCCCCTTGCGCGGACAACAAACCACAACGTACCGCTCCTTCTTAGCCGTAGTCCTTGCGTTGGGGTTGTCCCATACCTTCACTAAGTACTTGGGTTCATCTCCATTCAGACTACGGGCAAAGCATACGGCCTCGGACTTGCCCATTGCATTGCTGATTGCGAAGATGAGTTCTTTCTTTTTCATACTCTTTTGACTGTTCTTTTGCATTAAAGTTCACCCTTCTGTGAAAACAAAATCAAATTCAGGCACTACCTAACACTACCGGGACTTGACATTACATGGAAAAATATTATATTTGAAGTAGTTGATTCTTTGACATCTGCAATTCATCAAGAGTGGTGGAGGGACAGACCCTGTGAAGCCACAGCAACCGGTTCCGCGAAAAGCGGAATGTCAGGTGCTAATTTCTGTTCCGAGTTTCGGTCTCGGAAGGAGATGAACTAAAGAGTAAGTTTTCGCGCGACCTCTTTTGGGCATCTCCAAAAGAGGTTTTTTCGTTCTAGGCCCATTATGAACATATTCAATCTTCATCTCTTCTACGCGTGCAGACCTGTGCTGGAACATTTGTCTGCCTACTTCGTCGGTAACTTTCTCTGTTGTCGCCCATCCGCTGTGTAATTTTCCTGACGATCTTTCAAACTAATAATACGATGACGAAAAGGCCTCGGCCTTTTACGCATTCAACCATTTACATTAATTTGGAGTAACGCTATGGCTACCAACGGAAAGGCAAGACACTACCGCTTCGAAACACTGCAGTTGCACGCAGGGCAGACCCCGGATCCGACGACAAAATCCCGGGCAGTACCGATCTACCAGACGACATCCTACAACTTCAACGATGCAGGGCATGCCGCCGCGCTCTTCGGGCTTCAGGAGTTCGGGAACATCTACACGCGCATTATGAACCCCACGACAGCCGTGTTTGAAGAGCGCATCGCGGCTCTCGAGGGAGGCGCCGCAGCGCTCGCAACCTCGTCCGGTCAGGCAGCGCAGTTCCTTGCAATCACGACGATCGCTCAGGCAGGCGAGAATATCGTCTCAACGAGCAACCTCTACGGCGGAACATACAATCAATTTAAAGTGACGTTCCCGCGGCTCGGGATAGGCGTGAAATTTGTCGACGGGGACAAACCGGAAGATTTCCGAAAGCTCATCGACAGCAAAACGAAAGCGTTGTACATCGAAACTGTCGGAAACCCGAGGTTGAACGTTCCGGATTTCGAAGCGATCGCCAAAGTTGCACACGAAAATAATATCCCGCTCATCGTCGACAACACCTTCGGCGCTGGAGGGTACCTTGTTCAACCGATCAAATACGGAGCCGACATCGTCGTCCATTCCGCCACAAAATGGATCGGCGGACACGGTACGTCCATCGGCGGCGTCATCGTCGATTCGGGCAAATTCAATTGGGGCAACGGCAAGTTCCCCATCTTCACGGAACCGAGTCCGGGATATCACGGGTTAAAATTCTGGGATGTTTTCGGGTCGGGCGGCCCGTTCGGCAACATCGCGTTCATCATCCGCGCCCGCGTCGAAGGACTCCGCGATATCGGACCCTGCGTCAGTCCGTTCAATTCTTTCCTGTTCCTTCAGGGCCTCGAAACGCTTTCGTTGCGCGTCGAACGTCACAACGAAAACGCGTTGAAGCTGGCTCAGTGGTTGGAGCGTCACCCGCAGGTCGAATGGGTTTCATTCCCCGGACTTCCGAGTCATCCATACCACGCCAATGCGAAAAAATATTTACGTTCCGGATTGTTCGGCTCTATCATCGTGTTCGGGATAAAAGGAGGCATTGAAGCAGGAAAAGCGTTCATCAACAACGTGAAGCTTGCGAGCCTTCTTGCGAACGTCGGCGATTCGAAGACGCTGGTCATTCATCCCGCATCGACGACGCACCAACAGCTTTCCGAAAAAGAACAGCACGATTCCGGCGTCACGCCAGAGCTCATCCGCGTTTCAGTCGGCACAGAACACATCGACGACATCCTCGAGGATTTCGACGAGGCGCTCCGTGCGGTGAAAACAACTGTTCATGCATAATCAGGAATAATTATTTCCCCAAAGAAGAATTCCCCTCCTCGCTTTGAGGAGGGGAAGGGGAAATTGACAATGGAAACAGCCGTCGAACATATTGTCGAAACGAAAAGCGTTCAGCTCTTTTCCGGCTCGAACCCTCTTCGTATGGAATGCGGACGAGAGCTTTCGTCGGTCACAGTGGCGTACGAAACGTACGGAGAGTTAAACGCTGCGCGCGACAATGCAATCCTCGTATGCCATGCGCTAACCGGCAGCGCTCATGCGGCGGGGTTTCTTTCCGCCGACCCGAAGAGCGCAGGGTGGTGGGATTCGTTTATCGGAGAAGGAAAAACGCTGGACACGAGAAAGTATTTCGTCATTTGTTCGAATTTTCTCGGAGGTTGTTACGGAACGACCGGATCAATATCCAACGATCCGGCAACCAGAAAGCCGTACGGTCTATCGTTTCCTCAAATGACCGTGCGTGATATGGTGCATGTTCAACATGCACTGATCGAGTTTCTCGGCGTGAAGGCGCTGCGGACCGTCATCGGCGGGTCTCTTGGAGGAATGCAAGCGTTGGAATGGAGTCTCTGCTTTCCGCAACTTGTCCGTTCGATCATCCCTATCGCCACTGCAAGCCAACATTCTCCGTGGTGCATCGGACTGAACGGTATTGCCCGCCAGGCGATCATGAACGACCCCAAGTGGAGAGACGGGGATTATTATGACCATGGTCAGCCCGAACGCGGGTTGTCGCTGGCGCGGCAAGTGGCGATGGTTTCTTACCGGAGCGATGTCTCTTTCTCGGGCAGATTTCACAGAGACAGAATAAAATCGAACGGGCACGGAACGGCCGCAAGGTTTGATGTTGATAATTTTTTTGAAGTAGAAAATTACCTTCGTTACCAAGGGGAAAAACTTGTCGACCGGTTCGATGCGAACACGTATCTATATATTTCCCGCGCCATGGACCTCCACGACGTTGCGTACGAAAGGGGAAAGGTCGAAGAAGTTCTCTCCTCGGTCAAAATTCCGGCACTGTGTGTCGGCATCGATTCCGATATCCTCTATCCTGTGCATGAGCAAAAGGCTCTTGCATCCCATCTCCCTCGTTCTGTTTACGGCGAAATTGATTCTCCCTTCGGGCACGATGCCTTTCTTATCGAATTTGAGCAGCTTGGAAAGATCGTGACCAAATTTTTCCGCGATTTTTCTCTCGCGGAATAACCTGCGGTTCGGCTCCCTGCACTCTTATTCGCCTTCCCGATGTTATCTGCCCTGTTTCCCACGGATTGAAACTCTCTTCATTTTTGCGTATTTTACTTCTATAAAAGCCCGTTAGTTTTCCGGGCGCCTCTGCATTCCCCGAATTTCCTGTGTCCAATGTCCAGTTACCTCATAGCCATCATCGGCAGACCGAACGTCGGCAAATCCACACTGTTCAATCGCATCTTGGGATCGCAAAGCGCCATCGTCCACGATCAACCCGGCGTTACTCGGGACCGCCACTATGCAGTGACGGAATGGAGCGGGAAGCAGTTCACTCTTATCGACACAGGCGGCTTCGTGCCCCGTTCGGATGAGGTGTTTGAAAAAGCGATCCGGGAACAGTCGCACATTGCTATTGAAGAGGCCGACGAGATCCTTTTTGTCGTCGATGCACAGGACGGGATCACTCCCATCGACAAAGAGATCTCGGCGATTCTGCGCAAGTCCAATAAGAAAGTAATTCTTGCCGTCAATAAAGTCGACAGCAGCGCAGTCGAGTATGAAGCGGCCGAATTTCACCGGCTCGGTCTCGGCGAACCGATGTCCATATCGGCATTAGCGGGAAGGAACATCGGCGATTTTCTCGACCTGTTGACCGAAAATATTCCTCAGAACGGTGCGACGGAAGAAACGGATGAACGCTTGAAACTCGCCGTCATCGGCAAACCGAACGTCGGAAAATCGTCGCTCGTCAACGCGATCATCGGCGAGGACAGGTCGATCGTCACCCCTGTCCCCGGCACCACCCGCGATCCGGTCGATACGCAGCTGAAATATCACGGTGAAGAGATCGTGCTTATCGATACGGCTGGGCTTATCAAAAAGAAAAGGCTGCGCGAAAGTGTCGAGTTTTATTCTACTGTACGGACGCTCAAGAGCATCGAACGGTGCAATGTTGCGATGGTGCTTTTCGACGCCAGCGAAAAAATCGAAAAGCAGGATCTGAAGATCATCGACTCCGTCGTCGAACGGAACCGGGGCGCGGTGATCGGCGTAAACAAGTGGGACCTCATCGAAAAGGATAACTCGACGGCGAAGAAATTTGAGGAAACGATCCGCGAAAAACTTCGGACGTTCGATTATATCCCGCTGGTCTTCATCTCGGCGAAGACGAGGCAAAGGGTGTTTAAACTCATCGACCTCGCGAGACAGGTTCACGCGGAACGTTCTAAAAGAATTTCGACGAGCGAGTTGAACAAAGTCCTTCTCGCCGACATCCAGCATTACCCTCCTTCGACAAAGACAGGGAAGGACGTGAAGCTGAACTACGTAACGCAGGTGAAGACGCTGCCGCCGATCTTTACATTCTTTGCGAACGAACCTCAATTGATCTCCGAGTCGTATCGGAGATACCTCGAGAACAAGATCCGGGAACATTGGGGATTTACCGGCGTTCCTCTCTCGCTTCAGTTCAGAAGGAAACGGAAATGAACCGGCGCATTCTCGTTATCGGAGGCCTAGCAGCAGGTCCCAGCGCTGCGAGCAAAGCAAAGCGCATAGACCCGGATGCTGAGGTGCTCCTATTTGAACAAGGCGAACATATCTCATACGGCATCTGCGAGATACCGTATCTTATCAGCAACGAGATCGCCGACCCTGCGAAGCTTGTCGTTTACTCGCCGGAACGTCTTGAGGGCGAGAAAGGAGTTGTCGTCAAGACTCAGCATCTTGTCGAGGAGATTGTCCCTTCGCGGAAAGAAATCAAAATTCGAAATCTGAAGGACGGCACCACTCGCAGCGAGCGTTATGACAAACTTATCGTCGCGACGGGGTCGCGGCCAAAAGCATTAAACGTCGAAGGGGAAAAATCGAGAAACGTGTTCACCGTTAAACGACTCGACGATGCATACGCTCTCAAAAGATTTCTTGATGACGAAAAACCCCGGCGGGCCGTCGTGATCGGAGCCGGTTTTATCGGAATGGAAATGTGCGATGCCTTTGTTCGCCGCGGTATCGATGTGACCCTTCTTCACAACGGCGCTCTGCCGATGTCGAAATTAGAAAACGAATCAAGCCAGGAAGTTCTAAAAGAAATTGAGAAACACGGAGTAGATTTTATTCCCACCGCCCGGATCGAATGGTTTGGCGTGGGGTCGCAGGGAAATGTTGTTGCTGTGGGAACTGCAGACCGGACAGTGGAAACTGATCTTGTCGTGGTCGCTGTCGGCGTTGCTCCGAACACATCGCTTGCCAATGATGCCGGAATCCATCTCGGTATCCACGGCGGCATCGTTGTCGACGAGAAAATGAAGGCAGCCGGCCCAGAGAATATTTTTGCCGCCGGAGATTGCTGCGAGCTAAGAAATCTTGTGACGAAAAAGCCGATGTATCTTTCCCTTGCAACATTAGCGAGCAAGACCGGTTGGGTTGCTGGAGAAAACGCCGCGGGGGGAAAGGCGATGTTCAAAGGAACGATCCGGGCGATCGGCGTTCGCGTGTTCGACATGGAGGTGGCGCACGTCGGTCTGAGTCTTGCAGAGGCGAAAATCGCTAATTTCGATGTCGTTGCCAACTCAATCCGTGCGTATAATAAAACGGGGATGATGCCGGATGCGTCGCAGTTATTAATAACGCTGGTCGCAGAGTGCAAGACAAAAAGACTTCTTGGAGCGAATGTCGTAGGCGGCGGGGGAGCGATCCTCCGCGCAAACGTCTTTGCTGCCGCTATCCGGCACGGTCTGACGATTGACGATGTCGCGCAATTTGATTTAATTTATACACCGCCATACGCCCCGCTGTGGGATGGCATCACTATCAGCGCGCAGCAGATGGGGAAAAGGCTGTAGGTCTTATTCTCGAAGAAAAATAAAATTATTCATCGACCTGAAAACTCCATGAAGAACCTTACGATCATTACACACCCGATCATTCAACGCGACGTGACGTACCTTCGGGATGCCAAAACGCCGAACGATCAATTCCGGCATATTCTTTCGCGCATTGCAGGCATGATGGCATTCCAAGTAACGAAGGACTTTGCCGTCAAAAAATTTTCGGTCCGCACGCCGCTGGAAACGACGACCGGCTACGCTCTCCGATCGCAGATCGTCGTCGTTCCCGTTTTAAGAGCGGGACTTGGAATGGTTGAGGGCTTTCTGAACGTCCTTCCCGAAGCGCGCGTGGGGCACGTCGGACTCTATCGAAATGAAAAGACGCTTCAGCCGGTCGATTACTACTCAAAATTCCCGCGTCAACTTTCGAAGGCGTTAGTGATCCTCATCGACCCGATGTTGGCGACAGGCGGAAGCGCAACGGCTGCGATTTCATTCCTCAAAAAGAAAGGTGCGAAAAACATTCGTATCGTTTGCCTCGTCGCGGCTCCTGTCGGGGTAAAAATGGTGACAAAGCATCATCCCGACGTTCAGATCTTTTGCGCGAGCCTCGACCGGCGGCTCAATAGCAAAGGATACATTCTTCCCGGACTTGGAGACGCGGGGGATAGGATATTCGGGACAGAATGACAATGCCTTTACGGGTATGTGTTTTCGTTTTAGCCCTGTTGTTCGTCGAGAAAGGTTTTGGAGACGACCTTCTGCACGATCAAGTGATGCGGGGAATCGACCTGACCTTACAGCAGGATTATCCGGCAGCGAAAGAGGTTTTCCGATCGGTCATTAAAGACTATCCCGACAATCCGGCTGGGTATCTTTATCTCGCCGGAACATTACAGGCGGAGTATTCGGATTATGAAGATGGATTTAAACGAGGATTATTTGATTCGCTTCTTGCAAAGGGGGGAGTGCTTGCGGACCATCTGATCGAGAATAAAGATTCTGCCGATTGGGGATACTATTTCGCGGGGACGGCTCTTTCGTACCGGGCGTTCTCGGAATCCGAGAGAGGTAATTGGCCGAGCGTGGTCATCGACGGGATGAATTCGGCAAAGATGTTTGAAAAGTGTCTCGAAGTAAATCCGCAATTTTACGACGCGATGAGCGGATTGGGCACGTATTATTACTGGCGAAGCAAGAAGACGGAATTTTTGTCATGGCTGCCGTTCGTCAAAGACCGGAAAAAAGAAGGCATTGCGCTGCTGAAGACTGCGGCGGAGAAAGGAACGTTTGAAAAGTTCCTCGCGATGAACAGCTTGTCGCTCGTCCTCACCGAAGAGGAGAGGTATGATGAGGCGCTTCAGGTCATTCAACAAGGCCTGGACAAATATCCCGACAACCGCTCCTTTTTATGGTGTCTTGTCGGCGTGGTCGAACGCGTTTCGCATAAAGACACCGCGGCAATGAAGGCGGATGTCACGCGCCTCCTCACGAGCGTTCTTAACGCCCCCGTCCGCAATCAGTATTATGAAGCGGCGTGCTGTCTTAAGCTCGCGCAGTATGCGATGAACGAAGGGCGGTACGAGGACGTTATAGTACAATGCAGGACGATTTTGCAGTATAAGGATCTGGTCGGAAAAACCAAGCGCGACATCGGAAAAAAAATCGACGCCGCGCAAGAGCTGCTGGACAAGGCACAGGAGAAGCTGTCTCAGAAATAGCGTATGGTTCAGGCGAAATACAAAAAGAAACTCGACGACCTCCTCGCGATTTGCCGGAAGAACCTCCGTTCGGTCAATGAGGATCTGATCACGCGCGCGTTCGAGCTGAGCCTCGAAGCGCATAAGCACGATATCCGCGCTTCCGGAGAGCCATATTTTTACCATCCGTATGAAGTCGCGACGGTCGTCGCAAAGGAAATCGCTCTGGACGACGTCTCCGTCGCCTGCGCGCTCCTTCACGACGTTGCAGAAGACACCGAGTTCGGCATCAAGGATATCCGCCAGGAATTCGGCGATACGATCGCCGATATTGTCGACGGGACGACGAAGATCACGGACATTTTCCGCAGCCATGAAATCACCAAAGCGGAAAGCTACCGCAAGCTTCTTCTCTCCATGGTCAACGATATCCGGGTCATGATCGTAAAGTTTGCCGACCGCCTTCACAACATGCGCACCCTCGAATATCTTCCCCCGGAAAAACAACAACGGCTTTCGAAAGAGACGCTCGAGATCTACGCGCCGTTCGCTCATCGTTTCGGGCTTGCAAAGATCAAATGGGAACTCGAAGACCTCGCCTTTAAACATCTCTATCGCAAGGATTATGAGGATATTGCCCATGCAATTAAATCGAAGCGGCGTGAGCGCGAACACTACATCCGCAAATTTACCATTCCGATTGAGAACCGGCTTAAGGAAGAGAACTATACTTTCGAAATTGAAGGGCGGCCTAAACATCTCTATTCCATCTATAATAAGATGGTGAAACGGGCGAAGCCGCTCGAAGAGATCTACGACATGTTCGCCGTGCGCATCATCCTCGAAACGACCGACGATAATAAGTGCTTTTCCGTCTACGGCATTGTGTCGGAGATCTACAAGCCGGTGCCGGAGAGGTTCAAGAACTACATCTCGATCCCCAAAAAGAACGGCTATCAATCGCTCCACACTACCGTCATCGGGCCGGAAGGGAAGATGGTCGAGGTGCAGATCCGCACGAAGTCGATGCACGAGATCGCTGAACGAGGGGTCGCGGCCCATTGGATGTATAAGGAGAATGCCGCAACGCTCGACAAAGAGCTCGAAAATTGGGTGAACTGGGTGCGGGAAATTTTCGACCAAAGGACGGACGAAACTCCTAAAGAATTGATGGAGAGTTTCAAGCTGAATTTGTACCAGGACGAAATCTATGTATTCACCCCCAAAGGCGATATCAAAATACTTCCGAAAGGCGCAACGCCCATCGATTTCGGGTTCGAGATCCATTCGAACGTCGGATCCCACACGATCGGCGCAAAGGTGAACGGGCGCATTATCCCCCTTAATACAATTCTCCAGAGCGGCGACCAGGTGGAGATCATCACTTCGAAAAAGCAGACGCCGAACGCCGACTGGGAAAAATACGTCGTCACCCACAAGGCCAAATCGGCCATTCGGCGATGGATCAAAGAGGAAGAGCGCAAGCACATCGAGGAGGGGAAAGAGTTATGGGAGAAAAGAATTAAAAAAGCGAAGCTCCATATCAACGAAGACGAATTGACCAAATTCATCCATCTCCAGAGGATCAACAACACGCAGGAGTTCTATCTCGGCATCAGCGACCAGACCGTGAACCCCGATATTATGATCGGCATGCTCATCGAAAAGAGCAAGCATCCCACGGCGGAAGGAGAGGAAAAATCGGGGAACGGCGCGACGGTGCTTTTCAACCGCTTTGTGAAGAGCGCGCGAAGCATTACGAGCGGCATCTCTCTTTTCGGCGCGAATGACAACTTCATGCACAATTACGCGAAATGCTGCAACCCCATTCCCGGGGATGAAATTGTGGGGTTCATCACGACCGGCGAGGGCTTGAAAATCCACCGGAAGGATTGCCGCAACGTCGCCTCGATGAGGTTGAACGACGAAGACAGAATAGTGGAGGTCTCGTGGCCGTCCACGAGCGACGTCGATTTTATTGCGGGGGTTAAACTGTCGGGCGAGGACCGCTCCGGATTGCTCAACGACATCACACACGCTATCTCGACGTATAACAACACGAATATCAGAAGCGTCAACATCGCGACCAAAGATTCACTTTTTGACGGGCAATTTATTCTGTATGTCAAAAACACGGAGCATCTCAACGGTATCGTCGACCGGTTAAAGAGACTAAAAGGAATTACGAAAGTCGAGCGATTTGAGGAGACCAATGGATAAGCGGATACTCGGCATCGACTACGGTTCTGTTAAAGTCGGCGTTGCCGTAAGCGACCCGTTGCGTATCATTGCCCAAAGCGTCGGCACATATCCCAACAATGCATCCCTCGTTGACAAAGTTGCAACGCTGGCGGAGGAATACGATGTCGGGGTTGTTGTGGTCGGCATGCCGTTCAACTTAAAAGGGGAGAAAGGAGCGAAAGCGCAGGAGGTCGATGCGTTCGTTGAGCAGCTCAAGCGAAGACTTCGCGCAGACGTGGTGACATGGGACGAGCGCTTTACCTCGCGCATCGCAGAACAGACGCTTATTCAAATGGGGACAACGAGGAAGCAGCGGCGGACGGACAAAGGCCGGGTCGATGCGATGGCCTCCGCGCTGATCCTCCAGAGCTTTCTCGATCAAACGAAACATTCGCTCGGATGTTAAGCCCTCAGTCTGCACAATCAACAGCGGCGGGGCTTCGCGTACAAACGCATCGGCTTGTCCAATGGTCTCGACTCCATCCCATGCGGGCAGTGGTGTACGGTCTCGGGATATTTATTGCCGCAGAGTACCTTTCACTCCCGAATTCAAGCCTGGAAGATCTTCAAAGTCAAAACCCCGGGAGGACGGCGTTAATGTTGCAGCGTGAACATGAAGCGTCGGAGGTGGGAAAAGCTTACCGCATTAAGCAAACGTGGGTCCCGCTTCGGCACATTTCGCCCGACCTCGTCCATGCCGTGATCGTATCCGAAGACGGGACGTTTTATACGCATGGCGGGGTGGATTGGTACGAAGTGGAAGAATCGATCGAAAAGAATATTGAGGAAGGAAAAGCGGCGCGGGGAGCGAGCACGATCTCCCAACAGCTCGCAAAAAATCTTTTCCTGTCGACGTCGAAAGACCCTTTTCGGAAACTCAAAGAGCTCGTCATCACGCTTCGGATGGAAAGGATGTTGACGAAACGGCGCATCCTCGAACTCTACCTCAACGTCATAGAGTGGGGCGACGGTGTGTATGGGGCGGAGGCCGCAGCCAGGAAATATTTCGGCAAATCGGCTGCCGACCTCACGCGCGATGAAGCGGCCCGTTTGGCGGCGGTGATCCCCAGTCCGCTGCGCCACGAGCCGGACGTCCCCTCGCAATACGTCGAACGGAGGTCGTCGCTGATTTTAGAACGAATGAATGCACGAGGATACTGATGAACGCAGATGACATTAAAGAATTGATCGAAAGCGGGGAAGGGTTTCAAGTAGAGTTCAAGCGAAAAATCTCTTCTGCAGAAAAGATTGCCCGCGCGCTCATCGCGTTCGCCAATACGAAAGGGGGCACAATCCTTTTCGGGGTCGACGACGACGGGTCGATCGTAGGCGTCGAAAGCGAAAAAACGGAAATGGACCTTATCGAATTAGCGGGGAATCATTTTTGCGACCCGCCGATAGCGCCGTACATCGACATCATTCCGTTCAACAGCAAAGACGTCATCGCGGCGTCTGTCGAAGAGAGCGAAGACAAGCCGCATTATTTTTTGAGCAGCGAAAGCGGGGAAGAGAATAAAGTGTTTATCCGCGTAAACGACAAAACGGTTCTGGCGAGCAGGGAAGTGATCAAAGTGCTGCGGGATGAGCGCCCGGAGGCGCCGCCGCTGAAGGTGTCAATCGGCGGGAACGAGAAGAGGCTGTTTGAATATCTCGAAACTCACGAAAGGGTCACGGTAAAAGAATACGCGCACCTCATCAACGTTTCGGACCGCAGAGCATCGCGAATTCTGACGACGCTCGTACGCGCCGGCGTTGTCCGCATTCATACGCTCGAGAAAACGGATTTCTTTACCTTGGCGTTTGATTGATGCGGAGTGGACTGCCTTTTTCTAAACTGTCAATTAAAAATTCAAAATGCAAAGGGCAAAATTACAATGAAAAGTTAAAAGTGGAGAGAATCGCTTCTAATGGGTACGATTTTGAATTTTGAACTGTAACTTTAACTTTTGCATTTTCAACTTTTAACTTTCTCTGTTAGAATCCGCACGCAATCGTACAGCGCCACCCCGTAGGCCACTGCAACATTCAGGGATTGTTTCACGCCGAACATTGGAATTTCAATCGCAATATCGGCATGCTTAATAAGCTCGTTGGAAAGCCCCGTAATTTCGTTGCCGACCAGCAGGCATAAAGGAAAATTTTTTTGCGTGAGTTGATAATACGGCCTGCTCTCGTCTGTCAACTCAAGGGCGCAAATTGTGACGTTCTCTTTCTTCAGTTTTGCAATAACATCCAGCGGATTTTTATGATATTCCCACGGAACTGTTTCGGTAGCGCCTAACGCGGTTTTGGCGATTTCCTTTCTTGGAGGATGTGGAGTAAACCCTGCAAGAAAGAGCTTTTCGATACAGGCGCCGTCTGAGCTGCGGAAGATCGACCCGACATTATAGAGGCTTCTCACATTTTCCGCCAGGGCATAGATCGGCAAACGAGGCCTAATCGGAAGATCTTCAATAGCCGTTCGTTTTGCGGCTATTTCATCATGGCTAAGTTTTCGCATACTCTCAAAACATATATCCAAAAAGCGTGTAAATCAAGCGATTTGAAGCTCTTAAAAAAATGTTGCCTCAGTTTTAGAAAAACGGTATATTTAATACCCAATTAGAATTACGGGATTTTGAAGCAGCTGATCATTGCCATCGACGGACCCGCCGCATCAGGGAAGAGCACGACAGCGAAGCTTGTGGCATCGCAGCTCGGCTATTTGCACGTCGATACGGGGGCAATGTATCGGGCGATGACGTTAAAGGTCATCGAAAATGGAGTTGACGTCCGGAACGAAAAAGCGATCGCTGATCTGGCGCGCTCAACGCGTATCCGTCTGGTCGCACAGGAAAACGGATATACGATCGAGCTGGATGGAGTCGATGTCACGGAGAGGATCCGCCGGCCGAATGTGACAAGCGCAGTCAGCGCCGTAAGCATGGTTCCGGAGGTGCGGCAGCTCATGGTGAAAGAGCAGCGCGAGATGGGGAAGCATGGAGCGATCGTGCTCGAGGGAAGAGATATCGGAACTGTCGTTTTCCCTCATGCCGATCTAAAGATCTTCATGGTCGCGCAACCGCGGGAACGAGCCGTCCGCCGCGGGAAAGAATTGGCAGCGCGTGGAATTACGACGGAGATTGAAGAATTGCAGAGAGAGATCGTCGAACGGGACAAGAAAGACGCCACCCGGACGATCAGTCCCTTGCTGAAAGCCGACGACGCGATCGAGCTTGATACCACAAATCTCACGATCGAAGAGCAGGTGGAATTTATTGTAGCGAAGGCGAAGGAGAAATTACGCTGAAAGTCACTGTCGACACAAATTCGGGATTTTGTTGGGGCGTCGTCCGCACCATCGACATCGCCGAACAGGAATTACAAGAGTCGAAGAAGCTGTACTCGCTCGGAGACATCATCCATAACCCGGTCGAGATCGACCGTCTGGGTGAAAAAGGACTCAAGACGATCTCCCATGCCGATCTCGACAATATCAGAGATGCAAAAGTGCTGATCCGGGCGCACGGCGAGCCGCCCGAGACGTTCAAAAGGGCAAAGGAACTCGGTATTGAATTGATTGACGCGACGTGCCCTGTTGTGACGAAGGTGCAGGAGCGGATCCGGAAATTCTATGACAACGGATATCAGGTCGTGATTTTTGGAAAGAAGGATCACGCTGAAGTTATCGGCCTCGTCGGCCATACGAACGGGACGGCCGTGGTCATCAAGTCGATCGAAGAAGTAAGCAAACTCGACCTGACAAAGAAGACTGTGCTTTTCTCCCAAACGACGATGGACAAGGCGACGTTTTATGCCGTCCGCGATGAGATCAAATCCCGCATCAAAGCGGATTTCGAGGTCGGTACCTTTGAAGAGATGGCCGTCGATTTTCACGCGAAGGATACCATTTGCGGACAGGTCTCTGGCCGCGATAAGAAATTGCGCGAGTTTTCTCACGCTAACGACGTCGTAATTTTCGTCGCGGGAAGAAAGAGTTCCAACGGAAAAGTCCTTTTTGAAATTGCAAAAGAGGAAAATCCAAGGACCTATTTTGTTGAAGACGAAAAAGAGTTGCAGTCAGAATGGTTCCACGGCGCCGCATCGGTAGGCATCAGCGGCGCGACGTCGACGCCCCAATGGCTGATGGAGCGAATAAAAGTTGCAGTCGAGGCAATGGCCTCGGCGGCTGTACCGGTGTCTTAGTCATCATAACTAACGAACACAATCACCTAATATCGTTTCCTGCTGCTGTTCTTGACGCTGAACCCGATGACTGTTCTGCGTAACGATGGCGTGCAGGAGTTCTCCGTAGTGAGGATCTGAAGGAGTTGTAATGTCTAAAGGAATAAATGTTGCGCCCCCCGTGTTCCAGGAAGAGAAGGGCTACACGGAATCTGAATTCAAGGAGCTCGCCGCTCTGTACGAGCGGACGCTCGGGAAAATTTCCCAGGGCGAAATCGTCAAAGGACGCGTCGTCCATATCGGTGACAACGAAGTGTCGCTCGATATCGGGTTCAAATCTGAAGGGACTGTTCCCGTCAATGAATTCCCGAACATCAACGATGTGAAGATCGGCGATGAGGTCGAAGTGTTCCTCGAGAGCATCGAGGACAAAGACGGCCAGCTCGTGTTATCGCGCAAGCGCGCCGATTTCATGCGGATCTGGGAACGGGTCACGCGTTCGTTCGAGTCCGGCGAAGTGCTCAAAGGACGATGTCTGCGCAGGATCAAAGGCGGCATCGTCGTGGACTTGATGGGAATCGACGCTTTCCTTCCGGGGTCGCAAATCGATGTCCGGCCGATCCGGGATTTTGATGCGCTCATCGGGCGCGAGATGGATTTCCGGGTTGTGAAGATCAATCATCCGTCTGAAAATGTCGTTGTGAGCCATAAAATCCTTGTCGAGGAAGAGATGGCCGACCAACGGAAAGCCATTCTCAGCAGTCTTGAAAAGGGTCAGATCCTCGAAGGCTCCGTCAAAGCGATCTCCGATTTCGGCGTGTTCATCGATCTTGGCGGCGTCGACGGTCTTGTTCATATCACCGACCTCTCATGGGGCCGTGTCAATCATCCTTCGGAAATCGTCAAGCTCGACCAGACGATCAACGTCGTCGTGCTCGATTTCGATAGTGAGAAGAAACGCATCTCTCTCGGCTACAAACAATTGCAGCCGCATCCGTGGGAAAATATCGAGAACAAATATCCGGTCGGGACGAAGGTCAACGGAAAGGTCGTCTCTCTCACGGATTACGGAGCGTTCATAGAGATTGAAAAAGGCATTGAAGGCCTCATCCATATTTCCGAGATGAGCTGGACGCAGCATGTCAAGCATCCGTCTCAAATCGTTTCGATGGGACAGATGATCGACGCCGTGATCCTTTCCCTCGACAAGGATGCAAAGAAAATATCATTGGGCATCAAGCAGCTTGAACCCGACCCGTGGCTGTCGCTGCTCCAGAAATATCCGGTCGGTTCCAAGCACACCGGCGTCGTGAGGAATCTGACGAACTTCGGCGTCTTTGTCGAATTGGAGCAGGGCGTCGACGGACTTATCCATATTTCGGACCTGTCGTGGACGAAGAAGATCCGACATCCCGGAGAAGTTGTCAAAAAGGGCGATTCCATCGATGTCGTCATTCTTGGCGTCGATGTGGATCAACGGCGTATTTCTCTCGGCCATAAACAGCTCAATGATAATCCGTGGGAGACCTTTGCGACATCGTACAAGGTCGGCACGGAAGTCGAAGGGAAAGTTGTGCGGATCATCGAGAAGGGCGTTATTGTCGAGCTTCCGCTCGGTGTCGACGGCTTCGTTCCTCTTTCTCAACTTTCGCAGACGCCGATCAAGAATATTGCAGAGGCGTTCCAAATGGGCGATTCGCTTCCGCTCACGGTCATCGAATTCGACCGGGACAGCAAGAAGATCGTTCTCTCCGTCGTAGAATATTTGCGCGGCAAAGAACAGAAGCTTGTCGACGATTATGTCATGAAGCACAGGCTTCCTCCGATCACGCTGCGCGATGCGATGCCATCGGGGCCGGCTCCCGATGAACGTGCGGCGGCAACAGAGGCGTCGTTGCAATAAACAGAGCGGCATGAACAAGAAGAGTCCCTGCGAGGGACTCTTTTTGTATCGGATTCTACGGCGGCTCCGCATCTTTAAAATGACAAAGCAAGAATCTTTAAATTAGCTTTTCCTTTTTCAAGTTGATGAAGAGAGTTTCATTCCACACCCTCGGATGCAAGCTCAACTACGCTGAAACGGCGAGCATCGAAAAGCAGTTTATCGACAGAGGATTCGAGGTCGTTTCGTTTGGCGAGGAATCCGACGTCTGTGTCGTGAATACATGCAGCGTCACGGAGCGCGCCGACCGCGAATGCCGTCAACTGGTCAGACGGGCCCTGCGAACTTCCCCGGAATCATACGTCGTGGTGCTTGGCTGCTACGCACAGCTTCAACCCGAGGAAATTGCCTCGATCGATGGGGTCGATCTGGTCCTGGGGGCAAAAGAAAAATTCCACTTGTTCGATCACGCCGCTCTGTTTCAAAAATCGGACACTCCAAAGATCCTCGTCTCGCCGATCTCGGAGGCGACAGACTTCGGACCCGCCAGCTCCGGCGGTGCGGACGACCGCACCCGTGCATTTTTAAAAGTTCAGGACGGATGCGATTTCAATTGCTCATTCTGCACTATTCCGTTGGCGAGAGGCCGCAGCAGGAGCCAATCGATAACCGAAAGCGTGACCCAGGCCAGAAACCTCGTTGCACACGGCTATCGAGAGATCGTTCTTACGGGAGTGAACGTCGGAGATTACGGGAAGAATGACGATTCATCGCTGCTCGAATTGCTGCAACAACTTGAATCGATCGATGGGCTCGAACGAATTCGGATCAGTTCAATAGAACCGAACCTCCTCACAGAGGAGCTTCTCGACCATTGGCTTGCATCTGAAAAGATATGCGATCATTTTCACCTCCCGTTGCAGAGCGGCAGCGACGAAATTTTGCGGCTCATGAGGCGCCGGTACACGGCATCTGATTACGCTAGCCTCATCGAGAGGATCCGTAAAGCATCGCCCGATGCGGGCATCGGCGCAGACGTCATTGTCGGCTTTCCGGGAGAAACGGACGAACAGTTTACCAAGTCGTATGAGTTTCTCCATCGGCTTCCGGTCAGCTATCTCCATGTGTTCACCTATTCGGAGCGGCCTCATACGCCGTCGTTGAAGTTGGACGGACGAGTGGAGCCACGGGTGCGATACCGACGGAGTGAGATGCTGAGGATCTTGGGCGACCAGAAGCGTCGATCGTTCCAGTTGTCACAACTGCATTCCAGCCGGCTCACGCTGTTTGAAAGCATGGTGGAGAATAATTTGATCTCGGGATATACCGACAACTATGTGCGTGTGTTTGTTCCCTACCATGCTTCTCTTGAGAACACGATAGCTCTTGTTCATTTAAAAGAACGGGTTGCGGAGGGATGCTTGGGTTATCTTGAAAATGCGTCGACATTTCACGACCGTCCCATTGCTTCTTTTGCTGCGCAGCAGGCAGCCGCCCTTTAATTTACGGACCTTCAATTGGAGGAAATGCGAGACTTGGTACCAGCACAATACGTTAAATGACCAAGAACTCTCTGTTTATCAAACTTCAAGCGAGGATCTCGTGAAATTGATCATCTGCACCGTCGTTACAGCGCTTTCCGTTATTCCTGCCACGTCTTCCGCTCAGAACTCAATGCATGACTTGCGGCGGGAATTGACTTCATCCCCCCAAATATCAACGCCTTCGTATGACCTCGGCACTCAGATACGGGCCGCGGGAAAGAAAAGTCAGGCGACCGCAGTGCTGTATTCGCTGTTGCTGCCGGGGATGGGAGAGTGGTATGCCGGAGATTTCGGAACGGGGCGATATTCGCTCGGAACGGAGGCGGCATTATGGCTCACGTATATTTCGTTCCAGCAATACGGGAACTGGATACAGGGAGATGCACGTGCCTATGCGGCGACGCATGCAGGCGCGTCGATCGGAGGGAAAGACGATCAGTTCTTTGTGAACATTGGGAATTTTTCAAGCGTCTACGATTACAACAATAAAAAATTGCAGGACAGGAACCTTGACGCGGTGTATGACCCTTCGCAGGGCTATTTCTGGAATTGGGATACGGATGCGGACAGGCAGAGCTTTAAAGCGCTGCGGATCTCGAGCGACAAAGTGCTCAATAATTCCAGGTTCGTCATCGCGGCGATCATCGTCAATCACATTGTAAGCGCTGTGGATGCGGCGAGACTTGTGCGCCGCTACAACAGAAATATCGACGAGAGTATCGGGAGCTTTCAACTCGGGCCGGATAATGTCGGCGGACAGCTCGAAGGAATCCGGCTTACGTATGTTCGACGTTTCTGATGATGCGCACATAAGAGCTGTACCCCAAGCCCCGTTATCGAGGGCTTTTTTATTGGCGAGGCTTCGATGCGTAACATTAAAATAGTGATAGAATATGACGGGTCAGATTTTGTGGGTTGGCAGAGGCAGGCCGCAGGACGGTCCGTCCAGGAAGAAATAGAAACAGTGTTGAGGACGATTACCGAAGAATACGTGATAGTGACAGGCTCGGGAAGAACCGATGCCGGGGTCCACGCACGCGGCCAGGTAGCGAACTTCAAAATTGAATCGCCTATCGACGTCGAGGACCTTCGTCGTGCGCTCAATGGATTGCTTCCCGACGAGATTGTCGTTCATTCGGCCGCCGAAGTGGACGAGACATTCTCGTCGAGGTACAGCGCGCGCGAAAGAACGTACAAATATTATATCGGACGCAACCCTACCGCGGTCAATCGCAAGTTTTGCTGGCAACTGTTTTATCCTCTCGATGTCAAATTGATGAACACGGCTTCAGGGTTGATCGTCAATACAAAAAATTTTCAATCGTTTTCTAAAGTGAACACCGGCGTAGATAATTTCTTGTGCACTATTTTTGAGGCGCGATGGGATGAGCCGTCCTCAGGCTCTCTTGTTTTTACTATTCGCGCAAATAGATTTCTCCATGGAATGGTCCGAACACTCGTAGGAACCATCGTCGATGTGGGGAGAGAATATATCAGCCTTGATGAATTTAAGGCAATCATCGACGCGAAGGACCGACGCAAAGCCGGAATGGCTGCGCCGCCTCAAGGATTGTTCCTCGAAGAAGTGCTGTATTGATACCTTGCTTTTCTATTTTGTTCCCTCCTCGGCGCCGTGCATGGAGGAAATAAAATCCGCCCTCCAAGCCCTCCAAAAGTCAAATTGATTATCTGCCCCTTTTGCATTACATTATCATTTATGATACGGGAATCTATCCATAAATTGATTGCGCATCACGACCTTTCTCGTGAAGAGGCGTACGACACGATGTCGGAGATCATGTCCGGCAACGCTTCCGAAATGCTCATCGCATCGTTTCTTACCGCGTTAAGGCTTAAAGGAGAAACGGTCCAGGAGATCGCAGGATGTGCTCAGGCGATGCGAGAGAAGGCGACAAAGATCGAATCGAAGCGTGCGAATGTCATCGACACGTGTGGAACCGGAGGGGATTCGCTCGGGACGTTTAATATTTCGACTGCGGCGGCCATCGTTGTCTCCGGAGCGGGCACTCCTGTTGCGAAACATGGCAACCGTGCGATCTCAAGCAAATGCGGGAGTGCAGACGTCTTGAAGGCGCTCGGGGTGAATATAGAAATTCCGAAAGAGAAAGTGGAACAGTGTCTTGATGAAGTTGGAATCGCATTTCTCTTTGCGCCAATAATGCACGGCGCAATGAAATATGCCGGCCCGGTCCGCCGCGAACTCGGCATTCGGACCGTCTTTAACATTCTTGGCCCGCTGACAAACCCGGCGGGAGCGCGGCGTCAGCTGCTTGGCGTTTTCGACGGTCGTCTCACGGAACCATTGGCGCGTGTGCTTCTCGAGCTGGGCTCGGAACGCGCGCTGGTCGTCCATGGAGAGGGAGGGCTTGACGAGATATCGACCCTCGGGAAGACCATCGTCAGCGAATTAAAGGGGGGGGCTGTGACGACGTATGAAGTACATCATTCGAAGTTTGGGATTCCTGCGTCGTCGTTGAGCGATGTTGCCGGCGGGGATGCCGAATTTAATGCCCGGATTGTCCGCGATATTCTCAACGGAAAAAAGGGACCGCAAAGAGACATCACCGTTCTTAATGCAGGCGCCGCTTTGTATGCGGCCGAGTCTGTTCCCTCGATCCAGGAGGGGATCCGTCAGGCGGAAGCTTCGATCGACAAGCTGGAGGCGAAGAAAAAATTAGAGGCGCTCGTGGAGTTCAGCAACTATGAATGAAAAAATTGTGAATTACAAAGTTGAACAATTAAGACGCGATAGGATAAACACCATTATGCTCCGCGGTCGGTTGCTCCGGCCGTCTTTTTTCGTTTGTGCAACGAACGCCAGTTGCTTATGAGCGAGAGCAATGACATCGGAAGCGATCCGAAACCGCACCCGTATCTCAGTTCGTTTATTTCCCGGCTTCTCAGCGCTTCGAAGAGGCGGCGGCAAAAATATTCGACCGACGACGTCAAGCAGCTCCTGGAGGATGGAAAACGCACCGGAGTCATCGATGCGACGGAGCACGAGCTTATCGAAAGCGTCCTCGAGTTTGCGGATACTACGGTTAAAGAGATCATGGTGCCGCGTACGGACGTGGTTGCCGTAGAACTCTCCGTGCCGAAGGATAAACTTATTCGCGTGGTCATCGACGAGGGATACTCGCGCGTGCCTGTGTATCAGGGAACGATCGACAATATCATCGGCATTGTCTACACGAAGGACCTTCTCAGCATGTTCGAGCACCGCGACGTCATCATCCTGCAGGATATCATCCGGCCCCCGTACTTCGTCCCGGAGTCGAAGAAGATCAGCGTTCTTCTCCGCGAACTCCAGACAAAAAAGCAGCACATGGCGATCGTTGTGGACGAGTTCGGAGGTACGGAAGGCATCATTACGATGGAAGATATCCTCGAAGAGATCGTCGGAGAGATCCGCGACGAGTATGACGAAGACCACCGGGACATCGAGACCTCCCAGGACGGATCGGTGGTTGTCAACGCAGGGATGAGCATCCACGATTTCAATGAAAAATTCCACTCGTCGATCCCCGACGATGCCGATTATGAAACAATCAGCGGGTTTCTCCATAAACAAACGGGCAGGATACCGGAGTTGTTTGAAGAGATCCCGTTTCACAACCTCAGATTCGTTGTGGTGAAGAAGAACGAGCGCAGGATCCGACAAGTGAAAGTAAAAACGTCGAAGCCGCAACCCGAAGAATTTTCGCGATGAATAAACTCAAAGAGATCCTGGAACACAAACGGCTGGAAGTTGCACGGATGAAAGAGATCGTGGCGCCGGTCGCTCTTGTCGAATCGATGGATAGCGTGTTCTCGACGCGGAGTTTTACCGACGCGATCCGGGCGCACGGAGAAGAAGAGATCTCGTGTATCGCGGAGGTCAAGAAGGCGTCGCCTTCGAAGGGGGTTATCGCAAAAAGATTCAACCCTGAAACGATTGCGCAAGAGTATGAACGCGGGGGTGCGAAGGCATTGTCGGTGTTGACAGACCAGAAATATTTTCAGGGAAGCCATGGCGACCTGAAGCGGATCAGAGAGCGGAGCCATCTCCCTATACTCCGCAAGGATTTTATCGTCGATGAATATCAAATCTACGAATCTCGAGCGATGGGGGCGGATGCAATACTTCTTATTGTCGCCGCCTTGAAAGAATCCGAACTCAAGAGATTTATGGCCGTCGCCCGCGACATCGACCTCGAGTATCTCGTCGAATGCCACACGAAAAACGAGATCGATCGTGCTGTGCAATGCGGTGCGCCGATCATCGGCATCAACAATCGAAGCCTGGAGACGTTCGAAGTAACATTAGAAACCTCCCTCATGTTGAAACGCTTCATTCCCAATTCGTCCATTGCCGTGAGCGAAAGCGGCATCAGAAATTCGCATCACGTCGGCCAGCTGCGGCAGGCCGGCTTCGATGCTATTCTTGTGGGGGAGCATCTCATGGCTCAAGAAAATCGGGAGAAAGCTCTCCAAGACCTATTAGCCGTTCCAGCATAAAATGGACCACCTCTTTATTAAAATATGCGGCATCACCAACATTGAGGACGCCCTTGCTGCCGCAGACTTCGGAGCCGACGCCATAGGATTAAACTTTTATTCCAAGAGCCCTCGCTTCGTTTCTCCCGAAGCAGCATCCTCCATTGTCTCGAAACTGCCGAAGGGAATTCTTGCGGTCGGCGTATTTGTCAATGCGCCCCGTGAGTATGTCGAGCGAACGGCCCAGACAGCCGGTTTAGGCGCACTGCAATTTTCGGGAACCGAGACACCCGAACAAGTCCATGGATTCGGCTTGCCCGCGTTCAAGGCCATCCACATAGCTCACAGAGCCTCGCTGAATAGCATGAAATCTTTTCATGTCCATGCGTACCTGCTCGATACTTTAGACGCAGGAAAATTTGGCGGTACCGGGAAGAATTTCGACTGGCAGATCGCCAAAGAAGCAGGACAATTTGGAAAAGTGATCGTAGCGGGCGGGTTGAATCCTGATAATGTGGCAACTGTGATTGAGACAGTTGCGCCGTACGGAGTCGACGTGAGCAGCGGCGTGGAAGAGACGCCTCGGAAAAAAGATCGAATCATAATGAAAAATTTTATACTCCGCGCACGCGCAGCGCAATCTATTCTCAGCGAAGAAAGTCATGGATAAACTCAAAAACGACAAAGAGATATACAACTTTCCCGACGCTACGGGACATTTCGGCGTTTACGGAGGGAGGTATATTCCCGAGACCCTGCTACCCGCCGTGGAAGAGTTGACGGAACAATATGTAAGGCTGCGTGAGGACAAAGAATTCCAGGATGAATTTCAGTATTACCTTAAGAATTTTGTCGGACGCGAAACTCCGTTGTACTATGCTCAACGGTTAACTGAACATGGCGGCGGCGCAAAAATGTATTTGAAGCGCGAGGACCTTTGTCACACCGGCGCACACAAGATCAACAATACTGTCGGCCAGATCCTCATCGCTAAGAGGATGGGGAAGAAGCGCATCATCGCCGAGACGGGCGCCGGTCAGCACGGCGTCGCGACCGCGACAGTGTGCGCTTTATTCGGGATGCAATGCGTCGTGTATATGGGCGAAGAGGACATGGAGCGTCAGGCGCCGAACGTTTCACGGATGAAATTGCTCGGCGCAGAGGTCAGACCCGTGTCGTCCGGAAGCAAGACGCTCAAAGATGCGACGAGCGAAGCGATCCGCGATTGGGTGACGAATGTCGGCACTACGTTCTATATCATCGGTTCGGTTGTCGGTATGCATCCGTATCCGATGATGGTAAGAGATTTCCAGTCGGTCATCGGCAAGGAAACACGCCGCCAGATACTCGAAGCAGAAGGAAAATTACCGGACGCAATTGTGGCGTGTGTCGGCGGGGGGAGCAATTCGATGGGAATTTTTTATCCGTTTTTAGGAGACGTTCCGGGCGTGAAGCTCATTGGCGTTGAGGCGGCGGGACTTGGTTTGGAATCGGGGAAACACGCGGCAGCCTTGGCTTTGGGGCAAAAGGGCGTTCTTCATGGGGCGATGCAGTATCTTCTTCAGGATGAAAACGGCCAGGTTCAACTTGCCCACTCAATCTCGGCCGGACTGGACTATCCCGGCGTCGGCCCGGAACACTGCTATCTCAAGGATCAAAAGCTAGTAGACTATGTTTCCATCACCGACAAAGAAGCGCTCGATGCGTTGATGCTCCTTTCCAGAGTGGAAGGGATTATCCCCGCGCTGGAATCGGCGCATGCAATTGCGTACGCAATGAAGCTTGCGCCTGCGATGCGCAAAAACCAGGTAGTTGTTGTTAATCTCTCCGGCAGGGGAGATAAAGATTTGGGGACCGTGATGAAAGAATTGAAGATCTAATTCGATCGTTCATTTACGCAGCGGGGAAAGCATTCTCTTCTTCGTGAACCAGCTCATTAAAAATTTTTAGCACTTCTTCAGCGCACGAATTTCGAGTGAACAACGCACTTCGTGCCAACCCCTTTCTCCTCAGATCTTCCGCCAGTTTTTCATCGCTGATTATCTTCCTCATCGCGTCAGATATTTGTTGAATATTGGTCGGGTCGACCAGGACGGCCGCGTCGCCGACTGCTTCGGGAAGCGAGGAACGGTCGGAAGAGACGACCGGAACGCCGCATGCCATTGCTTCAAGCGGAGGATAGCCGAAACCCTCGTACAACGATGGAAATACGAAGACGCTTGCCATACTGAACAGAGCTGGGATATGCGCGTCGTCGACATACCCGATCAAATGGACTCGATTCTCAAGGTTGTATGATTTAATTTCGTCAAGGATCTTTTCTGCGTACCAACCAATATTTCCTCCAATGACGAGCTCGTAGCGTGACTGGATCTCCGGTGGAAGGTCTCTATACGCTGCGGCAACGGCCTGAATATTTTTTCTCGGTTCTATTGTGCCGACATAAAGAATGAATTTTTCGGGGAGTGAGTATCTTGACCGTACGCTTGCAAGAGCAGTCCTGTCCGATACAATATGAAAGCTGTCGCTTAAATCTGGGTAGATCACGCTGATGCGGTCTTTATACGACGGATAGAATCGAAGGATGTCGTTCCTCGTCGACTGCGAATCGGCGATCACCCGATCGGCGCTCCGTTGTGCGTTCCAAAGGAAAAAGCGTTGCCACATTTTCATTTTCGGCGTGAAGTGTTCGGGATAAACGCGCGAAATAACGTCGTGGATGGTCACGACATATTTTACTTTACGATGGGCGTTGAAAAAATAACGGAAGGACGCCGGAAGCGGGATGCCCGACAGGGCTCGTCCAAAGCGGATAAAAAAAGGGAGCGCATACGCCGGGTCGAAGAAAATATCAATCTTGTGGCGCCGAATTTCTTTTGGGAGGATGAAATTTTCCCAGTAACGGTTGAGGAGCGCGCGTTCGTATCCCACGATCATGTGCTTGGTAAGGTTGGGAGCAGCGATATGATCGTTCGGTTCGATCAAAAAAAGGTGATACTGATTCCTGGGATCGCATTGGAGGAGCGCTTGCACGAGCCGTTCCGCATACATGCCAACGCCGGTCTTGCGTTGGGCAATGGTCCTGCCGTCGATTGCAATATTCATGAGACGATCTTTTTCCCCACAATAAATGTGTCGCCAATGTCAAAGTATTTTCCAAAGCGAAGCTTTGCGCTCCAGTAGCGCACAAAACTTCGCAGATGCACAATGCTCGGCCTCATTCTTGTCCCCGGGTCGGCGCCTGAATCTGCAACCTCAAGCCCAAGATGCTCAAACACGGCTTTTAAAAGGAGCAGTGGGTAGGGGCGAACGTGCGTGATGTCAAGCCAAAATCGCTCGCTGCTTACGAGGATATCCCGGTATGTCGGCGTAATGAGAATCATTCTCCCTCCGACGCGCAACGAATCAAACATTGCTTGCATAAGCTGCAATCCGCGTTCTGCAGGGAAGTGTTCGATAAGATGACTTGCGATTACGCCGTCGAAGCTCTGAGGATGGTCGTGGAGAAACGAGAAGACGTCGGCGCAATGCGCATCGAGCCCCCTTTGACGGATCCCTTCGACAAACTGCGGCGTCAGATCCACCCCCACGCCTTTTATTCCGGCCTCGGCCAGCAATGACAGAAAAATGCCTTCGCCGCAGCCAAGGTCGGCCACGGTTTCTCCTTTACGAAAATAATCGACATACCGACGCTGCATCGTACGGGTCTTGTCCGCATCCGCTACAAATTTATTTGCATGAAATGTCGAGATGTTCATACGCGGCCCTGTAGTTTGAGTAAAGACAATAAATTATATTCTTTGAAACCGCCTAACAGCCAAAGGATTGTCGTGTATAATGCGCAGAAGGCGGCTAGTTTTTCAGGCGCATTAATCCTTAACGGGACAAAGAAGAATGGAATGAGTAATGCACAGGCAGAAATAACTTTGGCAAACGGTTTCGGCGCCACGATCGTCATCCTCTTCGTCCTTAAGTAGTAGTAGAAAATAGCGCATCCCAGCAGTTCGGTTGCGACGGTCGTTGCGGCGGCGCCGTTTTGGGCGAAACGGGGAATGATGATGAGATTGCTCCCCACGTTAAAGACCGCATTAATGACGGAAATTTTCAGTACCACACGTTGTTCGTTCATTGCGCCCAAAACATTGCCAAAAAGGTTTGTTGTAAAGCCGAGCGGAATGAACCAAATAAGGATCCTCAACGCGACCGCGGATTCGGCATATTCTTTACGGAAAAGAAATTGCACGATGTCGTCGGACATTCCCGTTGTGATGACAGCACACGGCAGGCCGATCATAAACAGAGCCGCAGCGCTTTTCATGACAATGTCCGCAACTTCACGCGGGTTTCTTTGATACTGCTGGCTCACATAAGGGAACACCGCGCCGCTCACGGCTGTCGAAATCATGAGGAGCGGCATCATGAGATTATAAGCGGCCCGATAAATACCGGCCGCCCCTTCGTTGACAAATTTTGCAACGAGCACAGTGTCGAGGTTAAAGTAAATGCTCGTCATCAAAGCGGTCAACGCAAACGGAAGTGCCCCTTTGGCCATCACGATAAAATGCTTCCGAAGCTCCACGAATGTAGGGCGAAGGTATCGAACTCGAAGAATCGCATAGATGACGACGAGGCTGAAGATGTTCCCGAGCAAAAGAAATTGCAACAGCCTAAGGATGTCGAGATCGAGACGAACGCACACAATGATGATGACAAAATCTAGAAGCCGTGCAACAGACAAGAGGCTTGCCTCCAAATCGGCGCGGTTAAACCCCCTCAGTGTTGTCGTGAAAGTTTGAGCAATGCTCCGTGAAATAGTGATCATCCCGGCGATGGCTATAATCAGAAATTCTGCCGGAGTCGACGGGCTGAGCGCCAAGGCGATCACGATGATGAGGATCGTCGACAGAAAGCCAAATACGAGCTTGCTCGCGAGGACGACGCCAAATTGATTCTCCAAATCGGAAGGCCGTTTCTGTGCGGTTTCTCTCAAGAAAAAAAATTCCAGCCCTAGATCGGCGAACGGAACACACAATGCGGCAACGGCAAAACCAATATTGTACTGGCCGAAGAGCTGCGTATTGTAGTGGTTAGCGAGGATAATCGAGGCGATCAAGGCGAGGATTTTGGTCACAACCTGAAAGCCAAAAAGGAACAATGAGTTGATCGCGACAGAACGAGGTCTGATCTGGTGCGGGAGACGAGAGGGGAGAACTTCATTAACTGTCATAGGTGCATCATAATACAAAAATCGGCAAGGTGAATCAAGAATCGAGTGTGCAGGATTTTTTTTGATTCTTCTTACCTTCAAATGAGATTTGTCGTATATTAGTCGCGAGATCGACTCCCGATTGCACGCGATGAGGATCGCCCCAGAACCTATCGAGCAAGTTGCTATGCCGCTTATTGCTTTTGATGCGCGAAAATACAATGATTTCGGGATAGGGACATACATCCGCCATCTCATCCAAGAATTTTCCATAATGGACTCATCGCCGGATTTTTTTCTATTCCTCAACCCGGATGCGCATGTGGAGATCGAACTTCCTGGAGGGTGGAAAAGTTCGGCGGTACGCTACGGAAAATACTCGATCGGCGAATTGCTGCTGTTCGGCAGGACGGTCAATTCGAGCGGGGCGTCGTTATTTCATTCGCCCCATTATACGTTACCGGTCGGCATCAGGAATAATTCAGTTGTCACCATTCACGACCTGATCCATTTGCGTTTTCCCCAGTTCTTTTCGCCGCTTCAGCGTGCATATTCGTACGGGATGATGTACCACGCTATACACGACTCTGCATTTGTGATCACCGATTCCGAATTCACAAAAAAGGATATCCTCCGCTCATTCCGAGTGAGTGAAGAGAAGATCGTCGTCATTCATCTTGGCGTTGACGCAGCATTTTTCCGGCCACCGCCGGTTTCATTTACCGAGGAGGTCAGGACAAAGTTCAATCTCCGACGAAGGTATATCCTTTTCGCCGGGAATGCTAAGCCGCACAAAGGTATTCCGGTTCTCCTTCGCGCTTTTCGAGAATTATCACGGCTTTATTCCGATGTCGATCTGGTTTTTGCCGGCGGTTCTGCGAATGGAGATACCGGCCTTCAAGCTGTCGGTGAAGACCATGGATTTGAGGACAGAGTAATTTCAGTAGGGCATGTGAGCGAGAAGGAGCTCGTTACGCTCTATCGAAGTGCCGAGATGTTCGTTCTCCCCTCCTTGTACGAAGGCTTCGGCCTCCCCGCGCTCGAGGCTATGGCTTGCAGAACCCCGGTCGTCGTATCCGATGCCGGGTCGCTCCCCGAGGTTGTGGGAGACGCTGCGCTTGTTTTCAAATCGGGGGACTCTCATGCTCTTTCGGAAGCGATGCGTTCCTTGTTGGACCAATCTCAACTGAAAAAAGAATTGATCGAGAAGGGGGAGAAACGTGCTCGTCATTTCTCCTGGCAGCGCACTGCCATTAAAACGGCGGAAATATATCGAAGGCTCTTATGAATTCAATCGGAAAAAATGGAGGTTGCCGAATTGGGATATTTGGCGGCACGTTTAACCCTCCGCATGTTGCACATTTGATCGTCACAGAATATGTTCGAAAGCAGCTCAACCTGGATAAAATATTTTTTGTGCCGTCTTATATCTCGCCGCATAAAAAAAGGGGAGAGGATCAGCTTGCCGGCGATCGTCTTCGGATGGTGCGGCTGGCCGTGGGGGGAAATCCGTATTTTGATTTTTCCGACTACGAATTGAAGAAAAAAGATATTTCCTATACCCATCTAACCGTGGCGGCATTCCATAGCCGATTCCCGCGGTGCCAATTATTTTTGATCATCGGCGCCGACAATTATGCTGAGTTCCATACATGGAAGAACCCCGAACAGATCCTGAAATTATCGTCGCTCGTCGTGATGACGCGGCCGGGCCATCGACTTCGTGTCAACGGCAAGATACCGGTATCTAAAGTAAAACTCATCACCGTGCCGGAGATTGGAATTTCATCTTCCTTGATTCGAAAAATGGTGGGCCGGAAAAAATCTATAGACTATTTGGTTCCCCAGGCAGTTGCCTCGCACATCCGCCGGCGCAA
Organism: Bacteroidota bacterium; assembly: GCA_035500675.1. Classification (GTDB taxonomy): domain Bacteria; phylum Bacteroidota; class Ignavibacteria; order UBA10030; family UBA8401; genus JAGVPT01. The sequence continues at coordinate 2,631 of DATJXA010000111.1, read as the reverse complement.
GCTTTACCGCTAAGCTATTCATCCGCAATCCGCATCCTATATCTTCAAACCGGAACGATATTTAGAGGCTTCCGCTGGCGCTGTCGCAGGGGTCAATGCGAGAGGTCGTCGCGACGTTGCTGACTCTCTATTAATCCAACCTCGCTTGTGAGGAGGAGCGTAATGATGCATGCGATCAATGTTGTCGGCAGAATTCGTAATCCCGCCATTTCTGTCACAACGATCGTTGAACCTATAGGAGTTTTCGTCACACCGGTATTAGTTGCGGCCATGAGGGCAGAAATAAGCATGATTTCGTTTGTCGAAGGCAATAGATTATGCCATAACTTTGCGAGCGTCATTCCGACAAAAAAAAGAGGAATAATAAATCCACCCCTCCAACCGGATGAAATAGTCATCGATGTTCCGAGGAATTTCGCCGCCGCGATGACAGCTAGTGCGCCCGCCGATACCTGCAGGACGACAACTGAACCTATCTGACCTTCTCCATAGGTCAAGGCGTATGAAGACCATAGGCCGAGCAGCCCGAGAAGGATGCCGCCAATGATTGGCCTGGAAAAAGTTGGGAAAATATGAAAAGCTTTTCGAAGCCCTATATTAAGATAGGTAAAAGCCATGGCAACTGCCGCCGCAACGATTCCGGCAGCGACTGCCCATGCCAGATCGGGTCTCGAAATGGACGAGGCAACTGGAAAATTCCATTCCGGTGTTAAATGGAGGCCGGCTGCAAAGGCGCAGAGAATGTATCCGCACATTGACCCCAAAATTGCGGGAAGCAGCGCTTCGTGATATTCGAGACCACGCCTGTGAAGTATTTCGAGAGCAAATATTGCGGACCCTAAAGGAGCGCCAAACAAAACGGTAAAACCCGCAGCCATTCCTGTGATCGTGAGAATACGAATATCTTCTTTGGAAAAATTCTTTTTTAAAGCTACCCATGTTCCAAAAGAACCTGACGTCTGAACTAAGGGGGCTTCCGGGCCTGCGGCTCCTCCGGAGGCGATGCACAGGAGCGAGACTGGAATAAGAGACCGGAGGTTTTTAAATTCGCTTTGCCCACCCAGCAAGTGAATGTTATTTACAAGCAGTTCCACATTTCCCGGGTTCCCAAGAACCTTTATGAGGATCGCGATTAACAAACCTATTCCCGCCATCACAAGAACCTGTTCCCACGGAAGGCGCGCATCGGGTGAAAGCCATTTACCAAGGAGCGAAAGCATTTCTAGATACAAAAGACCGATAACTCCGCCGGCAGCTCCGACGAAAAGAATTTGAGGAAAAATTCTTTGCAGGTCGCTAAAAACGATTTCAGCCAAAATTTTAAAAATCCGAGTATTAGGCTTTTCCATATGTCCAGCTAGTTGTGGGAATGATCTGTATTTGCTCCATATAAGAATTGAAAAGCAGCGATCCGTTGTTCATTCGTCTCTCAATGATTTTCTGAATTGAATAATATTTCCGTAAAATAATACAAAATGGAACGACACTAAGCAAATGAGGGAAGACTAGTTACGCTTCTCTCTGCAAAACTGTCACGGAAGTTTAAATTGAATTAATACTATAGAAAGAGTCAAATTGAGTTTTGCGTCCATTCTAACTATATTATTCCCAATTTAAAATTCTCCGGCATCCATGAATAATCGAATTCCAAAAACTCTCGTCACCGGAATTGCAGCTACGGCGATAATACTTGCCATTATTTATTTTTTTACGCCGCTGCCGAAAGGCGGACAAGAGACAGGGGTGACGACTCCGGTTGTTCAGCCCGCTTTGTATGAAGGTGCCGACAAGTGCGCCTCATGCCATAAGCAGGTCTCGCCGGACATTGTCAACCAGTATGCTTCGAGTACGATGGCACATGCGGGGGTAAAATGCGTCGATTGTCATGTCGTAGATAAGACCAACCCCGAAGGCAAACAACACGAGGGTTTTTTTATTACGAGCTCGCCGACTCCGTTGCAATGTCAACGATGCCATCCTTCAGAAACCAGCCAGTTTTACCTTAGCCGCCACTCGGGGCCGGCTTGGATGGCGCTCACAGGGCTGGACGATTTTACTCCCGAGCAGAGGAAACAAGTTGTGCGCATTCCCGAAGTGAACCGCGACGCCGCGGGGATCGTTACGGCGATGCGAAATTCACTTTTCGACATCGAATCGCCTTCTGTAACGAAAATGGCGTGCCAAAGCTGTCATTCAATCGGTAAGCCGAACGCGGATGGAAGTATTGGCAATTGTAACAAGTGCCACCTTCGCCATGAGTTTTCACTCGCTCAGGTTCGAAAGCCGGAGATTTGCGGGCAGTGTCACTTGGGTCCTGACCATCCACAAGAAGAAATTTATACCGAGTCCGCCCACGGAGTGATGTATCACACGCAAGGCGACAAGTGGAACTGGTCGCAAAGGCCAGGTCGTCTGTCGACGGTTGATATGCCCGCTCCGACATGCGCGACGTGCCATATGAGCGGCTTCGGGACTCAAGGGACCACTCATGATGTCGGCCAAAGACTTTCAAAATTTTTATTTGCAGCAATGACCACCGACCGCCCAAACGCTTTGCAAGGTCGGGAGGCGATGATCTCGGTATGCATGAACTGTCATACGCGGCCGTTCATTGAGAATGAATACGCGAAA
>DATJXA010000110.1:0-7283 GCA_035500675.1 Bacteroidota bacterium | reverse complement strand
TCCCAGCATGCTTTCGCGATGTTCTCCGCGGTGGGGATCACTCCCTTGAGAAAATCAACGTCGTAATTAAGATGTTTATGATCGACCTTGCTGACGAAATATTCCTCGATAATTTTTTTCAGCCGCTTCAAGTCGATGACATAACCGGTTTCGGGATCGGGATCACCTGCCACTGTGATCTCGAGGTTATAGTTATGTCCGTGCCCGTTCGGGTTTGCGCATTTGTCGTACACCTCTAAATTTTTTTCATCGGAAAACGCAGGGTTAAAGAGCCGGTGCGCTGCGCTAAAATGCGCCTTCCGTGTCACGTACATCATTTTCTCTCCATGAAAAAATCTTCATAGATAAATCCGGCGAAGAACTCCGGGCCGGAGGCATTGTTCAGAGTGCGTTAAGAACTTCCTCTGTGTGTCCGTCGACTTTAACCTTGCGGAAGATCGCAGCAATTTTTCCCGCTTCATCGATGATGAAGGTCGTCCTCTCGATCCCCATATAGTTTCTCCCCATGAAGCTCTTCTTTTTCCACACGCCGTACGCCTCGACCACGTCCCTTGACTCGTCGCTGAGAAGGGCGAAGTTCAAATCATATTTTGAGATGAACTTCTTGTGCGAATTGACGCTGTCGGCGCTTATGCCGACCACAACCGCTCCCTTTTTCTTCAACGACGACAGGTTATCGCGGAACGAACAGGCCTCTTTCGTGCAGCCGGACGTGTCGTCTTTTGGATAGAAATACAAAACGACTTTTTTCCCTTTCAGCGCGCTAAGACTATGCCTTTCTCCGTCGTCGCCATACAATGAAAAGTCCGGCGCCTTGTCGCCGACCTGTAGCTCAGCCATTGCTTTCACCCGACCGCTTTCTTCACTTCGTCGTACGGGGGCTCGACGCCCGGCGTTTCCGTTACCCACGCGTAGGAAACGTTTCCTTTTTCGTTGATCACATAGACCGCCCGCTTTGCGACATTGTACCCTTTTATTCCGCCCAGTCCTTCAAAGACAATTCCGAATTGCTTGATCACCGCTCTATCGAAATCGGAAAGAAGCGGAAAATTGAGTTTGTAGTGTTCTGCAAACGCTTTGTTTGCCCACGGACTATCGACGCTGATCCCGATCACCTGCGCGTTCAAAGAATTGTAAGCCGACATTGAATCGCGGAAATTGCACATCTCTTTGTCGCAGACGCCGGTAAATGCGCCCGGATAGAAGAGGAGGACAATCTTTTTCCCGGCGAATTCCGAAATCGGTGAGCGGGGGGTTTTCGTTGTGTCAACAAGCGTAAACACTGGAGCCTTTGCTCCGACAGAAACAGCCATCGCGGAATCCTTTCATGTAATTTTAAGAATGGATCACTTAGAAGTTACTTCGATTTGTATTGTTTAACCCAAAAAGCCAGGAAGAGTTCCCCCCTAAAAATTTTTTCTGCTCTAATTGTCCCTACTATAGAAATTACCAAAAAATGGTCCGAGAGTCAATCACTCCGAGGTGACGGTAGTGATACAGTTTGAATGTTCTAATTAGCCGGTATGCGGATTCCCGATAAAAACATTCGGGAATGACGAACCCTGCGCATCGTCATGCCCGCAAGTTCTTGGCGGGCATCCAAACTGTAACAGCACCGTCGCCTTGGTAGTATCTCAGTTAGAAAATGAACCGGACACTTGAACCTTTTGGCCAGTTCATTGTGAAGGCTTTTAACGACTTAAAGAGAAAAGTGTCCGGTTCATTTCTGCATTAGTCAAACTGATACACTGCCAAATACGATTATTTGGTAGTGGGTTACTTTTGACGATTGACCGCAAACCTTCCGAAGGTTTTCTATCTAAAATGAGCAAATGCCAAAGCTTTTTCAATGTTCAATCAAAAAACCTTCGGAAGGTTTCTGAAAGTAGCCCACTACCGATTATTTCTTGCATTACAGAAGAATAATATTTATATTTAGCCAGAAATTAAAATTCAGGATGAAAGGAATTTTGGAGCATTATGGCAAAAGTTTGTGATATTTGCGGAAAAAGGCCCCTTGCAGGAAACAACGTGAGCCATGCAAACAACCGTTCTCCCCGACGATGGCTGCCTAACCTTCAAGAAGTAAGGGCGGTTGTCGATGGATCTGTGAGACGCGTGAGGGTATGCGCCTCCTGCCTCAAAGCAGGAAAGATTCAGAAGGCCGTTTGAGCCGACTGATTTCCCGATCGTCACAGGCCATCCATCCGATGGCCTTTTTTGTTTTTGTCGGCAAAGAGCATTAAAGCGATTTAATGGGATCCAGGCCGACGACCTCTTTCTTCTTTACGCACAAATGGTTAGATTAGCGCACACAAGAGGATATCCGATGTCTCCCCCCAATCAACTAACATTGCTTCGCATTCTGCTGACGCCAGTATTCGCCCTGCTCCTTTTTTCGGGTTCACCGGCGAACAAAGAATTGGCGCTGATGATCTATTGCCTTGCAGCCATCACGGATTGGTATGATGGATGGGTAGCGCGGCGATGGGGGTATGTGACGCGATGGGGAAAATTTCTCGACCCGCTGGCCGATAAGATCCTTACCTCCGTGGCGTTTATCTCGTTTATCTACATCGGCTATGCCGCCGCTTGGATGGTGTGGATCATCGTCGTTCGCGATCTTCTCATCACATTGCTTCGCTCGTATTCGGAGTATAAAAACAAGCCGGTCGAGACAATACGGTTTGCCCGGACAAAAACTTTCTTTCAGCTTGTTGTCATCTATCTTTTTTTGACCGCGTACGTCGTTCGGAACACGCCGTGGCTCAACAATGTCGCAGGCCGTTGGGTGGAAATTGTTGCGACAAAAGAAATTATGTTTGTGCTCATGCTTATCGCTACCGTCCTCACGGCATGGTCGGGAATTCTCTACGTGATCCAGAATTGGAATATCATTAAGGAATTGTTCATCTCGCATGCCGGAACCGCAGAAACTGGACAACCGAACTGAGAAGAGCGACGTCGCATCGCCCTCCCCCGCGGCAATTTCTCCCCTCGTTAAACTTTTCGCCTCCGGATTGTATTCCGGCTTTTCACCAATAGCGTCGGGCACGGTCGGCACGCTGGTCGGGCTGCTCATTTATTTGATACCGTCTTTCGCCGACACGCCGACCCTTCTGGCGTCGTGCGTGGTCGTGTTTATCCTCGGCGGACTCGCTGCGGGAAAAATGGAGACTGTGTACGGTCACGACCCTTCAGCAGTAACGATCGACGAGGTGTTGGGAATATGGATAAGCCTTCTTCTTCTTCCCAAAACATTTCTCGTCGTCGTAGGAGCTTTTTTTCTATTCCGGGCGTTCGATGTATTCAAACCATGGCCCGCGCGCGCTTTCGACAGAATGAATGGAGGATGGAACATTATGCTCGACGACGTTGTTGCCGGTATTTATGCCAACCTCGTTCTTCAAGTTGCGATTCGGTTTCTGCAGTGAGGTAATATGTCTCTGAACTTGCCACCAAGACACGAAGGGACTAAGAAATGAGAATAAAGAATATTACCGCCAATACGACCGACTTCTCATAGCAAGGTCCCGGCAACATCCTTCACGTCTTTGCGGCTTCGCGGTTTAACAATCTCTAAAGCAAACGGGCTCGTCCAAAACTTCGCATACAATGAACGCAGAAATTATCACGATCGGCGACGAGCTTCTCATCGGTCAGGTCATCAACACCAATCAAGCGTACCTGGCCGAGAAGCTTAACACGGTCGGCGTGTACGTCGAACGGATGACGACGGTCGGAGACAATCGCGGCGATATCCTTTCGGCGTTCGAATCGGCTTGGAATCGCTACGACATTGTCTGCGTCACCGGCGGATTGGGACCCACGCATGACGACATCACAAAAAAAGTCGTGTGCGAATTTTTTAAGACCGACCTTGTCAGAAGCGAGGAGGTCTTTACGTCAGTAAAAAAAATGTTCGCTCAGCGGAACATCGCCTGGACCGAATCGGCAGAAGGCCAGGTGATGGTTCCCCGGTCGTGCAAGGTTCTGAGGAACAGCACGGGCACTGCTCCGGGGATGATGTTCGAGGAGAACAACGGGCGAAAATTTTTCGTTGTTATGCCCGGTGTTCCGTTTGAGATGAAAAGCATTGTCGATGAAGAGCTTATCCCGTTTTTTGCGAAATCGAACCTTGGCTCCGTCGTCCGACACTTAACGCTAAAGACCACCGGCATAGCCGAATCGACATTGGCAGGCGAGATCGGTAATGTCGATGAGGTCATAGGAACCGACGGCTCGACCACCCTCGCCTTCCTACCAAATCCTTTAGGCACTAAGCTTCGGATCACTGTTCGCGAAAAAGATCCTGAAGAGGCCGAGAAAAAGCTCCGGTCTGCCGAGAGGAAGATACGAGACCGAGCTCAAAAATATATTTACAGTTCCGACGACAAAGACCTCGAAGATGTTGTCGGCGCCCTCCTCGTCGAAAAAGGAATGTCTCTCGCCATCGCAGAGTCATGCACGGGAGGGATGATCGCCAACCGCATCACTAACGTCTCCGGAAGCTCGGCATATTTCAATCGCGGCGTCGTCACCTATTCAAACGAATCTAAAATTGCGCTCCTCGGAGTTTCTCCCGACATGATTTCGCAAAACGGGGCGGTGAGCCGTGAAGTTGCGCAAGCGATGGCATCCGGAGTGCGCGAACATGCTGGGGTCGACATCGGTGTTTCGACGACTGGAATTGCGGGGCCGACTGGGGGTTCGCCCGAAAAACCGGTCGGACTTGTCTGGATCGGGTATGCGGATGCCGAAGGAGTGCTGGCGATGAAATTCAATTTCGGCGATCATCGGCTTAGGTTTAAAGAGCGAGCGTCGCAGGCCGCGCTGGAACTTCTTCGGCGAAAACTTCTGAAACTCGACGCAAAGCAGTAGTTTCCATGAAAGGCATTCGAACCTTTATCGGCATTTTCCCTCCCCCGGAAGTTCAAGCGACGATCTCCCGGGTCCAGCACGGGTTGAAAAAAGAAGATTCGGCGGTGAAGTGGGAGGTCGAGAATAAATTCCATGCGACCGTAAAATTTCTAGGGGACGTGTTGCCCGGTCAACTTCAGGAGCTGCAATCGGCCCTCACGGAATCGTCGAAAACGTTACCTCAATTTTCCGTGAAATTGTCAACGGTCGGATGTTTTCCGGATCGCAATAATCCGCGGATCGTCTGGATAGGTTCGAACTCGGATGAAAATGCTCCTCTCACGGAATGTGCCGCAGCCGTCAATGAGCTGTGTGTCTCGAAAGGGTTCAAAAAAAACGACCGCGCCTTCCACCCGCACATCACGCTCGGCCGTACAAAAGGAAAATTATCCAACGGCTTGATTAAGACGATCGAAAATGCTACCTTTGAACCAATACAATTCTTCTGTAAAGAGTTGCTCGTAATGAAAAGCAACCTCTCCCCCTCAGGTTCAGCATATTCACGGCTTTCGACAATCCCATTGAAATACTAGGAGTTCCTATGGCCGAAGAAAAAGAGTCAAAGATCCAAGCATTGAAAGTTGCCATCGATCAGATCGAAAAGCAGCATGGTAAAGGTTCGATCATGAAGCTCGGCGAAGGTCCGATCATGAAGATCGATTGTATCTCGACCGGTTCCATCTCGCTCGACGCTGCGCTCGGCATCGGCGGAATTCCCCGCGGCAGAGTCATCGAAATTTACGGACCGGAATCCTCCGGCAAGACGACGCTCTGTCTCCATATTATCGCCGAAGCTCAGAAGGCCGGAGGCCTCGCCGCATTCATCGATGCCGAACATGCTCTCGATACGGCGTATGCAAAGCGTCTCGGTGTCGACACAAACAATCTTTTGTTATCGCAACCGGAATTCGGAGAACAGGCTCTCGAGATAGTGGAGACCCTCGTCCGGAGCGGAGCCCTCGACGTCGTCGTTATCGATTCCGTCGCAGCATTGACTCCACGCGCAGAGATCGAAGGGGAAATGGGAGATCCGTCGATGGGAGTGCAAGCCAGGTTGATGTCGCAAGCGCTCAGAAAACTGACGGCGGCGATCAGCAAATCCAAGACCTCCGTCATCTTCACTAACCAGCTTCGCATGAAAATCGGCATCATGTTCGGCAATCCCGAAACGACGACCGGCGGGAACGCCTTAAAATTTTATGCGTCGGTGCGTCTCGATGTGCGTCGTATCGAAGCCCTGAAGGACGGCACGAACGTCATCGGAAACAGAACGAAAGTCAAGGTCGTAAAAAACAAAGTTGCTCCTCCCTTCCGCGAAGCGCAATTCGACATCCTCTATAATGAGGGGATCTCCAAGCTTGGCGACCTCATCGATGTGGCCGTTGAACACAACATTATCGTAAAAAGCGGCTCGTGGTTCTCCTATAAAGAGGATCGGATAGGCCAGGGACGCGATGCAGTAAAAGCGTACCTCGTTTCATCGCCAAAGGTGGCGGACGAGATCCTTCTCGCTGTGCGGAAAAAACTGGGAGTGATTTCCGACACCGACACGGCGAGCGTTAAACAGCCTGCAGCGCCGCCGAAAGGGACGGAGCAACCCGCTCCGAAAAAAGCGGCGCGCTAAACAATGCGCATTACAAAGATTGAGAACCAAAAAAAACGCCCGTCCCGCAAATCGGTTTTCATCGACGGCGCGTTCGCGTTTGGCGTCAGCGATGAGGTCCTCTTACGCCACTCGCTCCGCCAAGGGGATGAGGTTAATCAAGAAACGGTAGACCGGATCGTTCACTCGGAGGATGAAGAAGAAGCCAAACAAAAGGCGTTCCGCTTTCTCGGCATTCGGCCGAGAAGCAAAAAGGAAATCCGCGATTATTTATCAAAGAAAAGTTTTGCCGGGGACGTGGTTGAACATACCGTCGCAAAGCTCGAGTCGTTGAAGATGCTCGATGATCTTGAGTTCTCGCGGATGGTGTGCCGGGACATGCTCCTCAGAAAACCAGCGGGGGAAAAAATGCTGCGACAACAATTGTTCAAAAAAGGAGTTCCGAAAGAGCTCGCCGACACGGTCGTCGCCGAGTTTTCGACGCCCGAGGCGGAACTAATGATGGCGGTGCAAGCGGCAGAGCGGCAGAGCGCAAAGTTCGAGCGCTCCTCGAAGAAGCTCGACGGCGCGCTCCTCAAAAAAAAGATCCTCGATTATCTTATGCGCCGCGGGTTCGATTTTGACACCGCGATGAACGCCACCAAGCACCTCCGCCTGAGATAGTCATGCGCAGACTCTTTAAAAGCCGGCAGTGGAAAGTGTTTGTCGTAACAGTGGCGATCTCTGCGCCGATCTTCGCCCTGTCCCTTTTCAGCCAAGT
>DATJXA010000109.1:0-23181 GCA_035500675.1 Bacteroidota bacterium | reverse complement strand
ATAAGACCCGATGCCATCGTCCTTTCACCCGGGCCGTGCACTCCGAACGAGGCGGGGATCTGCCTCTCGTTGATCAAGGAACTCAGCCCTAAGGTGCCGATCCTTGGTGTCTGCCTCGGCCATCAGGCGATCGGGCAGGCATTCGGCGGGAAAGTAGTAAAAGCGCCGACGGTCGTTCATGGCAAGACCTCCATCATCAACCATGACGGGAAAGGAATTTTTGCCGGAGTTCCGGAAAAATTTAAAGCTGCGCGTTATCATTCTTTGGTCGTCCAGAGGGAGAGTATGCCGAAAGAGCTGGATATCACTGCATGGACTGACGATAACGTCGTGATGGCCGTTCGACATAAAACCCTGCCGACGTTCGGTGTACAGTTCCATCCCGAATCGATTGCTACGCAATCCGGCAAAATTATTTTAGAAAATTTCGTCAAGCGGCGGTATTGAACCTCCGCACGAATTGAAAAGGATCACAACCATGGCGCCAAATAGAACAGAGCATGACATCATCCAGGATGGAAGGCTGGATCAGCTCCTCAAAACTCAGGACGATGTCTGGAGAGTGTTCCGCATCATGGCAGAATTTGTTGAGGGCTTTCAGACTTTTTCGCGCCTCGGCCCCTGTATCACAATTTTCGGGTCGGCACGAACCAAACCGGGAACCCGCTATTACGTTATGACCGAAAAAGTAGCAAGTGAATTTGTCAAAAACGGGTACGGCATTAAATCCGGCGGGGGTCCGGGAATCATGGAAGCGGCGAACAAAGGGGCGAAAGAGTCCGGAGGAGCTTCCGTCGGTATTAATATCGATCTTCCGTTCGAGCAGAGCGCAAACCCGTACATCGATAAAGACAAGCTCATCACATTCCGGCACTTTTATGTGCGCAAAGTTATGTTCGCAAAGTACGCTCAGGCATTCGTCGTGATGCCGGGGGGCTTCGGCACGCTCGACGAGTTGTTCGAGTCGATCACTCTTGTTCAGACAAAAAAAGTGAACCGCTTTCCCATTATCCTCATGGGGAAAGAGTATTGGGGAGGGATGCTCGAGTGGATCAAGACGAAAATGCTGGGCGAAGGAAATATCTCCGAAACCGACCTCAGCCTCATCTCCCTCACCGACGACCCTAAAGAAGCGGCAGAGATAGTGACGAATTTCTACAAATCCAACGAACATGCACCAAACTTTTAAGCATCAGAATGGATAAGGCAAAAGTTTCTGAAATTCTGGACGAGATTGGAACACTCCTTGAACTCAAAGGAGAGAATCCTTTTAAATGCCGGGCCTACCATAACGCCGCCCGCGCTATCGAAGGGACTGCGGGGGACATTGCGACGCTTGTCGAGTCTGGCGAGATCAGGAACGTGAAGGGGATCGGCGAGGCGATTGCAGAAAAGGTAACAGAGCTTGTAAAGACCGGAAAGTCGAAATATCATGAGGAGTTAAAACGCTCTCTCCCCGAAGGATTGTTGACGATCCTGAAAATTCAGGGAGTCGGCCCGAAGAAAGTGAAGCTTCTTTTTGAAAAGCTGAAGATCAAATCGCTAGAGGAGCTTGAGGCGGCATGCAAGGCCGGCAAACTTGAAAAGCTTGAGGGCTTTGGAAAGAAAACTGAAGATAATATCCTTGCCGGGATCGAGGCGCTCCGGAAGCACAGCTCCAAGTTCCTTTATTCAGTCGCGGAAAAAGCTGCGCGGAGCGTTTATGACGTCATCACAAAGCACAAAGCGATCCTGCGGTCCGAGATCGCCGGAAGCGTGCGCCGCAAGAAAGAAGTGATCGGAGATATCGACATCGTTGCGAGCGCGAAAGCGTCCTCAGTCCCGGCGATCATGGAGGCGTTTACATCGCACCCGGATGTTGAGCGGATCACCGGCCAGGGGGAGACCAAATCGAGCGTCGTGTTGAAATCGGGCATCAACTGCGATCTTCGCGTCGTCAATGATTCGGAATTTCCGTTTGCGCTCAATTATTTTACCGGCAGCAAAGAGCACAACGTCCGGCTGCGCACTATCGCAAAAGAATTCGGGCTGAGCCTCAACGAATACGGGTTTTCGAAAATAGGGTCGGAAGAAAAACGAGGCAAAGCGAAGAAAGCGGTGGTTTGCCGTACCGAGGAGGATATCTATAAAGCGCTTGAACTGCAATATGTACCGCCGGAACTTCGCGAAGACACCGGAGAGATCGAAGCGGCACAAGAGAACAAGCTCCCCCGGCTGATCTCGGAGACAGACATTCGCGGAACGTTTCACTGTCATACGCAGTACAGCGACGGTGTCAACACGCTGCTCGAGATGGCGCAAGGCGCGCGAGTGGCCGGGTGGGAGTATCTTGGCATTGCCGACCACAGCGCCGTTGCAGCGTATGCGAACGGCTTGTCCCCCGAGAGGGTAAAAAAGCAACAAAAAGAAATTGCAGCACTGAATCAAAAATGGACGGATTTCCGTATCTTTAGTGGGACCGAGGTCGACATTCTCGCAAGCGGCGCCCTCGATTTCAGCGATAAGGTTCTCTCGACATTCGATTATGTCGTTGCCTCCGTGCACAGCAGCTTTAAAATGACAGAGGCGGAAATGACAAAGAGAATCCTTAAAGCCGTAAAGAATAAATATGTCACGATGTTGGGACATCCGACCGGACGGTTGCTGCTGCAGCGCGATGGCTATCCGCTGAACCAAACGGCGATCATCGATGCGGCTGCGGATTATGGCAAGTGCATCGAAATCAACGCGCATCCTTCCCGATTGGACCTCGACTGGCGGATGTGCAAGTACGCGAAATTGAAAGGCGTGAAGATCGTCATCAACCCCGATGCTCACGTCGTCGACGGATTACACGATGTGCGGTACGGTGTCGGCATTGCCCGTAAGGGATGGCTGGAGGCGAAGGACGTCCTCAATTCGCTGACCTTGCACCAAGTCCAAAAATATTTTGCTTCGTCAAATAAGTAATCTCTGAAGGAGATGAACATGAGTGCGCATCGTCGATCCTATCTTGGCGCAATAATTCTTATTACGTTGGGTGTCTTGTTTTTGCTCGACAACCTTGGCGTCGCCGATTTTGGCAGCGTCATTTCAACATACTGGCCGGTCATTCTGATCCTTATCGGTGTGCAAATCTTTGTGCGTTACGGGCATTCGGGCAATTTAGCTGCGGATACCGCTACGGTCATCAATTCCACGGGAGGCTCGCAGGAATCGAACGTTTCTATGATCCACAATTCCCATGCCTTCGGAGACGTGGACTTGAAGATCACCTCGAAAGAATTCCGCGGCGGATCGATATCGAACACGTTTGGCGATATGAACGTCGATCTGTCGGAGGTGCAATTGGCGGAAGGAGAACAAACGTTGAAGCTCGACGGCGTATTCGGAGACCTGCACGTGCTCGTTCCGAAGAATATCGAGATCTATGTGACAACGCATTCCGTATTCGGAGATGTGAGAGTCCTTGGAAACGTGAAGACCGGATTTGGCCAGGAGATATCGTATTCAACTCCGAATTACGGGTCTGCGGCCAACAAACTTCGGATCGTATCGAATCAGGTATTTGGGGACGTCAAAGTATGGTAAGAGCTTTAAATTATCTCGGAAGAGGACTATAGATGGGAATATTCGCTGACGTTGGCGTTCCGTTTCGCGTTGTGGCATCCAGCGCCTTGTTGCAGATGGAAACCGGCGGCAATGCTGAAGAATTTCGGAAAAGGATCCGGGAGTCGATTGAGAAAACGATCGGCGAAGCAGCTGTCATGCGCACTGCGTATGAAACCGCAATAGCGGATTCGAGGATAAAGTCGTCCCAGGTCGTGCGCGGGAGCCTCAATGCATACCTTTCGACTCCGATCAAAACAGACAACGAAGAAGTACAGAAAATAATCGGAGAGGCCCTTGAAAAATTCTCCGAGCAGGTTCTTCCTACGCTCGACATTGGAGTAGCCTCTGCATGGTCGGCACGGGTCCTGCCGGAAGGGGAGATCATCAGCACAAGGACAAAACTCGGCGCCTCCGTCAGGAAAATGTTGCTAGCCGGTAAGCGGACATTGCAGGAATCGGGCTCCTTCCGAGGAAAAAACGCGGCAAGCGCATTTGAAATTGTTTACGTGGTGAAGAGCGCGATGAACCTCGACCTTCTCGAGGCTTCAATCCGTCGATCTCAGGAAAGCGCTGCAGGAGCTCCGGCGTTGCCAGTCCAGGCGATGCGAATGGACAATGTGATTTTGAGTACTGGCCCGTTCGAGAACACTGGCGGTCTTTGGGAAGGGACATTTTATCCCCGAGCGCTTGGCATGCCGGATAAAGAATTTGTGCAAAAAGTTGAAATTCTTTTTGCGCAACTATCGAAAGAATTCAATCTTCATCAGCTTTCGTTCTGGGAGAAGAAGTTCTCGAGAGCAGGTGCCGATAATTTTTCAGTACGCATCCGGATGATCCCGGACCACAAACTTCTTTTTGAAGTTGTGAAAGCACTTTTTGCGTACGGGGATGAAGCGGTAAAGAAAAGGTTTGAGGACGGAACGCCCCTCGTTGTGAAGGAAATTCTTCCGTGACAAGCTTAGCCCCGCGCGCGAGGAGGGAGACCGAAGCGCAGCGACGTTTACGCGGCGGGCGAATAGAAGAAGCGTTACGGAAGGAATATCCGTCGGCGCCGGTTGCACTTCAATTTGCCAACCCGCTTCAACTGCTCGTCGCTGTGATCCTTTCGGCGCAATGTACGGATGTTCGCGTCAACATGGTGACGCCCGAATTATTCAGGCGCTACAAAACCGCCGCCGACTTTGCAGGTGCGGATCGGAATGAGCTGGAACAAGAGATCCATTCGACGGGGTTCTTCCGCAACAAGGCAAAGAACATCATCGCTTGCTGCACATTGCTTGTCGAGCGGTATCAGGGGAAGGTCCCTTCGACAATGGAAGAATTGATCGACCTCCCCGGCGTGGGAAGAAAGACCGCCAATTGCGTTCTCAGCGGCGCCTTCAGCATTACAGCCGGCATTGTGGTCGATACGCACGTTTCAAGGCTCGCGAGACTGCTCGGCCTTACCGACGAGAATGACGCCGGAAAAATTGAGTCTGATTTGTGCAGAATTTTGGAAAGGAAAGATTGGATCCATTTCGGCAACGCGGCGATCTTACACGGAAGACGGGTGTGTGTAGCGCGAAGGCCTAAATGCGAGGTGTGTGTGCTGCAGAAATTGTGTCCTTCAGCCAAAGCGGGCGGGTAATACGGGTTAGATCTTTTGAGCGTCGTCGTATAACTGAAGAATGCAGCGCTCACAGAAGTAAAGAAGTTTCGAATCTCCAATTTGCCGTTCAACCAGTTTCTTTTTTTCGAATCGCTCCCTGCAGAGCTCGCAGCGCTCGGTATTTTCCTCGCCCGGAGCTCTTGCCGGCTTCATCATAAAGCCGTACCCGTAGAATGCGATCGCTACGAGCATAAGAAGAAAGAGTAAAGCTAAAATAGAAATGATCATGCGTGCACCTATGCTGTTCCACTTTCAATGTAGCAACAACTCCTCAAAAAAGGAAGACGTAATTCATGGATAGACCGTCCGCACTTGAGCTCCTTTATGAATACACGAAGAGCGAAAGCCTTCGTAAGCATGCGTTGAGTGTTGAAATTGCAATGCGCGCATACGCCCAAAAATTTTCTGCAGATGAAGAACTGTGGGGTGTTACAGGGCTCATTCATGATTTCGATTATGAAATGTATCCACAGGCCCCCGACCACCCGCTGAAAGGTTCCGAAATTTTGAGCGCAAAAGGATATCCCGACAAAGTTCGAACTGCTATCCTTGGACATGCGTCCTACACAGGGGTGCCGCGCGCCACGCTACTGGCTAAAACGCTGTTTGCCTGCGACGAGCTTTGTGGATTTCTTGTCGCCTGTACGCTCGTCAGGCCGAATAAAAAAATCGCCGAACTTGAAGTTCCTTCGGTAAAGAAGAAATTGAAGGATAAAGCATTTGCACGCAGCGTGAACAGGGAAGAGATCGCTCAGGGCGCAGCCGAGCTGGAAATTCCCCTTGATGAACATATTCAGTTCGTCCTCGATGCATTGAAAACACATTCAGATGTTCTTGGTCTGTGACGTTGTTGAACCTTCATCGCGCAGACGGTGTTTTAGAGATACAGCGAATCTAGTATCGTATGTAGCAAATAATCTTGAGTCGCTAACCGCAAAGAAGCTAGAACATGGGCATGGCTCAGGAGCGTCAGTCCTAATATTTTTTTTGCGTCGTTGTGCCGTTGCGGTACAGTACAATATGATTTATCAGAAACAACAATAGTATGTTCCAAAAATCAATGAACGATATCCGTTTGCAATCCATTCCAGAACGCACGTCGATGCGCGACATGGTGGGCAACACGCCGCTCGTGAAGCTCAATCATATCGCCAAGGAGTACCCGTCAGTTGAAGTGTATGCGAAAGCCGAGTGGTGCAACCCCAGCGGTTCGGTGAAGGATCGTGCCGCCCTAAACATGATCCTTGATGGAGAAGCATCCGGTCTGCTGACAAAGGACCAAATCATCGTCGACGCGACAAGCGGCAATACTGGGATATCCCTTGCGATGTTCGGGGCTGCCCTTGGGTATCGTGTCCATATTTTTATGCCTTCGAACGCCTCGGATGAAAGGAAAAGAATTATCGCCGCGTTCGGTGCGGAACTTACCCTCACAAGCCCGCTCGAAGGGACGGACGGTGCTCAACGCCAAGTGAAAAAACTCGTCGCAGAATACGGCGGAAAATTTTTCTACCCGGATCAATACAACAACCCCGCAAATTGGAAGGCGCACTATAACGGGACCGCGGAGGAGATCATCCGACAAACTAACGGCGCGGTGACTCATTTTATCGCGGGACTTGGCACAAGCGGAACTTTCGTAGGGACTAGCCGCAAGCTCAAAGAATTCTGTTCGGATATTCAATGCATCTCGATGCAACCGGACGCTCCGCTGCACGGCATCGAGGGACTGAAGCACATGCAGTCCGCGATCGTTCCGGGGATCTACGATGCCTCGATCGCGGATCGTGCGGTAACCGTATCGACGGAAGAATCGTACTCCATGATGAGAAGGTTAGCCCGAGAAGAGGGCCTCTTTGTTGGCATATCATCCGGCGCAAATGTCGCCGCATCCTTGAAGATCGCAAGAGACATTTCCGAAGGAACGATCGTAACGATCCTCTGCGACGACGGAGGAAGATACCTCAGCGAACCGATCTGGGGGACGAATGCTTAAATTATCGAACGGAACATTCGATGCAATTCGGGCGCACGGAGAGCGCACGTTTCCCCATGAATGCTGCGGCGTTCTTCTAGGCTCGGTCTCGGGGAACGACCGGTCGGCCGTATCGGTGTACCCGATTGAAAATCGATTCGACGAAAAAGAACGATACCACCGGTTCCTTATTACGCCCGACGATTACCGAGAAGCTGAAAAGGCGGCCAAAGTGAAAAACTTGGATATTCTTGGGTTTTATCACTCGCATCCCGATTCACCATCGGTCGCTTCACAATACGACCTCGACCACGCATTTCCATGGTTCTCGTACCTTATCATGTCGATCATGAAGAGCCGATACCATGATATGCATTCCTGGATCATGGAGGACGATCGGAGCAAGTTTGTTGAAGAAGAAGTCATTATCGAATAATTATTCATGAGGCAGAAAATTTTATGGCAATCAAAATACTCGTTCCAACTCCGCTGAGACAATTTACCGGCAACAAAGATTCTGTACTCGTTGAGGGACAGACCGTCGGCGATGCGTTGAAGAGCCTCTGTGCCACGTACGCTCCGCTCCGGAAACATCTGTACGCCGACGACGGTAAGCTGAGAAGTTTTGTCAACGTCTATGTCAACGATGAAGATATCCGCTATCTCCAGAAAGAGGCGACGCCGTTGGCTGCAAAGGACGTTGTGAGCATCATTCCCTCAATTGCGGGAGGGAGTAAGTAAATGGCGAACGTTGAGCTTTCGGGCGAAGAGATTCGCCGTTATGGAAGGCATCTCATCATGCCCGAAGTGGGGATGGATGGACAGAAAAAGCTGAAGGCCGCAAGCGTCCTTTTGATCGGAGCCGGAGGACTAGGGTCTCCGCTCGGGTTGTACCTTGCAGCCGCCGGAGTGGGGCGCATCGGTATCGTCGATTTTGACGTAGTGGATTACTCCAACTTACAGAGACAGATTCTTCATTCGACAAAAGACGTAGGGCGTCCGAAGCTTGCCTCGGCAAAGGAAAGGATAGAGGGGCTTAATCCCTTTGTAAAAGTCGAGACGCACGAGATGCACTTAACTTCGGAGAATGCGCTCGATCTGTTTGCACAGTACGATGTCATCGTCGACGGCACGGACAATTTCCCCACACGCTACCTCGTGAACGATGCCTGCGTGCTGACGGGAAAGCCGAATGTGTACGGGAGTATTTTTCGTTTTGAAGGGCAGGCCTCTGTTTTTGCGGCGAAAGATGGGCCCTGTTACCGCTGCCTTTATCCGGAACCTCCGCCGCCCGGCCTTGTGCCAAGCTGTGCGGAGGGGGGCGTGCTTGGCATACTTCCCGGCATCATCGGCACTATACAAGCGAACGAGACGGTGAAACTCATTATCGGAAACGGCGAGCCACTTATCGGACGTTTGCTCCTCTTCGATGCGCTCCAGATGAAATTCCGTGAACTGAAATTACGGAAGAATCCCGATTGTCCGGTCTGCGGCACTCATCGCACAATTACAAAATTGATTGACTATGAAGCGTTCTGCGGAGTTCAGCCCGGGTGGGATTCGTACGCACGCGAGCGTCAGTATGAAATTTCGGTGGATGAACTAAAGAAGAGATTGGACAACAAGGAAGACCTTTTTATTCTCGACGTGCGCGAACCGCAAGAATACGAGATCTGCAACCTGAACGGTTATCTTATCCCGTTGCGGGAATTGCCGAAGCGGATCAGCGAGCTCGATACGGCCAAGGAGATCATCGTTCACTGCAAAGTAGGGGGGCGAAGCAGGCAAGCGGTCGAATTCATGAAGCAGTCGGGTTTTCGAAAAATTAAAAACCTCGTTGGCGGCATCGACGAATGGGCAGAGAGAATTGACCCTACGATGCCGAGGTATTAATGCTATTTGCGCTAGATACCGTTGTGTTCTGAAACCGGAAAGACGCTTAAGAGCGCAGGAAAGTTTGCAAGGTCATCACAAACATTTTTTTTTCGCTCTTACCGCCCTTGCAGTAAACCAGAATAGCATCTCTTAGAACGCGCACGCCATCCTGACTGATGCGAGCGCGATGAATTGCCTCCTTCAGAGCCGCTCGAAACGCGCCTGGAAAAAACGAAGGTATTTCGGCTCGTAAACCATTTTCATTCCCTTGATCTTTTGCCGGATCTCAAAAACCGCTTCGACAGATTCAGCAGCCACGTCGCAATGCGCCTGAGTATATACACGGCGGGGAAAGGTGAGGCGGACTAGTTCAAGCTTTGGGTGATAGTTATCGCCGGTCTTTTTATCCCGGCCAGCGGAAACGATTCCCCGTTCCATCGAACGGATCCCAGAATCGATGTAGAGTTCCGCGGCGAGCGTTTGAGCGGGGAACTCGGTCTGCGGGATGTGAGGTAAAAATCTTTTCGCATCGAGGAAGATCGCGTGCCCTCCGATCGGAGCAACGATGGGAATTCCGATGCTCTGTAATTTTTCTCCTACATACACTACCTGTCCGATGCGCGCAGTAATGTGCGCGTCGAGAACTCCTTCTTCAATGCCGCGCGCCATGGCCTCCATATCTCTACCGGCCAATCCGCCGTAGGTATGAAGCCCTTCATAAACGACGACCATATTGCGCGCTTCTTCAAAGACGTCGAAGTCGTTCAGCGCAAGGAAGCCGCCGATGTTCACGAGCAGATCTTTTTTCCCGCTCATCGTCGCGCCGTCTGTGTATGAACACATTTCTTTCAAAATCTCCGCGATGGTCTTTTTTTCGAACCCTTTTTCTCGAGTCTTGATGAAATATGCGTTCTCCATCGCTCGGGTGGCGTCGAGGATCACCTTTATGTGATGTGTGGATGCCAACGCACGAACCTGTTTCAGGTTCTCCATCGAAATCGGTTGGCCGCCGGCCATATTCACTGTTGCCGCGACCGAGATGTATGGAATACTTTTCGCGCCGACTTTTTTGATAAGGTCCTCGAGTTTTTGAAGGTCGATATTACCTTTGAACGGATGGGTATTCTGTGCGTCGTGCGCTTCATCGATGATGACGTCGATGAAAGTTCCCCCCGCCAGTTCCTGATGCAGCCGCGTCGTCGTAAAATACATGTTCCCGGGAATGAAGTCCCCCTGTTTGATGAGCAGCTTCGAAATAATGTGTTCAGCCGCGCGCCCTTGATGCGTCGGGACAAGGTATTTGTACCCGTAGTATTTTTGGACATTTTCTTCGAGATGGTAGAAATTTTTGCTCCCGGCGTACGCTTCGTCGCCAAGCATCATTCCCGACCATTGATAATCGCTCATGGCGTTCGTGCCGCTGTCCGTCAGGAGATCGATGTAGACATCCTCCGACCTCAACAAAAAAGTATTGTAACCGGCTTCTGCGATCGCCTTCATTCGTTCTTCACGTGTCGTCATTTTAAGCGGTTCGACAACTTTGATCTTGAACGGCTCGGCCCAAGACCGTCGTTCTAATTTTTGCATAAGAGCTCCGTGTACAGTTCGTTGACTTTCGGAATTGATTTTGGTATCATGCTGTAAATTCACTTAATGTACGCATTCCCCGTCCGATGTTCAACGCGCTCACTCCACGAATGACGACAATTCAATGATCGAACCCGCGGTCCTTGACAAGATTTGCGCGGTCGTCGGGAAAGAAAATTTTCTCGATTCAAAAGAAGACCGCATCTCCTACTCCTACGACGGGACTCCCTTGTTAAGACAGCTTCCCGACGCCATCGCAATTCCGACAGACCCGGATCAGATTTCGAAAATTTTACAGGTTGCGAATGAGGAACACTTTGCCGTTGTCCCACGTGGGTCCGGTTCCGGGTTGAGCGGCGGCTCGATACCCGTAGAAAACTCGATCGTGTTGCTCATGTCCCGCTGGAACAAGATCCTTGAGATCGACTCTGAAAACCTCACTGCGCTTGTCGAGCCGGGGGTCAAAACCGCCGAGATCCATGCCGCAGTTGAAAAGATCGGGTTATTCTATCCGCCGGACCCCGGAAGCATGACTATTTGCACGATCGGTGGGAACGTGGCTGAAAATGCAGGCGGCCTTCGGGGATTGAAGTACGGCGTCACGAAAAACTATGTGCTCGGCCTCGAGACAGTTCTTCCAAACGGCGAAATTATTTTTTCAGGCGGAAAAACAGTCAAAGATGTGGCCGGATATAATCTTAAAGATTTTTTTGTAGGGTCTGAGGGAACACTCGGTGTGTTCAGCAAAATTCTTCTCAAGCTGATCCCCAAGCCCGAAACAAGCAAAACGATGATCGCCTATTTCCAATCTGCGAAAAATGCAGCAGAGGTCGTTTCCTCGATCATTGCTGCACACATCATTCCCGCTACAATTGAATTTCTCGATCGAACAACCATCAAGTGCGTTGAAGAATATGCCCATCTCGGCCTCCCAACGAACATCGAGTCTTTGCTCCTGATCGAAGTGGACGGACGCCCGTCAGTTGTCGAGGAGGATGCCGCGCAGGTGCAGGAAATTTGCACGCGACATGGATGCACTCAACTTATGGTTGCGCGCACACTGGAGGAAGCGTTCCGTCTTAAGACCGCCCGCCGGGCGGCTTTCTCGGCGCTGGCGCGGGTAAAACCGACGACCATTTTGGAAGACGTCACGGTTCCGCGAAGCGAAGTTGCCCTCATGCTCGAGCGGATTAATTCTATCGCAAAGAACCACAATGTTCTTTTCGGAAATTTTGGACATGCCGGCGACGGCAACCTTCATCCGACATGTCTTACCGATGAACGGGATGCAGACGAAATTAAAAGAGCGGAGCTTGCGTTTGACGAGATTTTCAACGCGTCGATCAAGATGGGAGGGACGATCACGGGTGAACACGGGACGGGTTTGGCAAAAAAGAAGTTCCTTCCTCAAGTCGCCGGCATTCCGGCGATTGGAATGATGCAATCGATAAAATCTTCCATCGACCCCAACGGTGTGCTCAACCCTGGAAAAATCTTTTCGCTTCGGCCAAAATGTGAAGGAAACCTTCCGCGTAACAGGGAACAGATCAAAAAGTTTGAAGAACAAGGGGCATGGACCTGAGACGGTGAGGATATTCATGAATGTGGCCCTCAACGAGATACGATGATCCCTATTCGCGACACAGTCCGATCGGCCCGTTTTCCCGTCATTACCGTCTCACTCATAGCAGCGAACGTCGCAGTGTTCATCTTTGAGCTTTCGCTCGGCCAAAAGCTTGAGGATTTTACGACAGCGTGGGGCATGTCCCCTGCAGCTATCCATGTCGACCTTATGCGACATCATTATGCTGCAGCTGCGGCCCCCTTTTTCTCATCGATGTTTCTGCACGGCGGCTGGATACATCTCCTCGGCAATATGCTGTACTTGTGGGTCTTCGGCGACAATGTCGAAGATAAATTGGGACATCAGCGATTTCTCTTTCTTTATATTTTTTGTGGAATAACCGGAGGGGTCGCTCATGCATACATGAACCCTGGCTCGGCGATTCCAGTGATTGGCGCGAGCGGCGCGATCGCGGGCATTCTTGGCGGGTACTTACTCTTATTTCCGAAAGCGAGAATCTTGACCCTCGTTCCGATTATTTTCTTTTTCACATTTATCGAGTTGCCGGCCTTGTTGTTCCTCGGCGTCTGGTTCCTCATGCAATTCTTTAGCGGATACTTATCGCTTGCATCGGATGTCGCAGTCAACAACGGTGACGTCGCATGGTGGGCTCATGTCGGGGGCTTTGCGACGGGCATGCTCTTCGTTTATCCTCTGCGCAAATATCGGTGACGCGTGGACAAAAGCGTAGATCCAAGAAAAGGAAAAAGCACTCAAAGCGCGTTCGTGGGCACTGATATTCCGGACTACGACTTTATCACGAATTGCATGCACTGCGGGTTGTGCCTTCCCACATGTCCGACGTACGCCGTGACGGGTCTCGAAAAATCCTCGCCCCGAGGACGCATACGACTGATCAAAGCTGTAGCGGATGGCGAGATGGAAATAACGCCGGGCTTTATCGAAGAGATGAATTTCTGCCTCGACTGTCAGGCGTGTGAGACCGCGTGTCCGGCCGGGGTGAAGTACGGCTCACTGGTTGAGTCCTCGCGAGCACAGATCTTTCAACAGGGAAAGGTCAGCTGGCTTGAGAGGGGAATGAAGTGGCTCTTTCTCAAGCATGTGCTTGCCTCCAAAGTAGCGCTAAAATTTATAGCGCGTTTGCTCAGAATTTTTCAGCGCTCGGGATTGCAACGCATTCTGTCCTCATCGCATTTTTCCCGTCATGTGATGCCCAAGCTCACGGGCATGATGCAGCTATCTCCTCGCATCGATCGACAATTTTTTGATGACTTTGTGGGGGAAATTATTACTCCTTCCGGCGCTGTGAAGCATCGCGTTGCTTTTCTTTCGGGCTGTATTATGAACGTCGCTTTCAGCGACATTAACCGCGATACGGTGGATGTTCTTTTAAAAAATGAATGTGAAGTCGTCATTCCGCGAAGGCAAGAATGCTGCGGTTCGCTTCATGCTCATAACGGCGATTTTGAAACGGCCCGCGCTCTTGCCCGGCACAATATCGACATCTTTCTAAAGTCCAACGTCGACGCGATTGTCATGAACTCTGCCGGATGCGGCGCGTTTATGAAAGAATACGAGCGTTATCTTGTGGATGATGGACTGTACGCGGAGAAAGCACGCGAAGTTTCTTCTAAGGTCAAAGATCTCACCGAATTCTTGATCGAGATAGACTTTAAAAAGCCGTCATCGATTTTAAAAGGCCGGGTCACCTACCATGATGCATGCCACCTCGCACATGCTCAGAAAGTGACCTCAGAACCCCGTTCAATTTTGAACGCAATTTCCGGGTTAGATATCGTAGAATTGCCTGAGGCAGCATGGTGTTGCGGGAGCGCGGGAATATATAATGTCGTTCGATACGAAGATTCCATGAAATTTTTGGAACGCAAAATCAGTAACCTCCGGGCAACTGCCGCCGAAATTATTGTTACCAACAACCCCGGATGTATTTCTCAGATCAAATACGGATTGAGCCAGAAAGGAATCGCCGGAGAGGTGGTTCACATCGCAACCATTCTCAACAGGGCATACCGAGCGGAGGAGGAGAGGCCACGGCACACATTCTAAGCGTACTCCAAGCAATCTGAACTGAGGCGCATTAGTTGCCGAAAGGTTTACTAGTATCATCGCAAGCGATTGTTCTGATTGACATAGCATATTTCTTCCAAAACCCGGGGAAAAAATGAAAAGTCTATATCGTCGACGGTTGGCGTTATTGTGTTCGCTCTCTGTAGTATTAATTTATTGCAGTGTGTTGGCACAAGGCGAAAAGGAACGCCCAGATTATCCGGATGAGATCATCCCTTTGCACGGAAAACCATTTCGGGGAAAGATCCTCAAATTTGAGGATGCAAAAATATACGTTGAAGTAACTAGGCATAAGGAAACTCAAATTATACTCATGGATTTAGATTCATTGCAAGAAGTCAACAAAGACTTTGGGCCAATTAAAATTTCTGTGTGGAAAAGGGCCCTCGAAAACCAACAGACAGAAACAACTGTGAACTCTCAAGAAATAGAGTTACCAGTTCATAATAATTTTACCATGTCGAGAGACACTGCCGCGGCGATTAAAATTGAACGTGACTCAATTTTTGTCGGAGCAGTGGATAGGACTGATACTTCTCAGAATCAAAGGAAGGTGGTTGATCAGATGCCGATTCCATTGTACAGGTCTGAGACAGAGTACCCGGGAGTAGCTCGTTCGAGAAGATTGCAGGGGGACGTAAAACTTCGCCTTTGGATCGATGAGAAAGGTATCCCTCAGAAATGGGAAGTTGCAGAATGCACTGATTCGGTTTTTGTTGAACCGTCGGTCTTATCCGCAATGAAATGGCAGTTTTCACCCGCTATAGCAAAAGGAGTTCCGATAGGCGTGTGGGGAGAAATTACGTTCGAGTACATCATTCAACAGTAAGGTGTTTCAGAGTCCTTAGACAAAAACTAAACTCCATTCAGACCGAATACGTCTTGCCTGCCAGGGAGAACTTTGCTATATTCTACCAGAAAAATGCCAAAGTGGCGGAATTGGTAGACGCGCTGGACTCAAAATCCAGTCTGGCTTACCCCAGGTGAGGGTTCGAGTCCCTCCTTTGGTACAGAAGTCATCGAGCCATAGCAAGATGACTTTTTTTTCATACCTAAACCCGCAACTAATTTGGAGGCCATGAATCAAATTTCTACGGTTTTTGTCTGTGGAACCTGACCTTCGCGCCTTTGAATCTTTCCCCACACATACGCTTCCTATTTTATCCACTGGCGTTAGCTCTTCTTTTTTGGGGCATCGAGATCGTTGAAGCACAACCTTCAGATTCCGGTGCTCCGGGACATGACAGCTTTTTTCTATTCGCATCGGATACCCTGATCCACCTTTCTCACGACCTAATTATTCCCGCGTCAGAGTCTGTTTACCTCGACACAGAACGCCTCTCACCTGAGAATGAATATTCTATCGATGACGCGACTGGCATCGTTAGAATTCATGTGCGACATATCAGAAAACCTGAATCAAATAAACATTTTATCAATATTTATTACAACTATTTACCGTTTTCATTTCAAAAATTATATCGCCATAAAGAATATATTGTTCGAACGGACTCAGCCGGCAAGAGAAAGGGAAATGTCATCATCTCAACGTCAAATGCATCTGCTTTTAATAATTTGTTTGGAAATGATCTTCAGAAAAGCGGTAGCATATTCAGAGGGTTTACTGTAGGTTCTAACCAAGATTTGACAGTGAACTCAGGGTTTCGTCTCCAGTTCTCAGGAAAGTTGACCTCCGACGTAGAAATACTCGCCGCACTCACGGATGAAAACACACCGATCCAACCCGAAGGGAATACACAGACTCTCCAAGAGTTGGACAATGTCTATGTGCAAATCAAAAGCAATAAATATGAGGCGACATTGGGCGATTTTTATCTCACTCTGGGGGACGGTGAGTTCAACCGGTTGAGCAGAAAGCTTCAGGGAGCAGAAGGAATTGGCAATATTTCGGCGGAAGGTTCAAATAATTCTGTTATAGTTGTGGGAGCCACTTCAAGAGGGAAATTCAATACCAATCAAATTGCTGGCATCGAGGGCGTGCAGGGACCGTATAATTTATACGGAAAAAATAATGAGAACAACATCACCGTGATTGCTGGTACGGAGAAAGTCTATGTGGACGGATTCCCTATGACGCGGGGAGAGACTAATGACTATTCAATAGATTATTCAAGCAGTCAGATCACCTTTTCTCCCAAGAGGTTAATCACCAGCGCTTCACGTATAGTGGTGGACTTTCAATATACCGATCAATCGTACACGAGGAATTTCTTTGCGGTAAATGACGACTCAAAACTCCTATCGGATAAGGTCAAATTATCTGTCTCTTATGCCAGAGAGGGGGATGACCAAAACGCGCCAATAGACATTTCGCTAAGCGACGATGACAAAAAATTGCTGGAGCAAAGCGGGAGCAGCCCTGCAACAAGGAGCGGGGTCGATTCGGTAGGAGTAGACTCGCTTGGCATTGGCAAAGGCCAGTATGCCGCGGTGGATTCGCTCGTTCAAGGAATCATGACACGGTTCTATCGTTACGAGCAAGGAACTCCTGAAGACCAGTTCAGCATCACGTTCACGTTTGTCGGAACTGGCCAGGGAGATTATGTCCATGACCTCCTTGGCCAGTATCATTACGTCGGTCCTAAAGCGGGAAATTACCTCCCGATCATCATTTTACCGGCCCCGCAGCTTCAGCAGGTCATCGATGTCAATACGGCCGCTCGTCCGGCAAAAGATTTGACGATAGGGGGTGAATATGCTGCAAGCAGTTTCGATGCAAATCGCTTTTCTCCCGGAGATGCCGTAACAGGAGGCGCAACGAAATTCTCAGCAAACTATGCCCCTAAGAATGTCAAAATTGCCGGAGCTTCGATCGGCTCATTCGATCTTTCACTTTCAGACCGTCATGTGGATAAAAACTTCTATTCACTCGATAGAGTCGATGAAGTAGAGTTTGACAGGAAATGGAGCATTGACAGCACGGTGAATATTCAACCTTCCTCGGAAGATATTCGGGAAGCTGGGGTGACTTACAATCCTGCCAAAACAGTTACAGTGGGCGGGTCATATGGGACCAATGATAGAGGAAATGAGTTCTCGGCTCAACGCAAGGAAGGTTTCGTTCAAATTTCTGGAGATTCTTTGCCGAAAGTCGATTACACCGTCGAAGACATCAAAAGCTCGCAAAGCGCAATTATCGCGAACGATTACTGGCTCCGTCAAAAAGGATCCATCGAATATGCGATCCATCATTTTGTGACCCCGAGCTTTCGGTTCGAGCGGGAGAATCGCTCCATTGAAACGCCTACGCCCGATTCGCTCGACGACGCGAGTTTCGGTTTTACGACGTTTGCTCCGAAATTATCCTTTCAGAAAATTTTCGGGATGAATTTCTCAACCGAGCTCGAAGTACGGAATGATGATGCATCGTACGAAGGGATATTAAAACCACAAGCCCGGTCGGTGACACAGACATACGAGTGGTCGTTGCCGGAGGTAGAGAATTTTTCGTCATCGCTCAACGTTATCCTTAGAAAAAAATCGTTCGAAGACGAGTTCCGTTTCGCAAATCAAGACAACCAGACCGTTCTTGTGCGGTCGGAGTCGCGCTATACGCCGCTTCGACGCGGCATCGACGCCGACGCATATTATGAAGCGTCCACCGAACGCTCATCGCAGCTTCAGAGGGTCTTCGTTCAAGTTCAAAAAGGGGAAGGGCAATACATTTGGACGGACGGGAACGGAAATGGAAAAGTGGACGTAACGGATGAAACAGATTTCCAGCTCTCGCGTTTTGACGGAGACTATGTGGTCGTTACCGTCCCAAGCGATCAACTATACCCGGTGATTAACGTAAAAACGTCAGGCCGCCTCCAGGTCTCGCCAGAAAAATTTATTCCATCGCCCGCAGACTGGGTCGAGAAAGCCCTTTCCGACCTGTCGACAGAGACCTACCTTCGGATAGAGGAAAAAAGCTCCGACCCTGTAACGCGGCATATCTATCTGCTGGAGCTCAGTCACTTTCTGAACCCTGTGACGACAATTCTTGGAAGCCAGCTTTTTCAGCAGGATCTTTTTTTGTTCGAGAACAAGCCGGATTTTTCTCTCCGATTTCGGTATCTGCAGCAAACGGGAGCGGGCATATACAGCACTGGCGCGGAACAAAGCTATAACCGGGAACGATCGATAGAAATGAGGATACGGCTTGTTCAGGAGATCTCTAATCAAATTGATTATGCCAATAAACAAGATAATTTATCCGCATCCCTTGCCAGCGGCACATCTCGTATGATCAATTCGGACGATATTGTTTCCGATTATTCGTATAGGCCGGAACAAAATGTCGAGGTGGGATTCAAAATTGAAGTTTCGCGCTCGGAGGATTCCTATCCTCTCGTACCGACAACTGCCGACCTCAATGCTCAGTCTCTGCGAACGGTGTTTTCTTTTCGCGGGACGGGGCAGCTGCGGTTTGATTTATCGCGCGAAGAAATATCCTTGGAAAATGTTCCCGATGGGGCAGTGATCCCATTTGAGCTTACCGGGGGCAGAGTGGAGGGTAAGACATTCCTCTGGGGAGTCTCTTTCGATTATCGTTTAAGCAGCAACCTTCAATCCTCGTTGCAATACACAGGCCGGGCGGAGCCTGGGCATAGTGTTGTTCATACCGCAAAAGCCGAGGTTCGAGCTTTTTTCTAACCCCCTCATTTTTACTTGCATCTGAAGATATCTCTTCGTATATTTTTCTCACTGCAAAACAAAGTCCCGCCTTTAGCGGGACTTTTTTTTGATGGTTAGGATTATGCTGAAAAAAGAGCAAATTGAGCGAATTTCCAAGATCGTGCAGCCAATTCTTTTGCCGCACGACGCATTTTGGGTGGGTATGGAGGTGCATGGAGAAAGAGGCACCGTGGTTCTGCAAATATTTATCGATACCGACCTGGGGATTACCGCCGATCAATGTGCAGATGTAAGTCGCGGACTAGCATCAGAACTTGATAGAGAAAACCTTATTGCCGGCCGATACCGTCTCGAAGTCTCGTCGCCCGGACTCGACCGCCCGCTTACCTTGCACCGTCAGTTTAGAAAAAACATCGGACGGCAGTTAAAAGTGGTACCGAAATTGGAGAACGGCTCCCAGCCGGCCGTTGGAGAATTAACAGAGGTGACCGAAAGTTCTATTACATTGATGACGTCGATCGATCATTCTATTTCTTTCCCCCTTGATGCAGTCGAGGAAGCATACGTTCTTCCGCGGCTGAAGCGATGATTGGGCCGGACGTTTTATTATTTTCATTTTGGAGGTTTCAATGAATTATGAGATAGTCGAATCATTTTCTTCCTTGGTTCGTGAGAAATCTATCGATAAAGATATTCTCGTCGGGATCGTCGAGGATATTTTCGGGATGATGGTTCGAAAGAAATACGGACAGGAGGCGAAATTTGATGTCGTTGTCAACATGGACAAAGGCGACATCGAAATCTACCTCGAGAAAGAGGTCGTTGAAACAGTTGTCGACCCCGTGACGCAGATCGATGTCGAGGCGGCGAGGAAAAAATCGGGAGAGCAGCTTAACGTCGGTGAAGAATTCGTCGAGATCATCGAGCTGGCCGAATTTGGACGACGGCTCATCATTACGGCCAAGCAGAACCTCAATCAGCGCATCAAAGAGATTGAAAAGGAATTGATCTACAACGAATACAGCAGCACGATCGGAGAGATTCTCGTTGGCGAGGTCTACCAGATCCGCAAGAATGAAATCCTCGTCATGCATAATAAGAATGAAGTCATCCTTCCCAAAAGCGAACAGATCCAAAAAGAACGCTACAAGAAGGGAGACACAATACGTGCAGTGATAAAAGAAGTAAGAAAAAATTCCGGAAACCCCACCGTGATCGTATCCAGGTCCGATCCGAAATTTCTCGCTCGTCTATTTGAAATCGAGATCCCCGAAATTTATGACGGCATCATTGAGATCAAAGGCATCGCTCGGGAACCCGGCGATCGCGCCAAAGTTGCCGTTGAATCGCACGACGACCGCATCGACGCCGTCGGCGCCTGCGTCGGCATGAAGGGCGTGAGAATTCATGCAATCGTTCGCGAACTGAACAACGAGAACATCGACGTCATTAATTACAGCGACGAGCCGCTCGTCATGATCACGCGGGCTCTCGCTCCTGCAAAACTAAAAAAAGTCGACCTCGACCTCGAAACAAAGAAAGCGACGATCCTAGTCGCGGAGGATCAAGTCTCTCTTGCTATCGGAAAAGGAGGACAAAACATTCGCCTTGCCGGGAAGCTTTCGGGTTTCGATCTCCAGCTCGTGAAGGAGGGGGCGGAATACGACATCGAATTGATCGAATTCCGCGATGAGATCGGAAAAGAGATCTACGATAAGTTCATCGAGAACGGATACGACACGGCTCAGCAAGTCATCGATGCCGACGTTGACGACCTCGTCGAAGAACTTGGGATCGACGAGGAAAAACTCAAGGAGATTGTCGGCCTCATCAAGAAAGAGTTCGAAGAAGCTGAGGTTGATGACGAAGAAGAGGAATCAGATGAGGAAAAGGAAAAACCTCTCGAGAAAGCGGTTGCGGGAAGCGAAAAAAACGATACTCTCGCCGCGGACGGAGATGATTCTGCAAAGGAGGAAAAGGCAGAGACTACCTGATCGTTCTCCCAAAATGACAACCGACTCCTTTTAAAATGGTAATGGAATGACGGAAACTACCGAAAAGAAAATAAAAATATTCAATCTCGCCAAAGAGCTTAACCTTGCAAGCGGGACGATAATCGAGTTCCTGACTAAAAAAGGTTACACGATTAAAGGGCCGATGTCCGCCGTTGAGAATGACATGATGAAGGATATCATGTCGCATTTCAAGAAAGAAAAGGACGTCGCAGACCGCCATCAACGCAAGATCGCTGAGATCAAAGAAACAAAGAGGAAATCGGCGGAAAAGAAAAAAGAAGAGGACGAGGAGGTAAAAGAGTCGGCGAAGAAGAAATCTGACGAATTGCCCTCCGGTTCTGCAACATCAGCACAAATGACCGATGAGGGGGGGATTACCGACATAAAGCTTTCTCCGGAGACGGAAATTTTAGAGCAGGTTGACGAATCTCAGCCCCCCGCGGTTGAACCGAAGATAGTCCCGGCAGCAAAGCAAGCGACGCCTGTCGCAGGGAAAAAAGAGCCGGCAAAAGAGGAAGAAGTTGGAAGGAAGAAGAGGGCCGATCGGAGTTACAAGTCGCCTTTAGATGAAATCAGTGCAAGGCGCAGAGGCTTGACTATTAAGGGGAAAATGGAGCTGGGCGAGTCTTCCGAGGGATCCGAAAAGGGAGAAGAGGCCAAATCGCCGTCAACCGAGACGGAAGAGCAGCGGAAACGGAAAAAGAAGAAAAAGAAAATCAAAGATGAAAAAGTAAAGGGGATCCCTGAACCCGAATCGGAAGAAGGCTCAAAAAAGAAGAAAAAGAAAAAGAAACTCAGAGTTCATGAAATCGATGACATCCAGGTCAACGAGGCAATAAAACGTACGTTGGCAGGGATTGACGAATCGATAGTAAGTCTACGCGCTGTCAACAGGAAAAAGAGAAAGCGTGAGAGGGAAGAAGAGCAAGCACGATTGCTCGAAGAAGCGCGAGGAGAAGAGGGAAAACTTCGTGTAACAGAATATCTTACCGTAGGCGAGCTTGCAGCGCTCATGAATGTTCCCGTTGCAGATGTCATTGCGAAGTGTATAGGTTTAGGGCTTATGGTGTCGATCAACCAGCGGCTGGACAAAGACAACATTACCCTCGTTGCGGATGAGTTCGGATTGCAGGTTGAATTCCATGAAGAATTTACGATCGACGTTCTTGAGGATAAACCGGATTCTCCCGAAACTCTTAAGCAGCGTGCTCCCGTCGTTACTATCATGGGACATGTCGATCATGGCAAAACGTCCCTTCTCGATTATATTCGCCGCACGAATGTCGTTGCAGGCGAAGCCGGGGGTATTACACAGCACATCGGCGCGTACGAAGTAAGCTTGGATTCCGGAAAGAAGATCACATTTCTCGACACACCGGGCCATGAAGCTTTTACGGCAATGCGTGCACGCGGCGCTCAGCTGACAGACATCGTCGTTCTCGTTGTCGCAGCGGAAGACAATGTGATGCCGCAAACGCTGGAGGCCATCAGCCATGCGCGTGCCGCAAGCGTCCCCATTATTATTGCCATCAATAAGATCGATAAGCCCGAAGCGAACCCGGACAGGATCCGTCAACAGCTTGCAGATAAAGGCATCTTGGTTGAAGAATGGGGTGGAAAATTTCAATGCGTCGAAGTCTCCGCAAAGAAGGGACTCAACGTCGACCTCCTTCTGGAAAAGATCCTGCTCGAAGCAGAAGTGCTCGATCTCAAAGCTAATCCCAACAGGACGGCGCGGGGAGCGGTTGTGGAAGCGCAAATTGATAAGGGAAAAGGCATTCTCGCGACTGTATTGATTCAAAAAGGGTCGTTGCGTGTCGGAGATCCTTTTGTCGGCGGGATCTTCAGCGGGAAAGTGAAAGCAATGTTCGACGAGCGGGGCCGACGGACCGAAGCGGCCGGGCCGTCAACGCCGGTGCAACTGTTGGGGTTTGACGGCATACCGCAGGCGGGAGATCAATTTATTGCCATGGAATCGGATCGCGTTGCTCGAGAGATCAGTCTCAAGCGTCAGCAATTGAAGCGGGAGCAAGACTTCCGGCAAATTCATTTTGTGACGCTGGATGAAATCTCGGAACAAATTCAGGCAGGCCAGCAAGTCCGCGAGCTTGCAATTGTCGTAAAGGGAGACGTCGACGGCTCTGTCGAAGCTCTTGCAGATTCTCTTATGAAACTC
>DATJXA010000108.1:0-35505 GCA_035500675.1 Bacteroidota bacterium | reverse complement strand
TAAACCACTGAGGGGAATGAAGGTCGGCGCCGGGGAACGACGGGGTGGAAATGCTCGACGCGAGATATTCGACCGATCCGTTCAAGCGGACGTCTTCCTTTTCAGTGGAGCCGGAAGCGGTGACGCCGAAGTCATTTTCCGAAACGTCGGCAGAATCATTGAGAGAATTCCCCGACCATTTAACGCCGACCGAATAATCGACCGGCGCATCGAAGAGTCTTGGGATGGATGAGTTCGAAGCAAGACCAAGGTTCAGCTCGATGTCGTTGAGCGTCCGCTGCTGCGAGGGGTCCACCGTGGAACCGTATGCCCTGAACGATTGTCCCGAAAAATCCAAGCCGCCGCTCAGCCTGCTCCCTGCGATCATTCCAAACGAAGCGGGCGAGGTATAGTCGCCGCTCATCCCGATGCCCGTTCTCTGCCAATTCGCGTTCTGCACATGGCCGTTGCTCGACGCATAGTTTGCGTGGAAGAGCACTCCGCCGTCATCATAATTTTTTCCGAACCACCCGTCCATGAACGGAGAAGTGTAATTGCCGATTCCCGCGGCCACTCTTCCGTTCAGCTGACCGGATGGAGAAGTGATCGTTTTCTCTTCTTTACCGCCGAGGTTGACGTTCGCATCTTTTCCCCCCGGCGACTGAGCGCCCGGTACATAGACCCGGTCTTCCTCGACCGCCGTCTTCGACGACACCGGAAGGTCGATCGTTTCTTGACCCGTGATGAGAAATTCGGGCAGGTCGATTTTTGGAAGAGGCGCCGTCGGCTGAGCCGGTACCGCTACGTCGCGCTGCGCCGGTTCTTTTTTCTCCGGAGGACTCGGTTTATCCTGAGCGCTGAGGGACGAAAAGAAAATAAAGGCGATGAGCGCCGCGAACCGATATGTGCGTTTTTTTCGAATCACAATTGTTCCAATTTCTTGAGCCTCTCTTGGGCCTGTCCGGCGAGGTCGCCTCCCTGTTTGATGACGACGTTATAAGCTTCCTTCGCTTTCTGAATTTGATTCGTCTTTTCGTAGCATTCTCCCAAACTGAGGTAGGCTTTCCCGATCCAATCGTCTGCCGCGGGGAACACGTACTTCACGCGCATGAGGGAGATGATCGCTTCGGGATAATTTTTCATCGATTCCTGAGTCGCTCCCATCGCGTACTGCGCCTCGGCCCCGAGTTCATCCGTTCTATTCGTCGCCACCTCTTTGAAATAATCGATCGCCTTCGAAAAATTCCCCACTCCCTCGTTGAGCCAGCCCAGAGCGACCTTGCTCCTGTCGCTGGCGGTCGATTTCGGATAGGCGGCGATCGTCGCTTCGAACTTGCGCACCGCGTCGTCGATCTGGTTTGTAGATTTCAACACGATACCCTGCTGATACGACGCCTCCGACGCTTCGTCGGATGTTGGATATTGGCTCTCAATCTTCGCAAACGACGCAAGAGCGTCTGCCGGTTTCCCTTCTTGAGCAAGAAGACTTCCTTGTTCAAAGAGAGCGCCGCTCGCGAGCTTGTTTGCCGGATACTGGGTCGCGATCGCGCGAAAAGCGTCGAGTGCGGCTTGATGATTCCCGAGCGCACTGTAACACTTACCCGACCAATACAGCGCATCAGGAGCGAGCCTGCTCTTTGGAAATTTCTGGAGAAATTCCGAGAATGCTTTCACCGCATCGTCGTACTGCTTGTTCCCGTAATAGATATCGGCCTTTTTGTAGAACAGTTCGTCGGCCATCTTTGCCGATGGATTCTTCCGCACATAATCGTCGATCGTGCGGACGGCTTCCTCCGGCTTGTCGAGCAAAAGGTAGCAGTACTGAATTCCGTTGACGGCGTCCCCCGCATAGGACGAGGACGGAAAGTTCGTCACGACGAGCGAATATGCCTTGATCGCATCGTCGTATTTTTCCGAATTGTAATACGAGTCGCCGATGCTGTACGCCGCCCGTGGTACCAGTTCGCTTTTCGGATAGCGGTCGATGACTTTCTGGAACGCCGCTATCGCCTCTTTATATTTCTTTGTTTGAAAATAGATCCAGCCGATCCCGTATTGCGCGTCGTCGGCAAGGTCAGAATTCGGAAATCGCGACATCAGCGCCTCGAAGCCCTTAAGTCCCTGGTCGAGCTTGTCGGCCTTGTAATCGGACTGAGCTACCTGGTAGTATGCATAATCGATTCCGCCGTTGGAAGGAAATATCTGTATTGCAGCACGGTACGCGGCGGCTGCGCGGTCATACTGCTTCAAATAATAGTACGAATCTCCGAGACGGAGCCGGCCGTCGAACGCATACTGAGACGCGCTCCCTCCAGCAAGAAATTCTTCGAATGCCGGAGCGGCTTTTGCATAGGCCTCCAGTTTGAAGTAGCTCCACGCAAGTCCGTACTGTGCATCGTTAAATTTCGGGCTGCCTTTTCCTGCTTTGATAAATTGAGTGTAAAAATTGACGGCGTCGTTGAACTGCCCGCTTTGGAAGTACGATTCTGCCGCCCAGAAAAGAGCTTCCGTCGCCTTCGCATACTGTTGATATTGATTTTGGAAGGAAGCAAACAGTGAAGCCGCCTCCGAAAATTTCCCGTCCTTGTAGAGCGACCATGCTTCCTGGAACTTCGCTTCTCCCTTGAGGTCCTCTCCTGCCGAGGCGTTCGTTCCGGCTTCTCGGAAGTCTTTCGCCGCAGCGTCGTATTTCTTCTGGGCTAGGTACGATTCTCCGAGCATTCTGTAGGCGTCCGCCGCGACGTCCCCCGTCGGGTATTTCGTGGTGACTTGTTCGAAATAAGGAATTGCATCGTCGTAATTTTTCTCACCGTACAAGATCATACCCGATTCATACAGCGCATTGTCGGCATACTCCCCTTGCGGTCTCTGCGCAACCACCTGGCTGAAAATAGTCAACGCTTGTTTTGCATCGCCCCACAGCTCGACCGCCTGACCTTTCCGGAACAGCGCGTTATAGGCGACGTCGTCGTGTCCCGAAGCCAGCTCTCCAAAAATAAGCGCTGCCTGCGAAAAATCGTTCGTCTTCAGGTACGTCCACCCGATCGAGTATGCGACGTCGCGCGAAAGCGGGCTGGTTGGATATTTTTTCCGGAACGCTTCGTACAACTCCCGCGCCTTGAGATAATTCTTCAAGCCATAATAGTCTTCAGCGATAAGATAGTCGGCCCGGACTCCTTCTGTGGAATCGACAAGCGCGTTTCTAACGCCTGCGAGGTAGTCGATGCTCTTCTGAAATTGACCGCTCTTGTTCAAACATTCGCCCACTCGGAGCGTGGTCGAAGCGATGAGGTCGCTCTGCTTCTTCTCCTCCAGAAGTTTCTCGTAATATCCGATCGCCCGTTGATAATCCTGCCGCCCTTCGTACGTCCAGCCGAGCGAATAGAGGGCATAGTCGCACAGTCTGTTCGAAGGATATTTTTCGGCGCTAAGGGCATAATACGCAATTGCTGAATCGGGACGGTCTGTCTTGAAAAATGCCTCACCGGCCCAGTATGCAGCTTCCCCCGCAATGTCCTGGCCGGCATACGCCTCGACGACTTCTTCATAATCCGGAATCGCGTCGGCATACTGATGAAGCTTGAAATACGCTTCCCCGATCCGGAACAACGCGTCGGGTTTTAATTTTTGTCTCGGAAATTCTCTGACAAACGACTTGTATTCCGAGATCGCCTCATCATAACTTCCAAGAGCAAACTGACACTCGGCATACAAAAAAATTGCGTCGGGACGTCTCAAACTGGAAGGGTAGTGACCGATGAATTTTTGGAATTGGTCCGCCGCGAGTTGATACAGCTTGTCATGGTACAAACCGTACGCGAACGTATAATCCTGCTCCTCTTTAATACCGGAGCTGTTGATTTGCGTCCAGCTTTGTGTCGTGGTGAGAGCGGTCAACAGAAGGATCAAAAGAAAATGAGGAATGACCCTTCGCGCAAAAACAGCCCTCTTCTCCAGATTGGTCATTTAAAGTAAAGGTTTTAATAGACAGAGTAACTTAATTAATTTAATACATCGGGTAGAGTGTGTCAAGGGGGTGTGATCTAGAGTCGTGGTACGCTTTGA
This sequence comes from Bacteroidota bacterium, assembly GCA_035500675.1. Taxonomy (GTDB): domain Bacteria; phylum Bacteroidota; class Ignavibacteria; order UBA10030; family UBA8401; genus JAGVPT01. Next base: position 31,461 of record DATJXA010000108.1, on the reverse strand, counting down.
ATGTCTTGCTGGATCCGTGATAATGTGAATGTCTCTTATTTGAGATTTCGGACATTTTACAAAGGATGTCGGAACAGCTGTGGAGCGGTTCTTTTAGAGGATTACGACAAAAAGGAAGAGATTGTTGCCGAGAAAATTGCGGGGAGATAATTCCAATTGTAATTTAACGGCAAAACTATTTTCGGTGAAATTCCTGCAAACTTTTCACCGACATTTTCCCGTGGTGAATTTCTTCGATCGCTCTTACGGCCGTCGCAGCGGCTGAGAGCGTGGTAATGAAGGCCACCTTGTGTTCGATGGAAGCCCAGCCGATGGAATACTCGTCAAAGCGGGACTCTTCGCCCAACGGAGTATTGATGACGAGGTTCACCTCTCCGTTCTTAATATGATCGACGATATTCGGCCGGCCTTCCTGCACTTTGAAGACCCGCTTGTTGGCGATCCCATTTTGCGAAAGGAATTTGGAAGTCCCTTCGGTTGCGACAATATCGAAACCAAGCTTGATGTAATCTCTCACGATCTCGAGCGCTTTTGGCGTCTTATCGGTCTCCCTCACGCTGACAAAGACGGTCCCTTGTCCCGGAAGAGCGTTGCCGGCGCTGATCTGCGACTTTGCAACCGACGCGCCGAACGTATCCGAGATCCCCATGACCTCTCCGGTCGAACGCATCTCCGGACCGAGGAACATCGTCACTTTGGGGAATTTTGAAAAAGGAAACACCGCCTCTTTCACGGAAATATGTTTCACTTTTTTGAAATTGAAATCGAGAACGCCTAAGTCCTTCAATTTTCTTCCGACCATGACCTTTGCGGCGATCTTCGCAAACGGAATTCCGGTCGCCTTGCTGACGAAGGGAACGGTGCGCGATGCCCGAGGATTGACCTCGAGGACGAAGACGCGGTTGTCCTTCATCGCAAACTGGACGTTGAGCAACCCGACAACATTGAGCGCGTGAGCAAGTTTCTTGGTGATGGCAATGATCTCGTTCGTCTTTTCTTCGCTGAGCATGAACGGCGGGATCACGCACGCGCTGTCGCCCGAATGGATCCCCGCTTCTTCGATGTGTTCCATCACTCCGCCGATAACGACGTCCTTTCCGTCGCAGACTGCGTCGACGTCGAATTCAAACGCATCCTCGAGGAAGCTGTCGATAAGAACCGGGCGATCGGGCGCGAGGTCGACCGCTTTCTTCATATACTCTTTCAGCGACGTCGTGTTGTAGCAGATCTCCATCGCGCGGCCGCCGAGAACATACGACGGACGGACAAGCACCGGGAAGCCGATCTCCTCGGCGACGAGGATTGCATCCTTCACCGATAACGCTGTGCCATATTTTGGATGGAGGATGTTGTGCTGACGGAGCAACGCTCCGAAGCGCTGCCGGTCCTCGGCAAGGTCGATCCCTTCGGTCGATGTGCCCAAAATACGAACCCCGTGCGCTTCCAATTCTTTCGCGATCTTGAGGGGCGTCTGTCCTCCGAAACTGACGATGATCCCCTCGGGCTGCTCGTGCTCGCAAATGTTCAATACGTCCTCGACGGTGAGCGGCTCGAAGTACAGCTTATCCGTCGTGTCGTAATCGGTCGAGACGGTCTCGGGGTTGCAGTTGATCATGATCGTCTCGTACCCTTCTTCGCGAAGTGCGTAGACGCCGTGAACGCAGCAGTAATCGAATTCGATCCCTTGACCGATCCTGTTCGGGCCGCCGCCGAGGATGACCACTTTTTTTCTCGACGACCGCACCGATTCATTCTCCTGTTCATACGTCGAGTAGTGATACGGCGTGTGAGCTTCAAATTCCGCTGCGCACGTATCGACCGTTTTGAACACCGGTACGACACCGAATTTCTTGCGCAGATTCCTCACGGTGTCTTCGTCCGTTTTCCATAAGTGCGCAAGCTGACGGTCGGAAAAACCGTACCGCTTCGCCTCGAGAAGAACCTCGCGAGTAATTTTTGAGAATTTATCTTTCATAGATCATTGCAGTCAAAATCATATCTCCGCTTCCTCAACCTTAACCTCAATCTTAACCTCAACCTTAACCTCAACTGTTCCCTCACGCTTCCACCAACGCGGCCAGTTCGTCTTCGGCCTCGACTAGTTGCTTGATATTATACAAAAACCAGGAATCGATCTTGGTCAGCGAATGGATCTCTTCCACGGACAGCCCCAACTGAAATGCGTATCGCAGGAAAAAAATGTTGCTCGGCTTCGGCCGGCGGAGATGGTCCTTTACTTTCCTTTCCCATTCGCCCCGAGTTTTCTCGTTCAATTTGTGCGGAGTAAAAAGGTCTTTGCCGTCGGCGCCAATCCCGGCGCGACCCGTTTCGAGAGAGCGGAGCGCTTTCTGGAGCGCCTCCTTGAACGTCCGGCCGAACGCCATCGCCTCGCCGACGGATTTCATCTGCACGCCCAGCGTCTCATCGACGCCTTTGAATTTCTCAAAATCCCACCGGGGGATTTTAACGACGGTATAATCTATCGTCGGCTCGAACGATGCGGGGGTCAATTTCGTAATGTCGTTGGGGATCTCATCGAGCGTGTAGCCGACGGCGAGCTTCGCGGCGATCTTGGCGATAGGAAAGCCGGTCGCCTTCGAAGCGAGAGCGGAGCTTCGCGAGACGCGCGGGTTCATTTCGATGATATACATCTTGCCGTTGGCCGGGTTAAGCGCGAACTGCACGTTCGACCCTCCGGTATCGACGCCGATCGCGCGCATGACAGTGAGCGCGGCGTCGCGCATGTGCTGATACTCTTTATCCGTCAGCGTCTGTGCGGGAGCGACCGTGATCGAGTCTCCGGTATGAACCCCCATCGGGTCAAAATTTTCGATCGAGCAGATGATGACGACATTGTCCTTCATGTCGCGCATGACCTCAAGCTCGTACTCTTTCCATCCGATGACCGATTCCTCGACGAGCACTTCATGAATAGGGCTGTTCGTTAATCCGTGCTCGACGATCGACCGAAATTCTTCAAAATTGTACGCGATCCCGCCTCCCGTCCCTCCGAGAGTAAACGACGGCCGGATGATCGCCGGAAAACCGATCGCGTCGATGATCTTCAACGCTTCATCATAACTGTAGATAAAGCCGCCGTGCGGCATTTCAAGCCCGGCAGCTTTCATTGTTTTCTGAAAGAGCTGGCGGTCTTCGGCTTTTTTTATCGCGTCGAGCTTTGCCCCGATCAATTCGACGCCGTACTTATCGAGGATCCCCCGTTCGGCGAGAGCCACGGCGGTGTTGAGCGCCGTTTGCCCTCCCATCGTGGGGAGAATTGCGTCGGGTCTTTCTTTTTGAATGATCAGCTCGACAAATTCCGGAGTGATCGGTTCGACATACGTCGCATCGGCAAGGTCGGGGTCCGTCATGATCGTCGCGGGATTGCTGTTGATGAGGATGACGCGATACCCCTCTTCCCGAAGCACTTTGCAGGCCTGCGTGCCGGAATAATCGAACTCGCATGCCTGGCCGATGACAATGGGGCCGCTGCCGATGATGAGAATGGATTTGATGTCTGTCCGTTTAGGCACTGAGGGAACTCACATGTTTTAAGTACAGAAAAACCTGACGGCTGTCGCCCCGTCAGGTTCAGTGAACACGCGCATAGTATACGAATTTTTCAAGAAGATTACAATTGGGATTGAGCCGATAAATATTTTTTTCTCTCCGTTATGACGATAAGTTCTTTTATGGAATGTGCGTCATCTTTTCTTTGCAGCAGTTTTTTTCTTCAACTCTTTTACCAGCTCTGCCGACGCAAGCGCAAACTTTTTCCACTTTGCTTTATGAGCGTACGGAATTTGCACCCACTCTTTCATCGGCCGGCCTTCCATCGGCTCGAAAAGGCATGCACCCTTCAAACGCAACGCTTCGTCAAACGCCGGCCCGTGGAGTTTTACGACGATACATTCTTTCCAGAACATTGCTGCCGACTTCCCGTTCGACGTTTTCATGCAGGCCGCCCCGAACATGTTCCCCGATGCGACCTCCGGAATTTCCGTCGTAAGCTGATGAAAATATTCTTCCGGCTTGGTCATGCGCTCTTCTTCTTCACGATCTTGGATGCGACGAACGCAAACAGCCCTAAGACGAGCCCCGAAATAATTCCAACGACCGGCCCCGTGATCAGCATCATCAAGCGAGGAGAATCGGGCATCGGCATTTTTGCCATCATAGCCGCTTCCTGAGCGTGATCGGCGAGGTAAGCTTGATAAAAGATCATGTGGGCGGAGGTGATCCACACACAATTCACGATGCTCACCAAAAATCCGTTGAGAAAATATTTCCCGGAACATTTTTTTGCAATGAGGTAAGAGCAAATGAGGAAAATGATTAGCCAGAAGGCCGGCTCAATATTGGACGGTATCCAAAACACCGTCGCAATGCCCATGGCCAACCCGAAGAGCGACAGCTGAAGGATGAGTTTGATGTTCATAAGATCCCTTTTAAATTATGAATTGGGAATTTGGAATTATGAATTACTAGCGCGATCCCAATCTTCCAAACCTACATCTACATTTATCTTTATCATTTCATCGCTTCGAGCGCAAGCCGCGCGCGGAGGTTGAAAAAATACCGGAACGTCATTGCAACGACGCCCAGCGCAAGAACGATTAGCACAACGTCCGTCGCAACAAGCGTCCAGTTGCCGAAATTGATATACCTACCGAAGAGCATGAACAACGACGTCAATGTCGTAATGACCATGAACGCCGCCGGGATCGCCGTGAACCAATAGCTCCGGGCTTTTTGCGCGAGCCATGCAGTCACGGCGATGAGCGTCAGCGCCGCGAGAAGCTGGTTGGCCGCTCCGAAGATCGGCCAGATCTTGAGGTATGCATTTGTGAACGTAAGGGAAAGAAACCCCGCGACGACGATCAAACTATTGAACGCCTTGCTCCTCAGTATCGCGGGCGGATTATCCATTATAGTGACCCAGAGTTCTTCGAACAAATAGCGTGAAAGACGGACGAGAGCGTCGATGGTCGTCACAAGGAAACCTTCGAGAAGTAGGATGCCCCAGATTGTGCCGTAGACGACCGGAACCCCGAGCCCCATATAGAGAATGTTTCCGAGGCCGAACGCGAACGCAAGGGGCGCATTGCTCGGCCCGGAAACCGGATACACCAGACTTTTGTATTTGTCAAAACTCATTCCGCCCGAGATCAAAAGGATCACACAGAGCGCGAGCAATCCTTCGAGAAGCATCCCGCCATAACCAATCAGCCGCGAATGTTTCTCGTCCGCCAATTGCTTGCACGACGTCCCGCCGCAGATAAGTCCGTGGGCTCCCGATGCAGCGCCGCAGGCGATCGTGATAAAAAGGAACGGCCATAACGCGCCGAGGTTGGGCGCCGACATCGCTTCGTCCAGGTTCATCGCGGGAATGTTGATGACCGCCCCGCGGAATCCGGCGGCGATCACGCCGACCACCATCGAGGCAAGTCCAAGATATAGAACTTGGGCGTTGACGAAATCTCTCGGTTGAAGGATGATCCACACCGGCACCCAGGATGCAAAGAAGACATAAAACGTGATGATGACGATCCACAGCGTCGGATTAAGCGTGACCGGAAAATAATATCCGAAAACAATCGAGCCCAGCGACACGACGAAGGCGATCGATGTCACGATCCACAGATTCATTTTCTTTTTATAGATAAGATAGCCGATCAGCGGAGCGAGCAGGGTCATAATAATGACCGACGCCGACGCAACTCCGCCGATTTGAACGCGCATCGCACCTCCGACGCCGATGATGTGAAGACTCGTCTGTCCGGCGGCAAGGTTGACGTCGTCCGGCGGAAGGCTCGACGTCAACGCGATCGCGGTGAGCTGAAGGAATGCGGCGATCACGAGGAGACAGAGGATGATGGCGAACAGAACATAGAAAACAAACCCCGCTTTACCGAGCGTTTTACGCGCGACCTCTGCAACAGATTTTCCTCCTTCGCGGACGGCGACAAACAGGGCCGTGAAATCGTGCACTGCTCCGATAAACACGACGCCGAACACGATCCATAACCATGCAGGGAGAAAGCCGAAATATAAAGCGAGCGCCGGACCGACGATCGGTCCCGCTGCGGCAATGGCCGCAAAATGATGCCCGAAAAGAACGACCGGTTTTGTCGGAACATAATCGACGCCGTCGTTGATCGACGTTGCGGGAGTGGGCCTGCTTGAATCGACGCCAAGCCTGCGCGCCACAAAGGTTCCGTAAAAACGGTAACCGAGGATGAGCAAGATCGACGACCCGACCATGACGAACGCAATGTTCATTGGATCACCTCACAGTTATGAAAGAGGATGCCATCAGGTTGAAACGAAAATTATCTCTGTGTAACGTTATCGCGCGAGCGTTAGGTGAACGCATTCTTATAATGAGTGATCCGTGCAACGCCCCCGTCGATAGCAATTGCGACGACATCGAACCTGCACGACGCGACGCCCGCATATGCCTTCTCGACGTACCGTTCGGCCGTTCGCCGGATGCGTTCCTGTTTCTTCGGCGTCACTGCGTCTTCCGGCGCGCCGAACATCGGCGTCCGTCTCGTTTTCACCTCGACGAACACCACTTCATCGCCGTCAAGGCCGATGATATCGATCTCGCCGTGCCGAGTAGCGTAATTTCTCTCGAGGACAGTGATTCCGTGTCTTTCCAAATATGCAACGGCAAATTGTTCCCCGCGATCCCCGATTCCCCTTGTTGACGTCATCGCTCCCCTCCCTCAAAGCCATTTCAAAATCTTGAACAGGACGAACAGAAAAAGAAGAAAAAGCATCATGACGATCGGTGAAGCCCTCTTCGACGCTCCAAGCCCGATCTTCGTCGACAACCGCGTGGCGCGTTGGAGGTCGTCCTGCCCCAACCGCTTCAGCGATGCCTCAAGATTTTCCGTCACGGCCTCCCATGCAACCGAGAAGAGCTCCTTTCCTTCGGATAGTCCCTGCAATTCCTTTTGACCCAGGCTTTCAAAATTCAGCGGAAGCAACAACCGTATACGCACAAAAACTTCGCGCGTGATATAAATCTTGCCCGCTGGCGTCATTGTCGCGAGACTTCTTCCCGCCTCGACGCCGCTTCCTTTGTACCCTCCTTCGGCAAAAAATATCTCACCAAAATGAACCCCAACCCCCGCCTCGATCTTTCCCTGGTCGAGGCTTAATTTATTATAATCCCTGAATTGTTCCTGTATACTGATCGCACAATTTACCGTATCGGCGGCATCTTCGAACTCGGCAAGGACGAGGGTTCCTTCAGCGACGAAAATTTCGCCGCGATGATTCGCGATGCGAGAAGTGAGAATTTCGGCGTAACGTTGCGCTGGCCCGGGCGAATTCAATCCGGTCTGCGTTTCGCTGCATCCCAAAACGGTCGAGGTTCGGCGTGAAAGGTTAGGCGGCGATGTAACGGAAATGTTCATAATCCTGTAGAGACAATTTTTACGGTCTTCATTTCCGGTATGCGGAACGTGCGCCGATGTATCTCGGAAAGACCGTAGCGCTGAATCGCGGCGACGTGATCGGCCGTTCCATACCCTTTATGCTTCGCAAAACCATACTGTGGGAATTGCGCATCGAAGTCCCTCATCATCGCGTCCCGCGTTACTTTTGCAACGATCGAAGCGGCTGCGATCGAATGCGAGAGCGCGTCGCCGTGAACGATATTTTCGACGGGGATGCGTTCATGGCGGAAAAAATTTCCGTCCACCAACAGCTGCTGCGGCTGTACGGCAAGGTCCGCGATGGCCTTGTTCATCGCAAGCATCGACGCCTGAAGAATATTGATCCTGTCGATGATATCATGATTTACGACGCCGATCCCGATCGAGACCGCACAGTGCGAGATGGCTGTGAAAGCCTGCTCGCGCCTCTTTTCCGTGAGCTGCTTTGAATCGTCCACAAAGGGAATCAGCGTGCCCGGCTCGAAGACGACGGCTGCCGCGACCACAGGGCCTGCAAGCGGCCCTCTTCCTGCCTCATCGACACCCGCCACGGCAACAATATTTCGCATCCAATATGGTCGCTCGTAGGCGTGAAGGTCTTTCGCGGGGACGCTCTTTTGGAATGACATTATGAGATGTGACAAATTAAAAGTTCAAAGTGTAAAGGGCAAAACTACAATGAAAAGTTTAAAAATAAAAGAGCAGTTGAAAAACAATTTTGGATTTTACAATGTAACTTTGCCTTTTGCATTTTACGCTTTAAATTTTCTTCCGTCCTCATCCGAGATAAATCGCCAGCAAGCCGACAAGCATGTCGTATTTGAGGATCGTGCTGATCCGGTTGAGGTTTTCAGTGCTGGGGTTTTTCCAGAGGGAGATCAGAGTAATCACAATGACGGCGTCGACGCCGACGGTAACGACGATAAAATAGAGCAGACCATACTGATGATCGGCGTACGGTATGATCGTCGCGGCAAGTACCGCAACAAGAAATCCCGTCGCGACAACCGACGCCGCCTTCATGCCGTACACCACCGGAAAAGTTCGTGCGTTGTTGCGGGCGTCTCCTTCGAGATCTTCCATGTCTTTCACGACCTCCCTCCCGGCATTGATGAGAAACGCAAAGAGAGCGGGAACGAGCGCCCGTCCAATAGCCCCCACCGCCGCCCCACCGTATATAAACGTCAAACCTGTAAGCACGCCGACAGAAAGATTTCCTACAAGCGGCGTACTTTTCAGTTTATAGCTGTAGAAAAAAATTAGCGCGGCCGCACCGAGGGCAATACTCTGAGCCCTTGAATGTAAAAAAAGATTCAACAATAAACCAACCCCCGTCAGCGCGGCATAAAAGAAAGCCGCGGCACGAGGAGAGACCGTTCCGCTCGGGAGCGGCCTCAATGGTTTGTTGATCCTGTCGATCTCGATGTCAAAAATGTCGTTCACGACCATCCCTCCTCCGCCGATGAACCCGGCTGCAAACGAGGCGATCACCATGGCCGGCAGGTCCGTGTTTGTTCCCCCGGCCAGCAGGCACGAAACAAATACCGAGGCGACGGTGATAATAAAATTAGAGGGGCGGAGAAGAATAAGATAGTTTTTCATCAGCAGGATCGGTCGGAGGGGTTGAAGGCGTGATTAGAATTCATTGGCAATGCCGAAATGGATTTTTGCAGAGCTGAATCCGTCCCCCTCGCCCAGTGCAAAACTCACGGCAAAGATCCCTAACGAGGTCTCCAAACGCGTGCCGACCCCGTATCCATAAATAAATTTTTCCTGAGACGGAATATCTTCGAGCAGGTCGGGTGGACGGGAAAAATATCCTACGTCAAAAAGGGCAAAGACGCTTGAGAACCGGCCGACGAGAAACCGGTATTCGCAATTCGACCAGAGAACCTGCGAACCGTAGAATTGATTTTCGCGGTAACCGCGCACGCTGTTCGTTCCGCCAAGCTGAAAGAGATCGCTTTGTTCGAGCTGACTCGATGTGATCTTTTTGCCATGGAAACCGAGCATCAACACCTGACGCGTAAACGTCGGCAGGTAGCTTTCTACATCCACAGTCAGCTGCTCGACGAGAAAACTTTTCGACGGGGCGAGCGAAAGATACTGCGCAGGACCCGTGATAGTTTTAGTTCCGCGCGAGTATGCGGTCGCATAGCTGATCCCCGAGGTCGGGCTTCGGAGGTCGTCGCGCGTGTCGTAATGGATCTCCCCTCCGAACGAAAGCGTGTTGCTCTCGAACACTGTGAAATAATCGAGGTCCGTGGACGGGACGACCGATTCCTGATTTGCCGTCAAGGCAACGGAAAACTCGTCGCTCAGGTTCACATCCGTTCGCAGGTTGAGGGACGTTTTAATATAGGTGGAATCTTGTTTCCGTTGATCGATGCCAATGCCCGCATCCACAGGATATCCAGCGATCCACGGCTCTTCATAACTTGCCTGCAACTCCTGCGTGGATGGGCTCTCCCGTTGCCAGCGGACGACGGCCTGCCTTCCCGTGCCGAAAAGATTTTTCATCGAGACAAAAACATTCCCGGTGAAGTAGCCGCTCTGTCCGGCTTGAGCCGGTGGAGTGTAACCGACGATGCCGTCAAAATTGTTCGTGTTTCCCTCCTGCACGGCGACGGACAAACCTCCTGCCACGCTGTCGATTCCCGAAGGGTTGCGCGAAACATACAGTTCGGGCTCGCCGACAGATGAAAAAATTCCGAGCCGTTCAAGCCGCCGGCGAAACCGTTCCACACGATCCGGACTATACAATTCTCCGGACCCCACGTACGCTTCCCTTGCAACAACCCAACTCCGCGTCGAAGTGTTTCCATCTACCGTGATCTCCTTGACATACACGCGGGGCCCTTCTGAGACCGAAAGGACGCACCTCATTCGAGAAACATCGCTTGAATCCAAGAGGAGCGAATCGACGCGCACCGAGGCGAGAGGATATCCGTCATTGTCGTAACGCGACAAAAGATTGTCGATGTCGGATTCAAGCGTGGCTTGGCGCAGCGGTGAGCCGACCGCTGTTTCGAACCTCGTAAGCATGTCTTCGGGCGAAAAATGGCGCCCGCCTCGGACGGTAATGTCAGAAAGAAGTGACTGTTTCCCTTCATGGAGAAAAAAAGTCACGGCGACGATTGTACTGTCGGATGAGAAGAATTGATGGATAGAGTCGATCCGTGAAAAAAAGAACCCGTCCGAACGGTACCGTTCAACGAGCGACGCGGACGATGCCCGGAGTTTTTCTTTCGAGTATTGCCCTTCGACGGCAAGCGGAAGCCCCTGCAGGAGCTCTCGCTGCGAAAAATGATGATTCCCGTCGATGTCAATTGAGGAAACTTTTGTTTGAGGTAAAAGGATCGCGGGCAAAAAAACGATCGCGATCGAGGAGTACTTCAAGAGTTGAGACCACATGCGTGCCATTCTTCTGGAGGGAGAGGTTTGTCCCTTTCTATTTTTTTATCTGCCGCACAATGTCCCAGATCGGTGTGATCAGCCTGTAATCGCCCAACCCGGTCTCATCTACAAAGACTACTTGGGCATTGTAATCGTTGTAATCCCAAACCTCGTACGGTTTCGAATCTTCATTGAACGGGTGCCGGTCCACACCGTTCGGCGCACCGAGCAAAATAAAGACCATCCCCATGTCCGTTCGCCATCCATCAATATAGTGGGAAAAATGGTCGTTGGCATATTGTACGCGGCTGTAATACTCATCCATGTTCTCATTCTGTAAGGTGTCTGGGCTCGGATCTCTCTTGTGCCAAAATGCGATAAAGAGTTTTTGCTTTTCCTCGAACGTCTTGGCGTCGACCATCGCATGGAATTCGTCGTTAGTTGCAATGTACCGAGCTTGTTGAATGGCAAGGTCGAGATCACGCATTGTCAGCGGAACGTATACCCAGTGCATGAGGAAGGAACGTGCTCTCGTATCTTCTAAGAAAACTTTACCGGCGGTGTCTGGATTCGAGCGCGCGGTCACTTCAAGAGTGTACGTGCCTACGGACAATCTCAGACTGTCAATCTTTGTGATCACGTCGGAGACCCTTCCGTCGAGCCGGGAGGTCTCGGATCGGACATAAACGCTCCGATCTTTTTCGTCTAGAACGCGGTATGTAAGACGGACCGAATCCGCTCCAACGGCATTATATACTTCGAAAAAAATAAAGAACCCGTTCGGTGTGTCGTAGAGGTTGCCGGTAACATTGGGGTCGATCGACGTGTGCCCAGAATCGGTCGTTGCGCGGTTGACAAGCATGATGTCGCTGAGGCCGAAGCGTTCGCGGGAGTAATCGGGGGCGACAATTTTTTTGATCCGGAGACTTACCTTCCCCGACTCCATTTCCCGTAACTGGACGCGCATCGTGTACGAACCCGGTGGGATGGGGAACGACCGCTGGGTCAACGTAGAACCTTTAGGCGATTCCGTTTCCTCGAACGTCCGCGTCCACACTTCGCCGTCCCACGATTTTTCAAACACTTCGCTCCCGTCTTCGTGAAGGATGTCGATAGTGATTTCATACCGCGCGACAAAACCCGGATGGGCGGCAACGAACTTCAATTCGCTATAAGGGATCTGCAGGTAGGCATCGACGCGGCACGTCGACGAATCCCGAGATTGGAAAGTCAACGCATCGAACCAAAAATTTGTTGCGCCGGATTCCACATACGGAGTGCGGGTTTCAACCTGCGCCGTTGCAGCGGAGGAAAAAAAAGACAGCGAAAGGAAGAGAACGGTTATTTTGTCCATGGTGCGATGGCAGAAGAGGGTTTGGCCTCGCTCGCACGAGGTTCTTGCACAACTTCGCCGTAAAGGTCGAACTCGGCGGCGTCGGTCACTTTCACATCGACGAATTCGCCAACAGCAAGACGGCGTCCTGGCATTGGCGTGATGAATATCTCGTTATCGACTTCGGGGGCATCCCATTGCGTACGTCCGATGTACGTTCCATTCTCGCACCGCTCTACAACGGCGCGAGCGACTTTTCCGATCCTCTCCTCGTTCCGCTCGCGCGAGATCTCCTTTTGCAAATCCATAATTTTCGCCCGACGTGCCTCTTTCTCCACTTGCGGGATAGGATCGCCTAAATCAAACGATGTCGTTCCATCTTCCTGCGAGTAGGTAAATACACCGAGCCTGTCAAACCGGACCGTGCGGATAAAATCAAGCAGTTCGTTGAAATCCCGCTCGGTCTCGCTTGGATATCCTGTGATCAATGTTGTCCGCAGCGCGATATCCGGGACCTCCTTTCGAATCGATGCGATGAGGGATTCTATCGCGCGCCTCGTGGTGCCCCGCCGCATCGATTTCAATACGTCGTCCGATGCATGTTGGATCGGCAGATCGAGATACGGACAAATATTTTCAGAGTCGCGTATCGGCGCGAGGATATCGAGCGGGAATTTCGCCGGATACGCATACATGAGGCGGATCCATTCCAGCTCTTTGACCGACGCCAGCGACTGAAGAAGCGAAGCGAGCTTGCGCCCGCCATAGAGGTCCAGACCATAATACGTCGTGTCCTGCCCGATGACGACAAGTTCCTTCACCCCCTTCGCCGTAAGACGCATCACCTCATCCATGATCTGTTCGACCGGCTTCGACCGGTGAAGTCCGCGCATGAGCGGGATGGCGCAGAAGGAGCAGGGATTATCGCAGCCCTCCGAAATTTTTAAATACGCCGAGTAGTTCGGCGTGCTGAGCACGCGTTCCCCGAGCAGGTCGTACTTGTAATTGCCGCCGAGTTCGCTGACGATCGCCGGAATTTCTTTCGACCCGAAAAAGCGGTCGACCTCCGGAATTTCTTTTGAGAGCTCGTCGTGGTAGCGTTCGGAAAGGCATCCCATGACAATGACGCGCTCCAACTTTCCTTCGTTCTTCAGTCGGACCGTTTCAAGGATCGTATCGATCGACTGCTTCTTCGCCTCTTCGATGAAGCCGCACGTATTGATCACTGCGATCGACGCATCGGAGATATTCGAGGTTACCTCGAGATCGTTCCCTTCGAACTGGCTCCACAGCGCCTCGGAATCGACCTGGTTCTTCGCGCAACCGAGCGTGATAATATTGATTTTTTTGGACGGTTTACTCATTGAGGCTTTTCTTCTCTGCGGTTCAAGACAACACGATAAAGTCTATGTAAAGATACAAAATCGGTGAAACAAATATCAAACTATCGAATCGGTCGAGCACCCCGCCATGCCCGGGAATGAGAGTGGAAGAATCCTTCACGCCGGCATCGCGTTTGAACAGCGACTCGACGAGGTCGCCGATCTGCCCGAAGACGCCGATGATCGCTCCGATGACGACCGCCTGGTGCATTTCGAGATACGGCAGAAAAAATTTTTGCGCGAACACCATCGTGGCGACGGCCGCAAAAAATCCCCACACGGACCCCTCCCACGTTTTATTCGGGCTTACGCGCACAAAAAGTTTGTGCCTGCCCGTTGCGATGCCGCCGAAATACGCCGCCGTATCGCACAGCCAGATCGATGCAAAGATGGCGATGATCGTCATCCCTCCCCACGCGTACGTCGCAGCGTGCACCGACGCGTCGGAAAAACCGCCGACGCTGTCAAGATGCGTGCGAACGAGCCAATAGGGAAATTCGTTGCCGAATAATTCCCTCAGTCCGATGAGCGACCCGAGGAACAAGCCGACGTAGAGCAGCCCGAAAATGGTGTAACCTGCATTGAGAAAAAGAGATCCTTCGTTGCGGAAGAGCTCGACGATCAACACGAGAACAAGCAAAAGAAGAAGAACGGTCAGCAGCATCTGAAGTTTTGAGAGGAACGTGATCCCGATTCCGTGCGCGAAAAAGAATGAAACGACAAACGACTGGATCTGTTCGTGGAAGAAAGCGGCATTTATGAAAAGCGCTCCGACAAACCCTACCGCGCGCTGGGGCGAAGCTCCCTTTTTAGCCGCGAGGTCGTAAAATTCTTTGAGACCAAGGATCGACACCGCGCAAACAAACACGAAAAAAAGAACCCCTCCTTGGAAAGCGACAAAAAGTATCGCAGGGACTCCGACGACGGCGATCAAGACGCGGGAAGCGAGGTTTGAAAATTTTTCAGCCATGGGAATCTTTATTTGCTGATAAGAAATTCGCCGAGGTCGCTCTCTGCAATCAAACGCCTGGCCTCTTCAAGCTGTTGTCTCTCGACAAAAAGTGAAACCGATGCCCTATCAATCCACTGATAAAACTGCGAATACCGACCGGCGGAATAAGAATGCACACTCACTCCGTTGAGAGCGAGGTTCTTTGCGACTATATCTGCATCGAACTCCGTCGACGTGTACGCTAGCAAAGCGTGAGATCGCGTGAGCTGTGAATGGCGCGCATCTTCGCAGTAGAGCTTTCCTTCGCGCGAAAGCGAACAGTCGTCGCACACTGGCCTGCCACACACCGTACAAATTCCGGTCGCTCCGACTCCGGGATGACTTTCACATTCGACGTCGACGTTCGCCTGCAGAGCGTGGCCGCACACACTACAAAACAGCACGGACTTAGAATTTTTTGCGGCACATCGTGAGCAGGTCATGAAGGGACGTTCGCGGTTGTTATGGTCTCCGTGACCTGAAGATAGAAATAGACCGAAACGAGGAAAACGATAGCGAAGCCAAGGCTCGCAGTGACCACGAATGTCGAGGAATAATCCGAAAGAGAATTTATCATCGATAACGCCGGAGAGTTTTTCATATCATTCTCATAATAGAGCCCCAGCGTTGAGATAAGGTTGTTCACGAAATGAGCGACCATCGGGAGAACGATGGTCTCCGACCGGAACATGAAAAACCCGAAGAGGATCCCAAGGCTTACGAGGGGGACAAGGAGAAAAGGGTCTACATGATAGAGGCCGAAGATGATACCGGTGACAACAAAGCCCGTCTTCTTGCTTGTCGCAAGCGCAATATTCTTTTGGATCAGGCCGCGGAATAAAAGTTCCTCGCAAATTGCAGGAGTGATCGAAACGACAAGGATAACGAAAAGCAACTCGGCTGGGGAATGGGCTTGCACCAATTGCCTGTAAGTTTCTTCAATCAATCTTTTCATCGTTTCGATATACGGCTGGATGGATTCAGGAAGCGGAATTTTGTCCTGAAAAAAAAGATACCCTTCCATGACTTCCTGGAGAGAGAATACGGCGGCGACCGCAAGGACGACTTCCGATGCTTTCGGCATGCGTCTCGGCAATACGTCGCGCACGCTTCCGTGCTGGATCTTCATGAGCACAACTGTCGGTACAAAAAGAAAAAGGATCTGCGACAGCATCGTCGCTATGCGCATCGATTGAACGTTGTCCGTCGTGACCGACTGCCCGAAGATAAGAAGCGTGAGTCCTCCTCCCACAATTTGGTAGAGGAAGAAAATTCCGAAGAGAGCGACCGCGACAAACGCCCACGGCGCCATTCGCGGAAAACGGGGGAGCTCACGAGGGACATCCAGCCCACCGTCTCCAGTACCTGAGGGGATGTTATCTTCTTCGGATTCGGCCATCGGATTTAAGCTGTTGTTTGATCAATGCGGCAAGAAGAGGTATCATGATCTCATGATGGCCTGCGAAGTCGAAACCTTTTCCGGATTTTTGAGTGGGACGAAGAACGACGTTCATCATCGGACGGTAATGGCGCAGCATATCGAAGTTGGCGGTCGTGAATCCCTGGACGCGGTTGCCGAGGTTCCGCGCAACGGTAAGGGCCTTCAGAAAAATTTCGGGCATGATGACTGCGGAACCGATGTTCAGCACGACCCCGCCTCCGACTAATCCCGCCACGGTGTTGGAGAAAATTTTAAAATCGCGGAAGCTGAGTTCACCCGTTGCCGCTCCGTCCATCGTCGGCTGTTGATGGACGATGTCCGTGCCGATTGCCGCATGCACCGTCACGGGAACGTTCAGCTCATAGCACGACGCGAGGATGCTGACCCGCTTGTTTTTTGCGGGAGCTTCAATGAGCGCTTTCCCAAGCGTTTCACCGTAGCCAAAATCCGTCATCGTATATCCGATGCTCAGAGAATTGTTGATGAATTCTCCCGTTTCCCGCGACATGCCGAATCTCCCGTCGAGAATATTTTCCGCGACATCTTCGGAGGTCTGGCCCCACAACGCCGTCTCGACGTCGTGGATGGATGCGGCGCTGTTCATAGCGACGGCAGTGACGACCTTGCGCCGCACAAGATCGATGATGATCGGCGACAACCCTACTTTGATGACATGAGCTCCCATCATGACGATCACAGGCTTCTTCTTTTTCCGCGCCCGGACGATGTCGTCGACGAGCGCCATGAGCTGCGAGGAGGCAAGGATGTTGGGAAGCGAGCGGGAAAAATCGCGGAAGGTCTGTTTCGACGGCTCGAACGGATGCGCAAAGTCTTTCGGCGTTACTTTGCTTTTTCGAGTTTTGATCGAGATCGTCTTGATCTTTGAAAGGTCCGACTGAACGTATCGTGACATTTATTTGATCCTCGCTTTCAACGGGCCATTGATCCCCGAATATTCTTTCAGTTCGGAATCGATAGAACCGATAACAACTTTTGTGCTCACTTTAACAGGAATTTTTCTGTCGTCGTCAGAGAGCCAGATGAGAACTTTCCCATCGCTTTTGAACAACCCGCCCTCTTTGGCGAGTGGCTCGATCACGATGCATCTAAACTTTCCCGCCGCAACCCCGATCGTCTGGCGACCGACAAACTTCACGTCGAGCGCGTAGGTCGAATCTTTGTAGAAATTTTGCAGACGGATTATCTCACCGACCTTTCGATCCGAAAAATCGAGTGTGCGCGCATAATAAAAGGCCGACATCATGTCTTGCACGCGCGGCGGAATGGGATACTCTTTCTCCGACGTTTTTGCGATGTGATTGATCTGGTCGAAGTCGGCCGTGAAATCGCGCTTGTACCGCCCCTCCCGAATATGCTGTTCGAAATGCCAAGGGAAGATCCCTTCTGCGTCGAGGTTCGTTTCGTACCGATCCCGCACTTCGTAGAACCAGGAAAAAGTCGGCGTCGAGTTGACTTCGAACGTCACCTTGTAACATTGATGACCGTCTATCGTGTCATAATTCGGGATCGCCATAATGGCCTGCCCGGCCGTGATAAACCCATACCCGACATTAAAAACCAACCGCTCGCCTACTGCGAATGCCGTTTGTCCGGAAGCGCTTTGCTGTGCACCCGGCGCTGCGCCAAAAGCTTTACCGCTATTCGCAGCAAGCAGAATAATTGCGAGGAGAGACGCGCCAACGAAAGCGCCGGAGCTCCGCCGACGCTTAATCATGGAGCAGCTCCTTCACGGCGTGAAACGCCTGGTCGACCGAAATCTCATCCATACAAACATTAGAGCGGCACGCTCCTCCTTGACACAAAGGACAGCGGTTGTTGTCGGCAACAAATATTTTCTTTTTTTCGGTGTAAGGGCCCCAACGCACCGGGCTGCATTGAATCATCGGGGGGAAAAAACCGACGACGGGCGTTCCGACCACTGCAGCGATGTGCATCGGTCCGGTCGAATTGGACACGAACACGTCGGCTCGGCTGATGAGCGCGCCGAGCTCGGTCAGTGAAAGCCGTCCGACGACAGCCGCCGAGAACCCCTTGATACCGTCGACGACTTTTTGAACGAGCTTCTCTTCTCCTCTTCCTCCGCTCACAACAACTTTTATCCCCACCGCGTTCAATCGGCTTCCCAGGTCAGAAAAATTCTCCGGCCGCCACTCCCGCGCAGAGCCTCCGCTTCCCGGGTGGAGAACGGCAAACCGTTCTGATGGTTTAATGTCGTACTGGGCGAGAACCGAATCAACGGACTTTTTCGCCGTCTGCGTCGCCGTAAACTCAAACGCAGGCGGGCCGTCTGTGGGAACGTCGAGCACACGGAGAAGATTGATATTGTATTCGACTTCGTGGCGCCGTGCGTCCTTCCGGTGTTCAAAGACCCTGCGGTTGAATAAAAAAGAGTACCATCGATACCCCGAGCCGACCCGCAGACGCACCCCTGCAAGGAATGAGATCAACGCAGGACGGAAACGAGGATAGGGAATGATGGCTGCATCGAACTTCCGTCGTCGAACGTTGCTCAGTATCGCCCATAGCGAACGAAGGCTGTCCTCGTGTTCATAGACGAGCACTTCGTCGACGCACGAATGATGCTCCACAAGCTCACGGGTATATTCTCTGACCAAGACGGAAATCTTTGCGCTGGGAAATCGTCGCCGGAGGAGCGGCAGCATCGGCAGCGAGAGGATGACGTCTCCGATTCTATCAGTGCGGACAAGCAGGATATTTTTGACGTCGTTGATCAAAAGGATGCCGCAATTGAAAACCGTCCTCTCGCGAAGATTTATACCAATATACGGCAATAGCGAGTAACCCGCAAGGTAAGCGGCGGCAAGATGACAGACGTCATTCGAGCGGTACATCGAGGATATGAAACTTCCCCCAATGCTGAAAATCGAAATGCCACCACTCCGTTCTCATCGTGAGAAACCCATGACGCACCATGACTTGTTCAAGCAGCGCGCGGTTCTTCAGAACCGCCGGGGGCAAGTTCCTGTAATCGGTGTGCGCTCTCACGGTGAAATCGTCGAACGGCGTCGGCATCGCGAGTTCCTTCCCGCGTGAGTCGACAATGGTGAGATCCACTGCGGCGCCTCTGTTGTGGCGAGACCCTTTTTTCGGGTTCGCCACATAACGATCGTCGGGTACCGCGCGCCACAATTTTTTCTGGATGGAGAGAGGACGGTAGCCGTCGTAGACCTTAAGCCCGAGACCTCGTCGTTGTAATTCTTTCTGCACTGCGCTCAGACTTTCTGCGACCACCCTGCGCAACATGCACCGGGCGACAGGATAAAGTTTGTGATGGGTGAAGTTATTCTTCGTTGCATAGCGAATATCAAGAGCGATGGACCGGTTGATCGACCGGACGTCGACGAGGTCGTCGGGCGATGTGTGCGGAGTAGGGATTTGGAAAGCGCTTGAAACCGAGAATGCAGTTAGAATAAAAAAAGCGGCAGCGAATGATTTTTGCATGGCGAGTAAGTTCCAAAAATACTATGCCCCTCCGGTTCTCAAGGTTATATCGAGAGAATCAAAAATCCCCGTCTCAACCAAAACTCCATCAGATGCATTGATAATCTGAGCAATCTGCAATCTGAGCTCAATCTGAGTAATCTGCAGTCTGAGCACAATCCGAGCAATCTGCGTAATCACGAAACAAAGACCTTTGCCACTTCGAGCAGCATCGAAGGCTTGTTCCATAATGCTGTTCTAAAAATGCCTCCAAGCGTCCTTTTCCCCTCCGGAAGCTTTAGGGCGCTCTCGCAAATGTTGTTGAGCGTGTCGTCCGAAAAGCTCGCCACAGCCTCTTTAATTGTATAGAACACTTCGTGACGCCATCCTAACCTTTTGTTCCATCGCTTTTCATACTCGGGAAGGTGCGAAAGGTCCTTCATGACGATCGCTTCGGCTGCAACCTGCCCGCCGATCATGCCGCCGATCATGCCGCTGATTATGCCCCCTCCCGAAACGGGATTCACTTGATGCGCCGCGTCGCCCACAAGCAGTACGTTGTTCGCGACGATGCGGTCGCACGTTTTCGCGCACGGAACTCCCCCGGCGATGTGCGTCAAAACGGCGGCCCCGGGAAATTTCTTTTCCATGAATTCGTGGAGAAATTTTATTGCCGGCTTTTTCTTCGCTTCCTCCACGCTCAGTCCGAGTCCAACGTTCGCTGTGTTCTTCCCTTTAGGGAAGACCCACAAATAACCGCCGGGCGACACGTCATCCCCAAAATAGAAGTCGAGAACATCGGGGTCGACGTCGATTCCCGATATGGTCATCTGTGCGCAGCTTTCCATGTCGCGGATATGGCATGTCGTATCGATCCCAGCCCATTTGCCGACGCGCGACTCGACGCCGTCCGCTGCAATGACAACTTTACATTTGATATCCGTCTTTACATCCTTTATTAGTGCACGGACGCCCACTGCTGCGCCGTTGGCGTCTTTGAGCAGATCGTAAACGTACGCTTTGGTGACGACCTCAGCCCCCTCCTCCGCCGCAAGTTTCGCAAGCTCGTAATCGAAAATTCGCCTCTCGAGCACGTAGCCTGTACCGTCGAGCCTCGGCAACACACTTTTCCCGTTTGGAGCAACCAACCGGAATTTCGTTACCGTCGATGCGATCCACTTTGGATCCGGCTGAATAAATTGTATCACTCCCTCGTGGCTTACCGCCTCGCCGCACCGGACAGGATATCCGACATCCCGATCCTTCTCAAGCATCAGCACTGATGCGCCCCCGGCCGCCGCGTAACGAGCTGCAGTCGAACCGGCAGGACCGGCCCCGACAACGATGACATCGTACTCGTTCTTCATTTGAGCGAATGTGCAAATTGAAGATCGTCAAGAGCCGAGATTTCTTTCGGCAATTCCCCGACGCCTTCTCTGTGAAATTCAATGACTTCCCATGGACAAGCCCACACACATTTACGGCAATTGGTGCACCGCTCTTCGATGATCGCGATCTTCGATTCTTGAAGTTCGATCGCATCTTCAGGACACACTCCGACACAGCAGCCGCAATAATCACATTTGCCGGGTCGAATATGGATCATGAGAAAGGGCTTTGGCATCGGGGTCAGCTTGCGTTAGGTCGCGATTATTTTATCGAAAGCAATTCAACTTGAAAAATAAGCGTCGCGTTCGGCGGGATCACTCCTCCGGCACCCCGGCTTCCGTAACCGAGTTCCGGGGGAATAAAAAATTTCGAAATGCCGCCTACCTTCATCGTCGCAACGCCGTCGTCCCATCCCTGGATCACCTGACCGACGCCTAACTTGAACGTGAACGGTTGATTGCGGTCGACCGAGCTGTCGAACTTCGTTCCGTCTTCAAGCCAGCCCGTGTATTGGACAGTGACTGAATCGCCTCGTTTAGGCGAAGGTCCGGTCCCCTCTTTGATGATTTCGTATTTCATGCCTGTGTCCGTTACTCCGGTTTTTTGTTTAGCGCATCCCGCGATCAACAACGAGAGAATGGAAATAAACGCAGCCGATCTCATGGAATGCCAGTTCATCGTTTTCTTAACAGTAAAAATAGGGAAAAAAAAATTCACATCCAACCGACGAAGACGTGCGAAGGCGGCGTTTTCCATCGATGGAGGGTTCAAAGCGGCGGTCCCCCCGATAAGCTACGCCATCTGGAAGACTTTATTGAAGACGAATTCTAACTGAAAGGTTTTGGATTTGCTGCGGGTTTCGATGTATTCCGCAACTTTCAGCAAGCGATGCGGAATTGCGAGGATTTTTTCTTGCGCTATTTTCCCCTTTTCCTTGAGCTGGCATAGGGTATCGATGCCCCAAACTTTTATGAGGGCTTCAACCACGGCGATGTAATCGCGCGGACCGTAAATTCCGGAGCGGCGAACGACGTCCGCATACTCGTTGAAATTTCGGAGCGAATGCCCAGGCATATCGATGCTCGGGAGGATTTTCGCGGCAGAATCGAGAGCTTCATCGGGATCCCGCTGGATCACTTCGCCAAACACGGTCCGATAAAATGTGTAGTGCCGCGCTTCATCCATTGCGATGCTGTGGAGTATTTTCTGAAGCGTCGGTTCATACGAACCACACACTCTCCCCGTCCCGTCGTGCGATATTTGTGTGGCCCGCTCCTGCGCGGAGGTATAAACGAATACTCTGTATGGATCTTTATCCCAATCGGGATCGAACCCCGAACGCACGTATTGAAATTGGGCCTTTTCCACAGCAGAAAAATTCATGACCCGTGAATCGCGGCAATAATCCCGTATGACGTTGCCGTGCCGATCTTCCTCCGCTGTCCAGAGAAAATTCCAGTTTTTCCAGAATGAATCGTTGCCGAGATGCACTGCAATCAAGCGGTGGAAATGAGGAAGGCCTTCTTCAGTTATAAGATTGAGCGCAAGCGCAACGCGAGCGCTCAGGGGAATCCCTTTGGCCCTATCCCGCACTTGGGTCAAATACAATCCTTCGTTCGTCGTTTCATCCGCGGGAAGAAAGTCCGAGGGAAACCACAACTCCCTTTTTTCCTCGTGTTTTTGGATAAGGTCCGCGACAACGCTTTCCATGTCAGCAAGAACTTCGATCTTGACCGAAGAAGCTCGCTTTTCCTCTGGACTCACCGTGTTCATTACAGATTTCTCCTATGACAAACAGTGAAAAAAAATCCATGCGCCCGCCTGCTGCGACGAAGAAACAACCTGCGGGAGTCGCATGGATTTCAGAAAAAGCAGAAACCTTATTAATTTTGCGTTAGGATCGCGTCTTTCGCGGCCTTTGCAACACGGAATTTCACAACTTTCTTTGCCGGAATCTGGATTATTTCGCCAGTGGCCGGATTTCTTCCTTGTCGCGCTTTACGATCAACCAGAACAAGCTTACCGATGCCCGGAATTGTAAATTGATTCTTGGCTTCGGAATAAGCGAGTCTCGCCAACTCTTCAAAGAATGCCGTGGCTTGTTTCTTTTTCAAGCCAAATTTCTTTGCAAAGTGGTCAGCGATCTGGGATTTTGTCATGGCCTTTGCCATTGTGCGCTCCTCAAATTAGTTAAATAAATATTGATTATGTGAAATAGTAACCGGTGACGATAACAGCATGATTATCAAGTCACAAAAACTCATGTGGAATATAGGAAATTGGATATTTAAAAACCAAGCATTATTTAGGAAAAATCAATATTTATTATTTATTCACTGCAGATACGGATATCCCTTATTTTTAGCGATTTGTGCCAATAATTGCTTTTAGCCCCTGGAATTTGTTAAATTTAGAGGAACCTTTATTCGACCCGATTATGTTCTCCCCTACGTAGGGTAATGCGTATTTTCCTCCAATAACATATAAGGAAACCTTCGATGAATAAGACAGCGATTCTTCTTCTTCTCTGCGTCTTCTCATTTAGCCTTGTCTCTGTCGCTCAAGACAAGAAAATGAAATCGGGCACGCATTCGATGACAGGATATTTGGTAGATAAGATGTGCGCGACGGGAATGGCTAAAAAGGATTCAGCAGAAGCTATGGCAAAAGCTGAGAAACACACCAAAAGCTGTGCCCTTGAGGATGAATGCCAGGCGAGTGGGTATGGATTGATGTCGGAGGGAAAATGGTATAAGTTCGACGACAAGGGCGATAAGCTTGCCCTTGAATGGCTCAATAAAACGACGGAGAAAAATCACCTTTTGGTTGAAGTCACTGGAACACACGACGGCGATATTTTCAAAGTGAAATCGTTGAAAGGATTAAAAGCAGCAGGGTCGGAGATGGAGATGAAAAAAGACTCCAAGCAGGACGATATGAAAATGGACAACATGAAGAAGGACTGATTGTCGGCTGCATAGATGAGAAAATTTTTTATTGGTACGCAAAGCCTCTTTATTCTAAAATGAAGAGGCTTTGTTATATCTGCCCCATATTGTTTGATGTAAAGCCCCTTTCTCTAAATTGATTACAACCGAAATTTGCGTTATCTTACTCGCGCAGTTGAAATCCCGCTTCCATTTAGAGGTTTTGGGTAGATGCGTTCAGGAATTGCTTTCATATTCTTCATTATCTTCGCTACCGGACAGTGCGCGGCTCAAAATACGAAAGAAAATGCCGATTTTAAGCTGGCGCTAAACCTCTTCAATGACAAGTTGTACGACCTCTCTTTAGATCAATTCAAGCAATTTATTTCCGCATACCCCTCAAGTTCGCAGACTGTCGAGGCAAAATTCTATGTCGCCCTCGCAGAGCGGGCCTTAAAAAAAGACGACGATGCGCGCGCAGCATTCCAAAATTTTGCGCTGACGTATCCTGATAACCCCAAAGCGCCGGATGCATGGTGGAATATGGGAGAGATGTTCAGCGAGGAGGGGAAATGGGGAGAAGCCGCTTCGGCTTTTGAACGGATCAAAGTGTTCCAGCCGAAGAGCTCCTTAGCGCCGAAAGCACTTTTAACTGCGAGCAAATATTTTGAGCGTGCAGGGAATGATGACGATGCAAAACGATGCCTCCGTTCCCTCATCAGCGATTATCCCACCGACGAAAATGTGACCGCGGCTCACGCGCAACTCGGCGCATTATACCTCAAAGAAAACAACCCCCTTGCGGCGCGACGGGAGCTGCTTCTCGTCACACAAAGCGGCGGAGACAAAGAGACCATCGCATCCGCGGAGATCCAACTCGGCACGATCGACGAATCGTCGGGCAACCCCGATGAAGCAGAACAACTTTACCGTTCGATCATCGACGAAAAGAAAGCAAAGCTTTCCGCTACGACAATAGGCCGCGCAAAACTGCAGCTTGCCTCGCTTTACACTTCTACCGGAAAGCGGCCCGAAGCGATCGATATCTTGCGAAAGCTTTGCGCAGATTCTGCGCATGTTCCTCAAGATATTCTCCAAGAAGGACTTCTCGCGTTGGGGAAGAACTGCTTTGCGGTGAGGGATTTTAAACAAGCGGCCGACGCGTTTATGCGGTCGCTCAGTCATCCTGCGGATTCCGCTTTGGTCGTTTCTGCCTTGATGGGAGCCGGCCGGTCGTTCGATGCCTTAGATGAATTTCGCCGATCGTTCTCGACGTTTTCCTTGGCGCTGGATCATCCGCTCTCCGATACGGAGAAAGACTATGCAACTCTTCGCGCAGCAATGACAGCTGCGGATATCAAGAAGTATGACGTGGCCGTCCATCGTTTTGAGGAATGCCTCAGGGAGTTTCCCAACGACGGCGAAGCGCCGGAAATACTTTTCCGGGCCGCTGAGATCTACCGCCGCGACCTCAACGATGAGCAGAAAGCCGTAGACCTGTACGAAAATTTCCTCATCCGCTACCCCGAGAACGAGCAATCGGACGATGCGTTGTTTTCGCTCGGACTGGCGCATGAGTCCCTCCATGAAACCTCCGAAGCGATAAAATGTTACGACAAACTCGTGAACGTTTATCCGTCGAGCCCTCTTATCAAGCAAGCATTGGAGAGAAAAGAATTTTTGCAGCGCAATGAATCTCCAAACGAGGACCAAACCGTAAAACAGCTCGCCTTGCTGATCGGCGACCTCATCCTGGAGAAGGAAAGGTCCGACCTTGCGCTCCGTCTCGGAGATATTTATCTCAACGTCCTTCAGGACTTCCCGCAAGCGGTGTTACAATATGCAAAAGCGGAATCGGTCAGCAAAGATTCTACGGTAAAAGAAAAAGCCGCCTTCATGCGGACCGTTGCAATGAGCCGTCAATGTGAACTCGATACCTCTTACGTGCCGGCAGCCCTCTCGGCGGTGGACGCATTTCTCAAAGCATATCCAAACGGCCCGTTCAGCGATGAGGCGAGTTATGACCGATTCGTCATTGGGACAAAGAACGCCTCCCCTGCACAGGTTATCGATTCTTCCAAAAGAAGCCTCGATGCTCGTCCACAATCCCGTTTCGCTCCGCGCATTCTTCTTGCTCTCGGAGAAGCTGAGCGCGACAGGGGGCTGCTTCACGAGTCGATTGAGACATTCAAAAAAATTGCGACCACATATCCTGTAAGCCCCGAAGCGGACGAGGCAACTGCACAGCTTGGCATCCAACTCGCCCATCTCGGGAGCAACGATACTGCGTCCGTTGTCCTGACGGGCTATCTTCGCGTTTATCCCCGCGGGTATTTCTGCGCCGAAGTGCTTTACGAGCTTGGCATGCTTTCCGTGAGAGCTCAACAACCGCTTATTGCCGCAACTTCGTTCGAACAGCTCCGCGCAAAATATTTTTATTCGCCCCGTTCGGTCGAATGCATCGGCCCGCTCGCGCAGAGCTATGCGAAAACGCAGCAGTATGACAAAGCAATCGCCCTGTATCGACAGGAGCTCGAGCGCCTCTCCTCTCCCCTGCATATCGGTTCAAAAGAAACGCCAGTATTCGTTCTCCAACTCGCTCAAACGTACGACGCGGCCAACGATACGGCAAATGCAATGAAACAGTACCTCGATTTTGTCGGCGAGGATTCCCAATCGCCCGAAGCTGCTTTTGCCTTTGAACGCCTTGCGGCTTTCGCACAGCATAAAGGTGAGGTCGACGCCGCGGTCAATTTCCTCGAGAAATCAACCGCCGCGCAAAAAAGCGCAATGAATACGCAACAACTTGCGTCCCTGTATTTCGGCCAAAGCGAGTACGAGAAAGCCATTGAAGAGTATGAGGAGTTTTTGGGCCTCACCGGAATAGATTCTGCCTCAGCCCGCGAAAGCCGGATCCACATTATTGCCGCGATGTTCCGATCGGACAAAAATAAAGAAGCTGAACTGGAGATAAAGAATTTTCTGAAGGAATACGGACCCGACAAGAACGCGTCCGCGAAATTCGAATTTGAAAAGGCAATGGCTCTCTATCGAGAGGGAGAATTCGACGAGGCGCTTGCGATCCTTCATACGTTTCCTTCAAAGTTTGATTCTTCCGAAATTCTTCCGCAGGCCTCGTTCTGGGTCGGAAAGATCCTCGAGGCAAAAGAATTGCCCGATAGCGCCCTTCAGCAGTACGACTTTGTCATGAAAGCTTTTCCCCGCTCGGAAATCCTTCCGAAGGTTTATCTCGCGCTCGGAAATATTTATTTCTATAAAGAGAAGTACGACGATGCAGTAAAATATTACCGCCTCATTGTCGATAAGCCTGATGCGCCGCCGGACGTCCTTCCCTACGCGATGAGCAATCTCATCGAGGCATACAAGGAAGTGGCTCTCTACGACGGCGCGCTCGAACTGACACGGACGTTCATCGAAAAATACCCTAACGACGAATCTATCCTCGATAAGAAGGTCGACCTCGGCATTTTATACCAGAAACTCGGGTATTACGATCAAGCAATCCTTCAATTGCAAAGTCTGCTGGAAACGACAAACAAGGACCTTGAATCGGAGATACGCTATTATCTCGGCGAAACGTACTACTATAAAGGCGACTATCAGCAGGCCATTCTTGAATTCCTGAAGGTCCCTTACCTTATTACAAAAAAAACGAAGATCGACTGGACGCCGAATTCGTATTACATGTCCGCTCAGTCGTATGAAAAAATGGGAAAGTTCGACCAGGCGTTGAATATGTATCAGCAAATTATCGATAAGCCGGGGATCGACCCGGCCATTAAGACTGCGGCACAAAAAGAAATCGACCGCGTGAAAAGTCTCGTCAAACAGGATCTCAAATAGGGAGGCGTTGACCATCATGTTCGAAAAAGAGACGGAACAACTCATCGGGGTAGTGAGGCAGGCGACGATAGGCGACAACAAAAGTATCGGCCTCAGGGAGATCTTCGAGTCGAACATCCCGACAAGCGTGAAGGTATTCTTCCGTGCCGAAGTTGAGACGATGCTGCATGCGGAGCGAAGGCCCGAAACTCGTTCTCAGAAATTCGATTACGACGCTCCGGAAATTACGATGCTGCAGGATCAAATCGACGCCCTTCTCATCCACAATTTTGTGTTCCCCAAAAACGACTTCGAAACAACGCTCGATAAATGCGTCCATTTTCTCTTTAACTACCTTTGCAGGCCTCAGTGGACGTTGAACAGTTTTCTCTTCGAAGATTCGGGAAGAGCCAGTTCGGCCCAGATCCTCAGCAAGCTCCGCTATTGTAGAGATTACGTCTATTTTCCGGACATCTTACGGACCTATCTCCAACAGCGAGGCGTCCAGGAAATGACGCTCGAGGAAGGAAGGAATCTTATCGCAAGGATCGACGCGGAAGTGTCGCGAAACCACACGAGCGTCGAACTCGCACGGATGACGACGCCCCTCTACGAATTTGTCGCCTATGCCCGCTCGCATAACCTTAGCGCAACGGCCAAAACGATTCCGACGAGAGCTCTTATGTACTTCTTCGAAGACAAAAAAATTGCCGCAATCCATGAACGTCTCTCCCGCGAACGGGAGGTCAACGGAATGAAAGAAATGAGCTCTAATCAGCTTGTGAACCTCATCGAGAAAGTTCGGACGGGAGATGAGCGCGCCCATCTTTTCGATGATAGCGCCGAGCCGCTCCCAGCCGGCGATGAGACGACGTTCGACCTTCCGACATTGCCTGCAAAACGCGAAGAGCCGGATTTTTCTATACAAGAGATCTCGGAACCGCCAAAACCCCTCCCGCCTCTTTTTTCGCTCGAAGAGGAACGGTCGATCATTAAATATGTTTTCAACCAAAGTGAAGAACAATTCCGCGCAGCAATGCACGAAGCGCTCGCGGCATCAAGCTGGGACGATGCTGCTCTGACGATCGACCATTTCTTTTTGATGAACGACGTTGAGCCGTTCACGAAAGAAGCGATTCTTTTCACTAATCGGCTGCAAGATCGGTTCAGCGAAAAAATCCGAAATTCGAATTTCTGATCCTTACGCAGAATTTTTGCCACACAGACTCAAAGGCGCGGAGAATTGGAGTAACCTTGACTACATTGAGGGCATGAATGAAAACTCCTTTTTTTCTTCGTGCCTTTGCGGCTTAGTGGCGATTTTACCGGCGCCTTCGACTTATCTAGCTAATAATTAAGACGAGAAATTTACCAAATTTATGTTCATTGATTCTGCAAAAATTTTTGTGCGTTCGGGAAATGGCGGCAATGGTATTATCCACTGGCGACGGGAAAAATACGTCCCGAAAGGGGGCCCCGACGGGGGAAACGGCGGAAAGGGCGGAGACATTGTTATTCGGGCCGAGAAGCAGCTGACGACGTTGCTCGATTTTCGTTACAAGAAAAGATACATCGCCCAGAACGGAGACTCCGGAGAAGGGTCGAATAGAGAAGGACGTTCTGCGCAGGACGTGCTGATCAAAGTTCCGTCCGGTACGATCGTGAAGAATGCCTTAACGGGAGAACTCATCGGCGACCTCGTTGACCACGGGGCGGAAATCGTCGTGGCCCGGGGCGGGCGCGGCGGAAAGGGAAATTCAGAATTTGCGACTTCGACGAACCAGGCGCCGCGCATCTGCACGCCGGGGGAAGAGGGAAAGGAATTTCATCTCGAACTCGAGTTAAAGCTTCTCGCCGATGTTGGCCTCGTTGGATTTCCAAACGCCGGAAAATCTACCCTCATCTCAAAGATCTCTGCCGCAAAACCGAAGATCGCCGACTACCCGTTTACGACCCTCGTGCCGAATCTCGGCATGGTTTATTACCGCGAAGGGAAAAGTTTTGTTGTGGCGGATATACCGGGCCTTATCGAAGGGGCGCACGAAGGCAAAGGGCTCGGAGTGCAGTTTCTTCGGCACATCGAACGGACAAGAGTGTTGGTTTACCTTCTTGAATGTACAAGCGCAGATCCGAAAGAGGATTTCGTCACATTGGCGAACGAATTGCGTTCTTTCAACCCAAGCCTGCCGAAGAAGCCGACGATTGTCGCAATAACGAAACTCGACGTTGCCGATGGTTCGCTACGGAAGTCGTTAAAAAAACTCAAATTCCAAAGAGGAATTTCGGTCCATTACATTTCCGCAGCGACTGGCGAAGGACTCGATGAACTCGTAAACGCAATGTGGAAAGCGCTGGAAAAGAAGAAGTAGTTTTTACTCTAGCGTTGATATCGATATTAAGCCTTCGCTCCCGACCATCCGTACGATTGCCGGATTTATCTAAAAATTGAAATTCACTCCGTTTCTTTGTAGATTCACCTTCGATGAAACCCCCCAAACGCGACTCCGATTATACGACACCAGAGCGGCTTGAAAATGAAGTCGAGTTCGATCAAAAGCTTCGTCCTTCCGTATTCGACGAATTTGTCGGCCAGAGCAGCATCGTTGATAACCTAAGGATTTTCATCGCTGCGGCGAAAAATCGGAATGAATCGCTCGACCATGTTCTGCTGACGGGACCGCCGGGCCTTGGGAAAACGACGCTGGCGTACATCATTGCGAACGAGATCGGGGCTGACATCAAAATTACCTCGGGGCCGGTACTCAACAAGCCGGCTGACCTGGCGGGCGTCTTGACAAATTTGGCGGAGGGGGACGTTCTCTTCATCGACGAAATTCATCGGCTCAATTCTGTCGTAGAAGAATATCTGTATTCAGCGATGGAAGAATTTCGGCTGGACATCATCATCGATTCGGGGCCGAGCGCGCGAAGCATCCAGTTGTCGCTGCCTCGCTTCACACTAGTCGGCGCGACAACAAGAGCCGGGCTTCTCACGTCGCCGCTCCGGGCGCGCTTTGGAGTGACCAACAGGCTCGATTACTACCGCCCCGACCATCTCATCAAAATTATTAAACGGTCGGCCGAGATCCTCAAAATTGAAACTAGCGATGAAGGGATCTCCGAGATCGCAAAACGGTCGAGAGGCACGCCCCGCATCGCCAATCGGCTGCTGAAACGCTGCCGCGATTTCGCCGAAGCAGACGCATCGCTCATCAGGTACAATCGCGTCGTCACGAAAGAAGTCTCCGAACATTCACTGCGAGCGCTCGAAGTCGACGATCTTGGCCTCGACGAAATGGATAAAAGGATTTTAAGAACCATCATCGAGAAATACGACGGAGGGCCGGTTGGCGTCAGTTCGCTTGCGGTTGCAGTAGGCGAAGAACCGGGAACCATCGAGGAAGTGTACGAGCCATTCCTCATTCAAGAAGGGTTTCTCAAGAGAACGCCCAGAGGAAGAGAGGCAACGGCCATCGCATACAAACATTTTGGAATTAAAAAAGGGGTGATGGGGCAGGAGAAATTGTTTTAGGTTTGAATCCTGAAAAAAAAATAATTTGCCACAAAAACCCAAAGGCACAAAACATGAAGGGGGAATTTTTGCCGCTCGCGGGAGAGGAGGAGTTAATCGCACGAAACATCGTCGATGCTGCATATACAGTCCATAAGAACCTCGGTCCTGGATTACTTGAGAAGATTTATGAAGCTTGCTTTTGTTACGAACTTGCAAAACGAGGGAATGAATACCAAAGACAAGTTGATCTACCCGTTGTGTATGACGGCATGGTTTTTAACGAGGCGCTACGGTTGGATGTTTTGGTAGAGAAAAAAGTGATTTGTGAGCTTAAA
>DATJXA010000107.1:0-29603 GCA_035500675.1 Bacteroidota bacterium | reverse complement strand
TTTTTGTCTGATCGGAGCGCATGAAAAAGATGAACGACAGCAGGCGTTCGAGTGGTTGATGCAGAATCACCATTTTAAGAATCTAACTCGGGTAGAACAAATTGGCGACATGGATGCAAAGGAAACCTACTTTGAAGTAAGGGCGGATGAGGCAATGGTTCGGGTCCATCACGCCCCAATAAAGGTTCAAGTCGAAGATAATGTGTTTATCGAGGACTATTTGGAAAAGAATTTCGGCAAGCACAAGGACTTCATCAAACAATATCTTGCCGTCTTTTGCTACACCAACTACAAGAAACTGCCCTTTCTCATACTCACCGGTAAACGAGGGGCAGGAAAGAACAGTTTCGCGGAATGGGTTGGTGAGATCTTCCAGCCGCTTTCCATGGGATGGGGTGCAAAAGAAGGACAATTCACACCAGAATACGAAAAGAAGCTTCTGTACGCAGATGAAACTGTAACGGAAGACCACAAACAATACCTGAACCTAAAACGACAGAGCGGATCAAAATATCTCCCGGTGAACAAGAAGTTCCAACATCCCTATCAGGTCAGAAACAACGTAAACATCATCATCACCTCAAATGCTCAATATCCGATACAGGTCGAACGGGACGAGATACCGAGCGACGAGAAAGATAATCAGTTCTTCGTCTACAAGATGGAACGGCAATACAATGAAATCGATGCGACGTATGCAGATAAGCTTCGTGCTCGTTTAGGACATTACATACGAACGGAACTGAAAACCGTGTTCGAGAAGCTCGACCTGACGAAGTATCGTTATTCGATTCCTGTTCCGATTACGGACTATGAGAAGGAATTATTTGCCAGCTCGATAACTCCGGAAGAGGACGTCATGGATAAATTTCTATTGACGATGAAGGATGCATACGATGGACATCCTGCTGGTTACGCGGCCTTTTTGAAGAAGGGATTTGTGCCATCAGATCTCTTTGATGACAGCATAAATGTCATGAAGCATGATAAGCACAAGATCGTGAAGCTGCTCCGGACCAATGGCTATTTAACAAAGGACAAAGTAAGCAGACCGATGAATGGCGAGCGAAAATACTGCTACACGGCTTCAGCCTTGCTGATGACCTATCTTTCAAACTAACCAATACTCACTGACCATGATGGCTGCTCTCTATTCGAGAACAGCCATTTTTTTTGTCATTTTTTCTAGTATTTCTTGAGAATTGACTATACTGACTGTAATGACTGTTCTTTTTTAAGATATATAAAATTATTTAAGAGATAGAGATGAAGTGTAATCCTGTATAGAATAGATTTGGAAAAAGCGTAGACATTACGGTCACTACAGTCATTGTGACGATTATAGGGGGCATTTAAATGTTTTTGCTGACTGTCCGAGTTGTGGGGATGGACAGTGGAGTAGTCATCGTTGCCCCGGCTCATTACACGGAGTGTGTATGTGCCTTGGGCTTTAGTTTTTTCTACTTGGCTTGCCATTCTTCTTAAATCGGAGTAAATTAAAATAATCAATCACGGTTCACAATATCAAACAACTCTTCGCTCCTTATTCTACCGTGGAGAAGTTGGGCGAAGACAAGCAAGCTTGCTTCGGCTACATATCGGAACGGAAAAAGTGTAAGCTACAGCGTAAGCTGTAGCACCTTTTTCGGGAAATTTTAGGGACCAAAAAGCTCGAAATCAATCCAGTTTTTGGGATGTACCGAATTTCCCAAGCTGGACGTCGCGGGTTCGAGTCCCGTCTCCCGCTCGAAATAGTATCTTTTTCGCAAGTTCTGTTGATCGTAAGCTGGGGTGCAAACAGGTACATTTTGTATGGAACGTAAGTCGATGAACCATGATGAAACCACATAAAGAAGTGGATGCTATGAACACGTTAATTTCTTTTTTTCGCAGACCGACTTTTCTGGTGGCGGTGGTTCTTACAGTAATCAACGTTGGCGCCAAATCTCAAACAGTAAATGTAACATCAACATTATCGGTTTCCCCCTCTAAGGTGATTCTTTCTTCCGCAAATGGGGCTGGCAGTTTTCAAATCGAATCGAATACAAGCTGGAAGGATTCGATTTCACAGCCATGGCTAACCGTCAATAAGGACTCAGGTTCAGCCGATGGAACAATAATTTTCAGAGCTCAGCAAAATAAAGATTCGTCAGCAAGAATGGCAACGATAACCGTTACGACAACGGGAGCCGATACACAGATTGTTGTAATCACACAACTCGGCACTAACGGGTTTGTTATTCCGCCAGTACCTTCATATTCATCCTTGAAGCGCGACAGCCTACTTCCAGATCCTTTTACATTCTTGGATGGTTCACGAATGGCCAACACGGACCTTTGGCCAGCTCGGCGTGAAGAGATAGCCGTTTTGGCACAGGAATTCGAGTACGGCTATAAACCAAACACGCCATATTCTGCTACAACAGGTTCATACAGCCATGACTCGTTAACCGTAACTGTCACTGACAGTGGAAAAACAATATCCTTTGCGTGTACAATCACCTATCCCAGCACAGGGAGCGCTCCTTATCCTGCTTTAATAACTTGTGGTGTTTCCAGTCTCAACAGCACACAGCTCCTCAATATGGGAGTGGCTGTCGTTACTTTCCCGAGTGACCAAATTGCACAAGAAAACGATGCCACTTCACGCGGAATAGGTAAATTTTATGACTTGTATGGAAGCAATCAGTCTGCCGGTGCATTGATGGCATGGGCATGGGGTATGGATCGTTTAATAGACGCGATTGAGAAAACTCCCGCGGCTAATATTGACCCTAAACGACTTGGCGTTACGGGGTGTTCGCGGTGGGGGAAAGGCGCTTTGGCATGCGGTGCATTCGATGATAGGCTCGTGCTTACCATACCCGAGGAATCTGGATCCGGCGGTGCAGCAAGCTGGCGGATTTCCGATTATGAGTTGGCAAATGGAGTGTTCAACCAGGCGCTGACTGAGATCGTAGGAGAAAATTGCTGGTTCAGGCAAAATTTCTCGCAATTCAGCGGTGCATCGGATAAACTTCCTTACGACCAACATTCAGTCATAGGGCTGATTGCTCCGCGAGCATGCCTCATCATCGAGAATGATTATTTGTGGCTCGGTCCACAGAGTACCTGGGATTGTGCAAACGCTGC
This sequence comes from Bacteroidota bacterium, assembly GCA_035500675.1. GTDB lineage: Bacteria > Bacteroidota > Ignavibacteria > UBA10030 > UBA8401 > JAGVPT01. The sequence continues at coordinate 26,471 of DATJXA010000107.1, read as the reverse complement.
TCAAATCATTTGGGAAGCGCTCAGTGTACCAGACAAGATGGGATGCACAGAGAGCACATCTCATCCTCACTGTTCTTTCCCCTCTTCCGAACAGTCTGCTGTAAACGCCTTTGTAGGGAAATTCCTAGTGGGGAACGGTACGGCCAATACAAATATCATGAGTTCAGATGCCGGCTATAACTTTGAATACGGATGGGTTGATTGGTTCTCTCCTGATAATTTAGTTACTTCTGTGCGAGACCAAGGTCAGCAATCATCGCTCCCCAAAGGATTTTACCTGGAACAGAACTACCCTAACCCGTTCAATCCTACGACGACGATCTCATTCGGGATTCCGAAGAATGCTTTTGTCTCATTGAAGGTCTACAACTCTCTCGGTCAAGAAATTGAAGAACTTGCCGGGAAAGAATATCCTGCGGGAAGGCATTCTGTAGAGTTCAATGCGTCGACTCTTGCAAGTGGAGCATACTTCTGCGCTATGAAAGCAGGAGACTATTCTGTGGTCAAAAAGATGACTATATTGAAGTGATAAGCTGGACGCTTAGCTCAGTCGGTTTAGAGCGTCGCTCCCGATACATCGGGACATAGGTCTTTGAGATATTTACGTAAGTGATTCGGGGGACACGATGTATTACGTTTATATACTCTATAGCGAAAAGAAAAAGAAATATTACATCGGAAGCACAAACGATGTAATTCGGAGGCTGGCTCAGCATAATTCGGCGACGAAGGGATATACAAGCGCGGGCCAACCTTGGCAGCTGAAGTACCGTGAAGCTTATCCCACAAAATTGGAAGCGTTGAGGCGTGAAAAGGAAATCAAGAAAATGAAGAGCAGGAAATTTATCGAAGCTCTTATCCGAAACAGTATTGAGTGAAGTAATGAATTGGACGCTTAGCTCAGTTGGTTTAGAGCGATGCTCCCGATACATCGGGACAAAGGTCGTAGGCAATTAATGTTTGATTCAAATAAACTGGACGCTTAGCTCAGTTGGTTTAGAGCGTTGCCCTTACAAGGCGAAGGTCGTAGGTTCGAGCCCTACAGCGTCCACAAGAGATTGTTAATTGGTTAGAGGCAATACTGGTTTAGAGGGACGCTCCCGATATATCGGGACATAGGTCGTAGGTTCGAGCTCTACAGCGTCACAAACCTGTCGGCGTTTCTTTAGAACGGTAAATGGGGCGCGCAAATGCTTTCCCATCCGAATTCGAACTGCGGTTAAAACATGTTTCGCTCAGGGCACTTTTCGAGTTCAATCCTTCCCAACGTTATGAAGCCCTTTCGCTGTCCGGCCGCTCTCTGTTTTTTCTTTGGTTTCGTTCTTGTCTTATCCACAACGAGCTTTGCGCAATCTGGCGGACCCTACAAAAAAAAAGTCGTCTCGTTCGTGGACAAAGTGCTCGTCCCCGGTGACGTCGCCCTGACGACGGAGCAAGCGGAGTACATTCTGCAGGCCGTCGCACGCAGCATCAACTTTGCTCGTTTCAATTATGCGGCGCTGCCGGACAATGTTACATCGTCGTTCGCGGAAGAGGCATCCACGCTGTCCCGCATCACTCCGCAACTCATCAAACCGGTTCTCGATTCAACGCTCGCGCCGCAGCTGCTCCACATTCTCGACGTTAATAAAGAGCTGCTGAGCAAACAAAACCTCAGCGATGAAGAACGCAATACTTTTCTCGCGACAAAAGCCAAAGCAGCAGGGCTCACGGCGACCGAGCTCGAAGCGATCCTTAACTCCGGTTTCTTTTATATCCCGTACGTGGACACGTATGAACGAAGGGTCGAGGGAGGCGTTCGTGAAGTAAAAAATGACTATGGAAAAGTGATCAGAAGAATTCCCTTAACTGTGTACACACATTCGCTCCAGCTAGGATTGCTTTGGTACAAGCTTAACGTTGGACAAAACAACGAACCAAGCGTCGTTTTTGTCGGCATTGCTCAAGGATGGAAGGGCGAGCCGATCGCCCGAAGCGGCGCGCATGAGGATGAAACTTTTGACGGAAGGCGGATCCACGACGATGGGACTGAAGACTTCAATGCGTTTAAAGCTGCGGTCGACTTGAGCTGTTTCAACATTCAGACAGAAACGAAGAAGTTGGAAGCGTTCCGGTTGACGGGCGAAGTAACCGAGCCGACGCTTTTCGGGGTCCGGTTAAACCTCGGCAGCAAAGAAGGTGTCGGACTCGACGATGCATATTGGGTGGAGGAGGACCAGGAAACATCGAGCGGCGACATCGTGAAAACTAAACGGGGGTTTGTCAAAATCAGGGAGGTCGGGGACAACGAGCGGGATGAGACCGCAACGTCGTATGCACAAACAATTACCGGAACGAATTACTCCGAGGGTTTGTCTGTCACGGAATTACCTCTTCTTGGGATCAACGGGCTCGTCGCACTCCGCGCTTTTCCCGTTTCGATATCGCCGTTTGACAACAACGCCACGGGGTTCGATCTCCCGAGGAACGATTTTTCTATAAAAATACGTTCGCAAAGTAGATCGGCGTACGGCGCTTCAGTGTCCATCCAGACAGACTTGGCGAACGCAACGAAGATCACTGAATTTTGGGCGGGTCTGACCGGAGCGATCGGGATCACTTCCGTCGACGGCACGTTGTACTATAATGACGGCAACGATAGCACCGATATCGGTCCGTCGCTTACAGGGTACATCAACCTCGGCGTGCTGAAGAAATTTTATTTCAGAAGGTTTGGATTTTTGGTCGAGGCGGATGTGAAATATTCGCTGACACGGCTCGATGCTTACGGCTACGACGGGAGTATCTACAGACTGACAAACGGAAATATTGGACTCGATGGGAAGACCGGGATCGAAGCATATATCACTCCCATTCTTTCGCTCGGCGTCGGTGCTGAATACAATATTTTCGGAACGAGTAACTCCTGGAGCGTCGACGTCACCGATAAGAACAATAGGGACACCCGGAACAGCGATGCGACGGGGCCGGATGTCAAATATTCCGGACTTGGGTTGGCTTTCTGGGTAAATTATTCGCTTCCGTCATTGAAGTAATGATTCGGCAAATTCACATTTATTTTTTCGGAGATCGATCATGACTACAACAGTGAAAAATCTTTTGGCTTTCATCACTATCGCTCTGCTGTGTGTCCCTCTTTCTGCGAGGGCGCAAAGCAACCTTCCGGAATCGCACGAAGCGACGTTCATCGAAGCGAACGGGTCGTCGGAGGTCCTCGTAAAAGCGAAAGGCATCGGAGGTGCGAGCGGGCTTTTCGGCTTCAAGGAAGAAGAATCGTTGAAGCTGGCGGAGATGGACGCGCGGAAGTCTGCAGTCTATTTTGTCCTCTACGGAGGCGCGGGATTTGACGGGATCCTCAAGACGGAAGAAGAAAAAGAGAAATTCAAACCGTACGAGAACGAGTTCTTCGCATCGGACAACATCATGAAATTCATTTCGTGGGAAGCGAACGGGCTCGACAGCCGCGTCAAAATGGCGGGCGGAGAAAAGCTTAAAGTTGAAAAACAATTTCGTATCAACGTAAAAGCTATCAAGGATGTCCTTCTCCAAAAAGGCATCATCATGTCGTCACAGGAAGTGGCGGAGAATATCGGCTTGCCGACGTTGATGGCGCTTCCGGAGGTAAAGCCCGGTGAAAGTCCGCTCGAAATGCTCCAAAAAGACCCGCTTCTTAAACAAGGCGCCGCTGCGATCGAATCGTATCTCACTGCAAAACAATACAACGTGATCGCTCCGGAACAAGCGCAAGAGATCTACCAGGATCAAAAAGCGCAAATGACGCTAAAAGGCGGCGGGGACGATATGTCGTACGCTATCGCCCTTTCCGTCGGAAGCGACGTCTATATCACCTACAGCATTGACATCCAGAGCAGAAGTGTCGGTTCGACAGAGGTCCATAAGGCCTCGGTCTCTGTCCGTGCCTACGAGACGACGACAGCGCGTCTTCTGGGAACCGAAACGGGATACAGCGATGAGTCTGCCGCACCCCAGGAAGCCCTTGTCGAGGCCGCGATCACGAACGCGCTCAACAATGTCATGAGCCGCATTAACGCATATTGGGCCGATGACATGAAGAACGGCGTGCAGTATAAAGTGATCTTCAACGTCACCGGAAAATTTACCGCGGATGCGCAGGACGAGCTTTCGCCCGCGGCGCTTCTCTCTCTGAAAAAACTGTGCAATCGCGTCAAGGAGAACGTCGTCACGGACAAGACTATGGAATACCTTGCGTGGGTCACGAACCCAGATTTTCAAAATTCATCGCTGTTCTTTCTGGCGCTGAAGAAAGAATTCGCGCAAAATTTTACTCAAGGGTCGTTGAGAAAAGTGAGCGCAAACAGGAAGCTGCTGATGCTCGCGGTAGAATAATCTTTTTCAGGACGTTTTGGCCCAGTGCGGAGGTTCGGTGAATCTCATCGGTCATGATTGAGGAGGAGGTATGAAATCGCTTGCGTGTCTATTTGTTGCTGCCGTGTTGTGTGCGGGATGTGATTCTAGCCCCAGCGGCATACTTGATACAACGACCAGCTCAAATGTGCCGCCGGCCATTGTCTGGACAGACCCATGGCCCGGTGCTGTGGGTCCGAATATCATGTCGCCCAACAATGTCGTCATCATCCGGTTCAGTACGTTGATGGATACGCGCTCCGTCATCCATAACGTCACGATCTCTCCTTCGGACGAGACGGTATACATCGACACCACGCGCGCGACGCCGGTAGAAGGAACGACATTCGATTTTCCCCTCACGCCCATTCCTTCTTGGCTTGTCTATCTGCCGGATAACCGCCTTGATATCCGCTTTCCCACCAGCTATCAAATCTATTACCCTTATTTTAAGGTAGCACAACAGTATACCATCACTATTGGCCCCTCGGCAGGCGACATTTACGGCGACACCCTCGGCGCGCCGATTAGTTTCTCCTTTATTCCAGAGCCATATTTCCGAGTGACGAATACCTATCCATCGGATAATGACACCGCGATCTCGCCGTTGTATCCGAGCGCAACGATGCGCTTTAATGCTCTCATCGATACGGGAAGCGCCGCCTCTGCGTTTTCCATATCACCGTCGGTAGGAGGGAATGTCTCAGTCTACTACGGAGACTGGGGGTTTTACTGGTCGCCCCCGTCCAATGTCACATTTGCATCGGAAACAAAATACACTGTGACGATCGCCCCTACCGTGAAGGATCTTAGCGGAGACCAAATGCCATCGGCGTATTCATTTTCGTTCACGACTGCCGCGTACGGCGTCACAAGCGCTTATCCGACAGGGGCGGGCGTGTCGCCAACCGCATCGATCAACGTCTATTGTAATTTTTTGATCGACTCGACATCTATCGCCGGTGCATTTTCACTGAATCCAGCTGCTAATGGATCCATAACGTATAATGCGTCATCCTTCACCTTCACGCCTCTCTTGTCGCTCACTCCGAATACGCTCTACACCGCAACTGTATCGACAGCATTGCGCGCGAAAGACGGAACGTCAGTGAAAAATCCTTACACATTTTCCTTCACGACCGGAAATTAATGACACATGGAGGCACAGCGGGTTTCCTCGTCGGGAGTCTTCTTCTCGTTGGGTCCTCTCTGTCGGCCCAAGTGCCTCAATGGGCAGTGAAACGCGCCTACCCTAATTACCCTCCCGACAAATACCTTCTCGGCGTTGGACATGGAAGCGATAGCAAGCAGGATGAAACAGCGAAGCGGATGGCCCAGTTGGACATCGCGGCGCAACTAAGGGCTAGAGTTCAGACCGAAGTGAACAATATCCGGCAACTGTATAAACTCGATCCGCGCGGGGAGACGTATGTCGAGCTCAAAATTAGATCGACGTCGATCGTCGATGAAGATTTCGCCGGAGGGGAAGTGATCGCGACAGCAGTCGACACCCCGGCCATGATGACCTACGCACTTGCCGCGCTCGATAAAGAAAAATTCTCCGCGAGTATCGGAGAAAAATTATTTTTAGGATGGCAGCAGGCTGCAGAACTCAGTCGTCTTGCTCAAGAGCTGCTTCAACGGGGAAAATTGAATGAGGCGTTGCAAAATCTGACCAACGCACGGGGAACGATCAGGACTCTACTTTCCGAACAAGCGTTGTACAATGCCGTTGCCGCCGCCCCTTTCTCCGGGGACTCGTCTGTGAGACCTTCGGCGTTAACATCGTCGATCAAGGCGGCGCTTTCAAGAGTGCGCATTGAAAAGAAAAGCGGGGACGATCAATATGGAAAAATCGGAGAAAGCTTCCCTGCCCCTTTCGTCGTCCGCGTGGTTATCGCGGATGGGAAAAAAAATATTCCTGCTTCCGGCGTTGGTGTTGCATTCCTCGGTTCATCCGGCGTACCGCTCGGTGAAGCTGTCACCGATCGTGCCGGCGTAGCGAGTTTTGCATTGCACGCTCGCAGAAGCATAGGCTCGCATATGACGGCCCGGCTCTCCTCGCAGGTTCTTGGAAATGACTTTGTTCCCGAGATTAAAGCATCATCGGCGACGTTCGATTGTACTATTCTCGATGCCGACGTGGCGTTTGCATTGAAAATAGAATCACAAACGCCTGCAGTGAACGAAGCTCTCAGGTCTGCCGTCGCCGATGCCATCACGCACGCGGGCTATCATATCGTCGATATGTCGCGATTCGTGCTCAAAGTCGGATACCAAAGCGTCCCGGCAAGGCCATCGGAAGAAAATGGAGGCGCAGCGTTCAGCGTTCTGGCGGATATTACCATTACACTTATCGACAATAAATCGCAGCAAGCGCTAGGTTCCATGCTTATTAAATCAAAAGGCGCTGCGGATACAAACGGATCTGCGCAAGAAAGGTCCATCCGCCGTTTGACGATCGACGAAGACTCACTTTTATCGTTTCTTGAGAAGGCAAAAAACTGACATGTTCCACATTCGTTGGAGATTGGCAACGATGAACTGATATCCGAATTCTGACCGTGCTTTACGGGCACGTATTAAAAAAATGGGAGGGGTTATGAAAAATCTTTTTTGTACGGCAGTGGCATCATTGCTTTTCGGCGTCGGTATGAATAGCTGTGGGCCTTCGCAGGAAGCGGCGGCGCCTCCGCCTCAAGCGCCGGAATGGGTGACGAAACCGCCGCGCGATTCTGATGCGCTCTATGAGGTCGGTAGCGCAAAGATCGATGCTGATGTCATTCGTGCCCGCCGGAAAGCAGAGGATGCAGCCCGGCAGGAGATCGCAATAATTCTTGATGCACGTGTGAAGAATGTCATGGATCGGTTTATGCAAGCGCACACAGACATGATCAACGCTGCGTCTTTGCCCCCCGACGATTTTACTCGATCGGTCTCGCGCTCGATAAGCCAATCGGCTTTTGAAACAAGTCAGATACAAGAGATCTGGCAGGATCGGGACAACAGAGTGATCTATGCCCTTGCTGTTATCGCAAAATCGGATATTGTAAAACAAATTAAGAGCAACGTTGCCGCCCGTTGCAGATCTGTATTCCTCGAACAGAAAGCAGATGAGGTTTTGGAAGCGATGGACGTAGCTCTTGAAAATTGGGACGTGAATCGGTAGGTACGCCGAAAGGATGCACCAAAGAAGGCGGCCGTCCGATGAAAGACAGCCGCCTTCTTCCATTTTTCAGGGGGGGCCTATTGGAGAGCAGAAACCGCTCACTCTCACTTTGCGGCATGTGTAGTGGCGCAGACAAATCGTTTGTCTACACGAGCAGTTTGCGTATCGAAGGTGCGAACATTATATTTCAGCGGTTAGCCTATCTCACGGAGCGGAACGCCGTTGTCTCTCTAAAAATATTAGCAAGCGATCATTTTTCATTATTAACTTTTAACTTTTTATTCCCACTCTGCCCGCCTCAGACTTAAAAAAACACGACGCCTACGCTGCCCTGCGTTTCCCGGAATTCCGCGACCTCACGCTCTCTTCGTTCCTCCTGACGATCGGCTTGATGATGCAAGAGGTCGCGATCGGCTACGAGCTTTACAGGATCACGCACGACCCACTTGCCCTCGGCCTGATCGGGCTTGTCGAGGCGATCCCCTTTATTTCCCTCTCTCTTTTCGGCGGGCATGTCGCCGACCGTTACAGCAAACGAAAGATCCTTTTATGGAGCGTAGGATGCATCGCTCTGTGCTCGACCGTGTTGCAGTTCGTCGCGCGATGGCAGGGAGCGATCGACCCGGCGCTTTTACTCTTCACGATTTACTCCACCATTTTTGTCATAGGATTATGCCGCGCCTTTCAGTCCCCGACTGCGACGTCGCTGCGTGCATTTCTCGTTCCGTTTGAGTTATACGAAAATGCGGCGACATGGAGCAGCTCTGCATGGCAGATCGGCGCGGTCGTCGGTCCGGTGATCTCCGGTTTTTCTTATGCGTGGATCGGATTCTCGAATACATTGCTCGTCGTTGTTGCGCTCGTCTTGATGACATTCTATCTCTATTCGAGGATTGCGGACAGACCTGTCTCCGACGTGCACGAAGAAACGAACCTCAAGGAGAGCATCAAAGAAGGGATCGGCTTCGTATACCGCACCAAGGTCATTTTGTATTCGATCTCCCTCGATCTGTTCTCTGTGCTGTTTGGAGGAGTAGTGGCTCTGTTGCCGATCTACGCCCAGGACATTCTTCACGTCGGCCCACAGGGGCTCGGCATCCTCCGCGGCGCCCCGTCTCTAGGGGCAGTGCTGACTCTCATGGTCCTTGCGCGGAACTCGGCGATGGGACACGCATGGAGAAATCTTCTCGTCGCGGTCACAGGCTTCGGGATTTGCATCCTCGCATTTGCCGTTTCCCCGTGGATGATTCTTTCCATCATCACGCTGTTTTTTAGCGGCGCTTTCGACAGTGTCAGCGTTGTTATACGGGGGACTCTTCTCCAGACCCTTACGCCGGACGAATTACGAGGAAGAGTCATGGCTGTGAACGGGATTTTTCTTGCAGCGTCGAATGAGCTTGGCGCGTTTGAATCGGGTCTTGCCGCCAAACTCATGGGGACGATCCCATCGGCCGTTTTTGGAGGGACGATGACGTTAGCCATTGTCACGTGGGTATATTTCAGGTCGAAGGACCTTTTGGGTATCCGCTTGGACGCGAAGCAGTAGAAGCGTTCAAAAATTGAAGCGATGCTAATATCGTTCCGCAAAACGTAGTATAACCCCGAAAGACTTTCGTTGATTTTTATCATAAAAAGAGGTTGATTTAAGGCACGTGTAGGACTCACTCATTGCTTTCCGGGTCGCCAGACACCGGCGGACAATACGCCAAAAATCTTTCAGCAAAAAAACAAGATTAATCGGAGGAACGTGAAGATGCTGATTTATCATCGCTCGGCCCTGCTGCTCGCGATTGCTTTTTCCCTGGCCATCGGATCTATTTCATTCGCGAGAGCACCATTACGGTCCAAATCGAACGCCCCTGAAATCATGCCTGGAGTTATCTACGTCAAATTCAAGCCGCAGCCAACAAGCGGCGTCCAAACATCGAGCGCGTACGCCTCAGTGGCCCAGAAGTATTCGGTGCTTCAAGCCTCACAGCCGTTCCTGCGCGTTGCCCGCAAACCTAGCGAAGAAGAGTTTACACGTATCTTCAAATTCATCATCCCTCAATCCATCGACGTGATGAATGTGGTGAAAGAACTCCGCAACGACCCGAATATCGAATATGCAGAGCCGAGTTATATTCGTCATACGACGGGATATACTCCGAACGATCCGAGTTTTGCCGCGCAATGGAACCTTGCAAAAATTGACGCGTCGGCGGCGTGGAATGTCACAAAGGGTGACAGCACCGTGGTCATCGGGATCGTCGATTCGGGCACGGACTATACGCATGAAGACCTCGCAGCGAACATCTGGACGAATCCGGGAGAGACGGGACTGGATGCGCAGGGCCACGATAAACGGACGAACGGCATCGACGACGACGGCAACGGTTTTGTCGATGATTGGCACGGATGGGATTTCCAAGGGGCGACAGCGACAACGACTCCCGATAATGATCCAAGCCCGAAGAATGGAAACCCGCATGGAACGCATACCGCCGGGACCGCCTCGGCGGTGACGGATAACAGCGTTGGAATTGCGAGCATCGGCTTTAAATGCAAACTCATGATTACGAAACACGGGATCGACTCCGGCGGGGAGACCGCGACATCGCTCTATAATACATTCGACGGGGTTCTCTACTGCATCAACAACGGCGCAAATATCGTGAGTTGCAGTTGGGGCGGAGGAGGGTATTCGCAGTATGAACAGGATGTCGTCCGTTATGGGTTGGAAAAAAATGTTCTCGTCGTTGCGGCTGCAGGGAATGGAGGAGACGACGGCATCGGGGACGACAACGGTGTCGTTGCAAATTATCCTTCTAATTACCACGGAGTGCTTGCCGTCGGAGCGACGGATACAAACGACAAGATCGCAAGCTTCTCAAATTACGGCACACCGGATTACGTTCAGGTATTCTCTCCCGGTGTGAACATCCTCAGCACCGTTCCGAACAACGGCTACCAATCAGACTGGTCGGGAACGTCGATGGCGACCCCGCTTGTGTCGGGGCTGGCAGGTCTTGTGAAATCGGCGCACCCGACTTGGAGCGCCTCACAAATCCTGTTTCAAATTTGCGGGACAGCGGACAACATTGACGCTCTGAACCCTTCTTCGTTTGCCGGAAAGCTCGGATACGGAAGGATCAATGCGGCGCGCGCTCTCACGGAAACGCCGCCCCCGCCCCTTCCGGACCTTGTGCTCGGGTCGATAACGGTTGACGATGCTTCGGGTGGGAACGGCAACGGGATCCTCGAACCTGGCGAATCTGCACACATCATCATATCGGTGCAGAACAATTGGGGCGACGCTTCGAATGTCACGGCGACTCTCTCGACAAATCATTGGGCAGTCTCGCTCACAAAAAGTACTTCGTCGTATGGTCTCGTGCGCGGACTCGATGTCGTCGACAGCTCTGTAGTTTCGAACGCCTCCGATCCGTTTGCAATTTCAATCAGCTCGGATGCTGTCCCCTCGGTCATACCGTTTACGCTGACGTATTCAACGCCGGGGGGATACACAAAACAATTCTCGTTTAGTCTGTCGATCGCTCCAAGCATTTTGCTGGTCGATGATGACGATGGAACCGTCAACGTTGAAGGGTCGTACATCAGCCCGCTTCAAGCGTTAGGAGCGGGATACGATGTGTGGGATCACTCGAAAAGCGGAACACCTCCGGCTGCCGTGTTGTCCAAGTACGGCACGGTGATCTGGTTTTGCGAATGGGCATTCCCCTCTCTCGATTCCACCGACAGATCGTCGATTACATCCTATTTGAACGGGGGAGGGAAAATATTTCTTTCCGGTCAGGATATCGGCTGGGACCTTTCCGATCCGACGGGTGATGAGTTTAGCGCGTCAGGCGGAACATCGAAGACATTCATGGAGAATGTCCTTAAAGCACATTACGTCGCCGATAACGCCGGGACAACGAACGTCGTCGGCGTTGCAAATGATTCCATCGGCAACGGCATTTCATTTACTGAATATCTTGCAGAACGACAGGCTTCGGAACAGTTCCCTGATGTCACCCAACCGACGAACGGATCTGTCTCTGCTTTTAATTACGGGGACGGCGCCTATGCGGGCCAATCGGCGGCGATCCGTTACAACGGAGGATACAAAGTCGTCTACTTCAGCTTCGGAGGACTTGAAGCGATCGCGGATTCTTCCAAGCGCGTTCTTATCCTCAACCAAATCCTACGCTGGCTTGGCGGATACACCGCGGTTGTTGACAAGTTGAAGGACACGGAAGATATATCCGATCCTGTTCCCGTTTCTGCGACCATTACTTCGTCATCGCCAATTCAATCGGCGACTCTCTATTATGACACCGACGGAGGGCCTCCCTTCAAGAAAGTTGCGATGACGCTGGGATCCGGAAAATATACCGGATATATTCCGGCTTTAGGAATGACCGCCGACGTGCAATATTTTGTTTTGATAAAAACGGCAGCCGGCTATTTGCCCTATACGATCAATTCATTCCATGTTGGTCCGGATATCATTCCCCCCCAGATTTTTATCCACGAACCGTTAAAAAATACTCTGACGTTGAAGGGGCCGTTCACGATCGTTGCCAACATCACCGACAATATTGCGGTTGACACAAATTCCATCGTATTCCACTACACCATCAACGGATCAGGGGAATCGACGGGAAAGTTTTTAGGAAACGGCTCCGCCAATACTTATCAACTCACGTTCGATTTTCCCACAACGCTGACGCCGGGCGATATCGTCAATTACTATATCACGGCACAAGACCAAGCGATCATGAAAAATACAGCCAGATTTCCGTCGACCGGAGTGGATACGGTGATGATCGGTCGGGAAACGGTCGATGATTTTGAAGATTCCACTTTGGTGTTGTGGGATTACGGCATGTGGGGATACTCCCAGAAATTTCACCATTCCCCGGGGTTGCTTGACATCACGGATAGTCCATACGGCGCCTATTTGCCGAACACTAACAACATTTTAAGGCGTCTCAAATCGTTCGATTTATCACCATACGCACAGATGAAGCTCACGTACTATTACAAGAGCATTATCGATCCGTCCGACACATTATTCGTGGAGGTATCAAAAGATGGCAGCACTTGGGTTCCGATCCGGAAACTGAACGGCATTAAGGTCGTAGGTCCATTATTAGTGGATACTCTCGATCTTGGAGGGTTTGTCGGGGCCGGGAACACAAATATTCAATTGCGATTCAGGCTTCTTGCGGACGCAGTCAATCAATCGGACGGATTTTATCTTGATGATGTCCAACTCATTGGTTCGGATACGCCGGCTACAGTGAGGCAACCGAGTATAGTCATTCCCGAGGTCTATTCAATGGGTCAAAACTTTCCCAACCCGTTTAATCCATCGACCATGATCCGAATCGGTTTACCGGAAGCAAGCCGCGTGGACCTCCGGATCTTTGATGCAGTAGGAAGACAAGTAGCGCTGCTGGTCAATGATCGTTTGCCGGCGGGAACTTTTGACTATCAATGGAACGCCGGAGACATGGCGAGCGGTGTCTATTTTTGCAGGATAGTTGCAAGCTCGTCGAGCAGCAATCGCACGTTCACCCAAGTGAATAAGCTTCTCTTAATAAAATGATCTCGTGAGCGGCTTCCGGCGGCGGAAGCATCGAGTTTGGTAAAAGTAGCCTATTTTATTTCGCCATGTTCGCGCGGTTTATAATCTCCTTCACGCGTGATCAGTTCTCTGTAGGGACTGTTCCAGCTTTTCAAAAAGATCCTGGATAAGGTTCCGCCTAAGACGGGGCTCATCCCGACGATCCCAAGATTCCGGGTGCCATAGAAATAACTCTTCTCGCAGTTTGCCGTCCCGAGCCAGAACGTTGTATCATCTGCGACGATATATTTACAATGCTCCACGCGTGCGTAGGAGATATACCCACCTGACCATTCGGGGATCGCGGTGAATGCTACTTCGATGTTCGGAATCGCACTGAGTTCTTTTAACGCGATCACGGACGGCGATCCCTTCTCCCAATCCGAAACGATCATCCGCACCTTCACGCCTCTTTTCGCGGCTTTGCGTATCGCGTCATCGATGACGCTGTACGTTCCTCCGCCCCACACGCGAGTAGCGTAAGAAAGAAACTGGAGGGTCAGCGTCCTCTTTGCGCTGTCGATCACGCCTAGGATCGCGCGTTCATCCCATAAGGTGGTGTCGGGAATATATCCGATCGGGCTGCATGTGGGAGTGATAAGCGCATCCTCTCCTCCTTGTGCAGTAATATGGATCGGGATTTGATAATGTTTATCCGGAACGATAATTTTCTTTTTAGGCAGTGTCGTGTCCGAAGCGAGTTGCCAATCAAGGTTGAAAATGTCGCCATACACCTGGGCGATTTCGGGGTTATCGATCCTGAGGCCAAGCTCGTGAATATGCTCCAACGACCTCCAGTCGAAATTCTGGCTTCCGACAAAAACCTCTTTGCCGTCGACGATAAAATATTTCGAATGTTGAATTCCCCCGGCAATTGCCCCAAAATTAATTCGACGGGTTTCGATGTTCTGATGTCGTCCGAGACTGTCGACGCTTTCCGGATACGTTTTATACATTCGGGAATCGACGATGAACCTCACCTTCACGCCTCTATCGGCCGCCGCGTAAATGGCGGCGAGAACGCTTTCGAGTAACTTGCCACGTTCGTTCGAAACGTAATACTCCTCAAAATCGAGGGAGTGCCGTGAACTGCCGATCATCTCCAGCCAAACTTCTTGAGCGTTGCGGATATCGGGATTGTCAAGCGTCGTGCCAATTGGCGTGCTCTCGACGATTTCAATGTCGGAAGGAGCAGCCTTCTGGGCGTAGAGGCATGATGAGAGAAGGATGAATGATGCGATGAGAATCTTTTTCATGGTCTGGAGCCTTGGTGAAAGATTAATAATAGTTTCGGTTGAGCCTCGAATGAAAAATTAACAGGTTCTGTCTGGAGAGTTACCATTCTATGGTCGCGGGTGCGTGTACGTTGCAGGGTGAAAATCGAAAATGAAATTGAGGCTTTCGGTCCGGAGAGTTCGATCGCCGATCTCAATCAGCGTACCTCGTGCCCGAGGGGAGACTTGAACTCCCATGCCCTTGCGAGCGCTGCCTCCTGAAGACAGTGTGTCTGCCATTTCACCACTCGGGCGAGTTTCAGTAAGAAAGATAGGGATTGGTTTTGACGAAATCAAGGTTTAGACAGCCCACCTGTCTCGCATGGATCGTATATCTCGCATGGTATGATCGCGAAGAAATAGAATAGGCCATTTTTTTATCAAGAGATCCTGCCATAGCAGGTTTACGGGTCAGAAGAATTGAGACACAGAGCACAGCGCCAAAGATTTATTTTTGTTCTCGAGACGGGATTTCTTATCTTTGTGTCGTTTAGTACCATAGAGCACTCAATGTTGGGCAAGGAAAGGCTCATGAGTACATGTGAGGGGGTGTACCGGCGTTTATGCGTTAGCCTCGCGCAAAAACAATTGATCGTGATTGGTCCCGGAACATTGGTCCGTGAAACAATTTTTGAGACGCGCAAGAAAATATGTCTACCCGCAAGGCGATTTTCTGGAGCATGTTTTGGGTCTTGCTCTCTCTTCTTATTAACGCGACAATTTACCTCGCATACGGCCCTCAGAAGGCTCTCGAATTTTTTACAGGATACGTAATCGAGAAATCCCTTAGCATCGATAACCTGTTCGTCTTCATCCTTATCTTCTCTTATTTTAACGTCCAGCCGGTTCAACAGCGGCGAGTCCTGAATTACGGCATTATCGGAGTCGTCATTCTACGGGGAGCTCTGATCCTTTTGGGGACGACGCTCGTCAAAGAGTTTCATTGGATCATGTACGTTTTTGGGCTCATCTTGATGTACTCCGGTTACCAGATCATTTTTGGCAGGGAGAAAACGATAGAGCCCGACAAAAATGTGATCCTCACGATAGTTCGGAAAATTATCCCCATCTCGGACGCCGGGCCCCCGGACCGCTTTTTTTTCCAGGACAAAGGAGTGCTCGTTGCGACATCGCTCTTTGTCGTCCTTCTAATCATTGAAACGACGGACGTCGTCTTCGCGGTCGATTCAATTCCCGCCGTGTTTGCGATCACTACGGATCCATTAATTGTTTTCAGCTCGAATATCATGGCCGTGCTCGGATTACGCTCGATGTATTTTGTTCTCGAAAAAGGACAGCGGAAATTTGAATTTATGAAATATGGTATCGGCGTCGTCCTTGCATATGTTGGGGCAAAGATGCTTATTATGAGCGTTTATAAAATCAGTGTTGGCGCGTCGCTTGCAGTTGTGGCGGCAATTCTCGCGGCCTCGGTTCTTCTTTCTTATCTCCCGATGTCTAGAGGGGAAAACGGTCGATGATTTTTCACATACTTCACTTTATTCCATTCATCAAACACGGCGAGTTTCGAATGATCCGGTGCAGCATATTTTCACTGTTTCTTCTTTCCATGGCGATGCAGGGTGTAGAGGCTCAGTCGGTATACGTTCATCCCTCTCATGAGGTCTATGATTTTCTTAAAAGGATGGAGGGAAAGGGCATTCTCAAAGATTACCGGGATGCAGTTAAACCAATAACGCGGAAGGAGATTGCGGGCTTTCTTATTGCCATCGACGCCCACGCCGACCAGCTAACCTCGGTCGAAAAAGATCAGTTGCAATTTTACAAACAAGAGTTTTTTGTCGAGTTGCAACAATTGAAGTACAACAAGGACTTGCCGGAAGAGCGGTGGCATCTCTATCCGTACCGTAGCTCTCCGGGGACGTTCAACATAGATCTCATTGGAGGGTACTCCGTCGAGGCGAACCCCACCAAAACCAACACCAAGATCAGATCGAACGGGCTGCTTAGTTACGGATATCTTGGAGATAACGTTGGATTGTATCTCTACTTCCGCGACAACGAAGAGACTGGAACGTATGTCGATCCAAGAAAGGACCTTACTCCGCTGCAGGGCCAAATCCTTTCACAAAACAAGGGACATACTATTCAGTACGACCTTGCCGACGCGCAAGTCAATGTCGATGTTGCCTTCCTCACACTTTCAATAGAGAAAATGCCAAATGTGTGGGGAGCAGGATACCATGGCAACCTCATTCTTTCGGACAAGCCGCCTTCTTATCCGCAATTAAAGTTGCGCGCAAAACTAGGGAAAGATGTCGATTTTACTTTTATCCATAGCTGGCTCAGCTCTGACCTCATCGATTCAGTGAATTCGTTTCTTGTTCCCGGCCTTAACCTCTCGGGGAATGTCGGATACCGGACAATATACCGGCAAAAATATATGGCTGCACAAATGCTGGAAGCCTCGGTGGCGAATGGCGTCGATGTGTCAGTGGGTGAATCGGAGATCTACGGAAGCAGAAATCCCGAACTGATCTATCTCTTACCCGTCATGTTTTACTTTGCGGCAGAACATTACAACGAAGACGAGGACAATAAGCAAGTTTTCGGAAGCGTCGATATCAATGCGGTGAAAAATTATAATATGTACGCGACCCTCTTCATCGACGAGTTCTCTCCGACGGAGTTTTATCTTCCGGACCGTCAGCGAAATCAATTAGGGTTTACTGTCGGGACGCGCGCATACGACCTTCTGTATCCCAATACAGATTTTTTGGTAGAATACACTCGGACGAACCCATGGGTATACAATCATAAATTTCCGGATGTGACGTACCAGAGCCACGGGTTCGACCTCGGAGATTGGATAGGACAGAATGCAGACGATCTGTATCTCGAAGCAAATTATCGTCCTTACCGAAGCCTGAAGGTAGGGTTGCAATTTGAGTCCCTTCGTAAAGGAGCAAAGGATTCGACGAAGTTCCAGTACTTGCTCCCGACCCCGCCATTTCTGTACGGCCCGGTCATCAAACATCAATCGTACGGCGTAACCGCCCGTTATGAAGTGGTGCGTGACATGTTCCTAGATTTTCATCTCTTTCTTGCCCGTTATACGCAAGGAGCGAATATTCCAGGTGTGTTCCAGTATTCCCGGATGAGCAGCGACTACGACGGCCGGATTGATGCACTGATTGGCCTCCGGTACAACTTTTACTGATGTCTGGACATATTAAACCTCGGCATTTTCGAAGTGTCCAAAAATCGAACCACGATAAACCCGATGGATCACCGAACCGACCTTGAGCTTATCGAAGAGTTTAAGAATGGGAATGACAAAGCGTTCAATCTTCTTGTTCTCCGGTATCAGGAAAAAATTTACTGGGTTGTCCGGCGAATGCTTCCCGACCACGACGAGGCCGACGACGTCGTACAGGATATCTTTGTCAAAGTCTACCGGTCGATCGGATCGTTCAAGGGCGATTCAAGTTTCTATACGTGGCTCTATAGGATCGCGATGAATCTTTCGCTGAACGAGATTCGCCGGAAGAAAACAAGGAGAACTTTTTCACTCGATGACACGACAATGCAGCACGAAGCGGATGATCCGCTTCCACTCGAGCAGATGGAACGCGAAGAGCAGACGCGGTTGATCAAGTCCGCGATAGATCGGTTGCCGGAGAAGCAAAAGAAAGTTTTTGTTCTGCGTTACTATGAGGAGTTACCGTATGAGGAGATTTCGAAGATCCTGAAGACTAGCGTTGGAGGCCTCAAAGCAAATTATTTTCATGCGGTGAAGAAGATAGGAGAGTATGTAAAAAATGGAATGCGATAAGTTTCGATCCCTGCTCGTCGATCGGCAGGAAGGGGTCATTTCCCCCGCCGATGCGGAGCTGCTTGAACGGCACTTGGCAACCTGCGCACAGTGCACGGAGGACATTGCCTCGATCGGCATTGCCTTCGATGCGCTGCGCAATGTAGAGGACGATGCCGTCCCGACACATTATTTTACGAATCTTCTTCCGAACATCCGCCGCAGAGCGGAAGAACGGCGGGGTCCTTGGCCGGAAATTATTCTGCCTGCATGGGTTCAAAAATTTCTTGCGCCCGTTTCGGCCGTCGCGGTCGTTGCAAGCATGGTCTCGGTGTATATCCTTTGCACGCCCCCGGCCGGATTTCCAAGCCTTCAGCCAAATCTCCGGTTAGAACAACTCGTCGAACAAGTCCCGAGAGACGATATCGACCAGATTACGGAATCTATTGCGTCGTCGAGCGTTCTTGCGAGGACGATGGAGCCGTCTCAGCGGATGGTGGAAACGCTGTCCAACCCGTCGCTGCTCTCTCTCCATATCGAGAAAGAACTCGTCGACGACGAGCTGGCTCACGGGCACAGCCTTTCGATATTTCTTGCGGCTGATAATTCTTTTGAGGATATTGCCGACGAAGATGTAGGCCCTGTGATCGAACAACTCAACAAGATATCATTATAAGAGAGAATACGACGATGAAATATTTTGCTACGGCGATAGCATGCCTTCTCTTTTTATGGAATGGGTCAGCGCAGTCTCAGCCGCGCCATGGGGACCGCTCCCAATGGCCGGCGTACGACCGCATCGAGAGCTACAAAAAAGTGAGAATGCTCGAAGCGCTAAAGCTGGGTGAAGACCAATCGGTTAAATTTGTGTCGCGGTACGACCGGCACCAGGCAACAATGCGGCAATTCGAGAAGGACCGTAATCAATTGATCGATAAATTGGACTCCTTGTCGCAAACAGACGTTAGCGACGCCGACTATGATCAGATCTTTAGCTCGCTCCTCGATATCGATAAAAAAGTGGCCGACGAAAGACGGATCTTTCTCTTTCAATTAAAAGATGTGCTCTCCCAGAAACAAATTGCGCAGTACATCGTCTTCGAACGGAATTTTGTGCAAGAGTTGAGGCAGGCAATGCGCGACGTGCAGCGCGAGAGGATGAGGGATCATTAAAGAATAACTGGATCGTGTTTGACAAAAGAGTGGTCCCGTGCGAGGGGGTCACTCTTTTTTATTTTAGACATTCGTTGTTCCGCCGTATGGCGACCGTCACATGCCGACGTATATCGTTTGATTCTTCACGCGGGTATTGATATCTTTTTGGACATGAAGAATACCTCTCCTCAAATTTACCTCGATTATAGCGCAACGACGCCCGTCGATCCGAGGGTTGTCGATGCGATGATGCCGTACTTTACCGATTCGTTCGGCAATGCATCGTCCATTCACTCGTTCGGAAGGAAGGCAAAGATTCCGCTCGAGGAGAGCCGTGAAAAAATCGCAGGGCTCATCGGCGCCGCGCCGGGGGAAGTGTTCTTTACAAGCGGAGGAACAGAAGCCGACAACCATGCTCTCTTCGGCGCAATGCATGCTGCGGGCCGTCTGCACGGAAAAAAACATCTCGCCGTTTCTGCGATTGAACATCATGCCGTTCTCCATGCCGCCGAAAACCTTAAAGAGTCCGGTTATGACGTGTCCGTGCTGCCGGTCGACTCCACGGGAAAGGTCGTCCCTGACAGCCTCGCAGCGTTTCTTACGCCGAACACGTCAGTCGTTTCTGTGATGCACGCCAACAACGAAATCGGTACGATTCAGGATATTCCGGACATCGCCCGTATCGTCCATGAGCATGGCGCCCTGTTGCACTCGGATACCGTTCAATCGACAGGAAAAATTCCGGTGGACGTCAAAAAATTATCCGTCGACCTTCTCGCAATTTCCGCCCATAAATTCTACGGGCCGAAAGGGATCGGCGCGATCTATATCCGGAGGGGAGTGGAGGTTGATTCGCTGATGTTCGGAGGCGCTCAAGAAAGGAATCGAAGAGCCGGTACCGAAAATGTCCCCCTTGCAGTCGGTTTTGCAACGGCACTTGAGTTAAGCGTATCGGACTTGGAGAAGGAAACAAGACGCCTTGCCGAATTGAAAAGGAAGTTTTATCGGCTGTTATCGGATAATTTCAATACGATCCTCTTTAACGGTCATCCGACAGATTCGCTTCCTCATATCGTCAATATTTCATTCGACACGTCGAAGGTTGACGTCGATGGCGAAACACTGCTGTTGAACATGGACCTTCGCGGGGTCGCCGTGACGAGTGGCTCTGCATGTTCATCGGGAAGTATGGAACCCTCGCATGTTCTGCAAGCTATCGGCCGAACCACGAGAACCGCAAAAGCGAGCATTCGTTTTTCAATGGGTAAATACACGACGGAGGAGGAGATCACCAAAGCGGCGACGATCCTCAAAGAAGTTGTGGCACAATCTTCGGCTGTAAGGGCCTGAAGCTGGAGGGAGGTTTCGATGAAACGCCTCATGTTATGCATACTTTTTGCGCTCATGTCGGGATGCGATAATTCGGCCGACCGCGCTCCTGCTAATATGCAAAAGGGAGACGAATACCTTGCGTCGAAAGATTACGAAATCGCGCAGTACTATTACGAAAAGATCCCGGAAGAGAGTCCATTATATAAAGAAGCCCAGACGAAGCTTCAACAGATCGACGAAGCTGAGCAAAGCTTATTGCCGAAAGGTCCGGGACCTGAAGAGGCGCAAAAGGTCACTATCTTTGAGACGTCTATTACCAGCAATCCCGGCGGGATTCTGCCGATCCATTCTGTGGAGCTCAATAACGAATCGACTTTTAGAGTGAAGTCTGTCGTGCTTGAATTCACCTATTTTGACGCTGCAGGGAATGTCGTAGGCGTTAAACAGAGGAAGGTCCCGGCTTCGATGGCTGGCCAAACCCAGGATACCTTCACGGGAATTACGCCCGGCTCCCTTGACGCGCCGTGCGTTTCATGCAAAGTGAGGATCGTTTCAGTTCAGTTTAAATGAAAAGACCTGTTTTTCTCGACCTCTCGCAAGGCAATACCATACCGCAAACCCCGATCGCTTGCCGCAATTTTTTTTAAACCAGCCGCCGTCATGAACTCTAACAACACCAGAACGCCGGCGAGAATGATATCCGCTCTACCGGGCGAAATCTGACGGATCGCTGTTGTCTCTTCAAGCGTATATTTCTTCAGTCGATCAAACTCCCCTTTCACATCTTCAACGCTAAGCACAAATCCTTCGACTCGGCTCGGGTCGTACTGCTGCAGGTTCAGCGCTATCGCAGCGAGTGTTGTGACCGTACCGGCGACGCCGATTGCAACTGAAAAAGAAATTCCGCCCAGATCGCAGGACGAAAGCGCTGTGCGAATTAATTTCTGGCTGTCTGCAAGCATTTGTTCGGATGGAGGAAGGGAGCGGAACATGCGCTCGCTGATCCTGACGCAGCCGATGTCGAGACTAGTTTTTTTTACGATCCTGGCGGTGTTTCCGAGAATGATCTCTGTGCTTCCGCCGCCAATGTCGAGGACCGTGAACATCCCTTCCGGGTTTCGATTTGCGCTGAGGGCTCCCCGGAATGTCCATTGCGCCTCGTCATCGCCGGAAAGAATTTCGATTTGGAGACCGTGCGACCGGTACATGAAGTCGCAGAATTCTCGTCTGTTCGCTGCGTCCCGAAGCGCGCTTGTGCCGACGGCAATAACTTTTTCCGTCTTAAGGGCTCGACACGTCGAGAGGTAGGTTTCAATGAAACCCGAGACACGGCGAAGCGTCTCATCGTTGATGACGCGGTGTTCATCAACTCCTTTCCCGAGCCGGGCGATGACCTGCTCGTCGTGCACAGTGCGAACGATGCCGTTTTCATCCACGTCGACTACAAGAAGAAGTATCGTATTCGTCCCGATATCGATAACGCCGATTCTCATTCGCGCCCCTTTTCCGCAGCGATTCCGATCCATTCATTCTCAGAAAAACCTCCAACTTCCGAACACGACCGCGCGCTTAACGCCTGAATGATCGCCGGCCGATCTTCGGCCATAATGCCCGACAAAAGAATAATTCCGGCGGGCGCCAACATTCGGACAAGATGCGGAAGCAGCTCGATAATGGTCGAGCGCGTAATATTGGCAAACACCGCATCGAAGCCCGATGTGCCGACGACTTCTATCGAACCGAGGCGAATATCAACGCTTTCTGCACAATCATTTCGCTCCACATTTTCTTTCGCGTTAGTATACGACCATTCGTCCGTGTCGATGCCGATCGCAGATGACGATTTAAGTTTAGCCGATGCGATCGCGAGTATTCCCGTTCCCGTCCCGACATCAAGGATGTGCGCATAGTGCGGGATAAACCGTTCGATCATTCTTAGCATTAAGCGCGTCGATTCGTGGTACCCCGTTCCGAAGGACATCTTCGGGTCGATGATGAGGACGACCTTCTTTTTTTGGGGGGAAACGGGATGCCAGGATGGAGTGATGATGAAATTTTCTCCGACTTCAATGGGCTGAATCGATTGCTCCCACTGCCTGTTCCAGTTTTCGGGAGGAACTTCCGTTATCGCCGAGAGTGCGATCGTCGGAGGGTCGATCGATTTCAATAGTGTGGAAATTCTTTTTTCTTTTCCATCGTCCCATTTGTCTTTGGGGATGAAGCAATGGATACATGCGTCGTCCTCAAGGAAACCGGTGAAGCCCTCTTCGGAGAGATGGTAAGAGATCAATTCTCTGATCGCGGGGTCGGATGGAGCGTTCACAATCGCCTCGACGTATGCGCCGCTCATAGTGAAACGTCTGAATGCATTCGTTGAGCGATAAGGTCGTCAACCAGCTTTGCGTTCATCGAGAGCCAGAAGATCTGATCCTGATAATTCTCCTGCATTTTCCTGTCCGCTTTGTTGTAACGGACGTTGAGAGCGTAGACAAGCCAGACGAGGGCGACGGGCAGAAGAGTAGGGAGCATGAGATGAGATTTCATCGTGAATTCGATGCCGAGAAACACGAGGCCGGCGATGCCGAACCCGAATGACGTTCTTCTCAAGCTGATCATGACGTGGTAAATAGTGCCGAAGAAAAAAATCTTCTCGTGCACCGGCGCCGGCATATAATTATTGAGGATGTAGAAATATAATTTTCGCGCCTCATTGTCGTCCATCGCGGGGGCATCTTTGACTCGTCTCGACCGTTCGAGAATGAACTGACTCGGCAGGTTGGTCTGGAACGCTTTACGCCGCTTCGGACTCTCTTTTGCGTAAAGAGTCAAGCCGGCGAGAAGAGTTCCGATAATGAGCGTAGGGACGCCGATTTCCCACGTGTCGAAGGGGAAGATGGACAATTCAAAAACTGCGGCGTAAAGATACGAAAGAAAAATAAAATAAAAACCCGGGATCAGGATGCGGAGGATCTCATACGGTCCGAAGCGGGTTGGAGAGGTATGATCGGTCATTGTCGTCCCCTTTTCTTAATACCGGAGGGTCGCAGGAGAATAGATGACGTTCGCAAGCACCGAGCCGATCGCCTGAAGACTTTCGCCGCTGCATTTGTCGGGCGTATCCTGAAGAGTGTGCCAATACGGATACTGAAAATCGATGATGTCGACCGTCGGTATCCCCCCTTGATTGAACGCAAGGTGGTCGTCGGAAATTTCCTCTCCCGGCACATTCACGAATTGAGTGACGCCGATTTTTTCAGCAGTCGACCAGATAAGGTCAACTGCCTTCGGCGCATAGGTCATGGAATTTTGTTCCATAGGGATTTGAAGATCTCTGTCGCCGACCATGTCCAGCAAGACTCCAAAGATGGGTTTGTAGGAAGTATCCCGCACGCTCATGAAATGGCGGGACCCTAAAAAATATCGGTCGAGGTCGTGCTCTTTACCGTAGTCTTCACCGTCCACAAAAAGGATATCGACGCCGATCGGAGGAGGAGTGTGCTTCATGAGCCGAGCGAGCTCAAGCAGCACTGCAACGCCGCTTGCCCCGTCGTCGGCGCCGAGGATCGGTTTGTTTCTGTTGGCTGGGTTCTCATCCTGATCCGCGCGCGGACGGGTGTCCCAATGAGCAAGAAGGAGGATCCTGCGCGTTGCGGAAGTGTTGAAAGACCCGAAAATATTCGTGAGCTTCAATACTTCGCCGCCGTATCCGGAATAGTCGAAGTCTTGCTGCAGGACGCGGTCGGCGTATTTCTGCAATTCGCTGTAAAGATATTCGCGGCACTTTTCATGTCCGACGGAGTTCGGATTGCGTGGACCGAAATCGGTCTGGGCAGTGAGATATGCGTAGGACGCTTCTCCATCGAAATCAGGAACCTTCATAGTCGCTGCTGCGGCTTTTGGGGAAGATGTTTCCTGAGGATTTGTTTTTTCGCGGGGCTGATTGCATGAAGATAAAGCAATCATAGCGCTTACACATGCAATAAATTTTAGCATAACTCGATTAGGTAGGCTGGTGAAAAAGTATACAAAAATCGACTCCGAGAAGCAATGAGAACGATTGACGCCGGGTTGTTTCCAGAAACCTTCCGGATTTTTTTGATTAAACTTCCCCTTAATAATAGAGAGAGCCTGCGGAAGGCTTCTGGTCAATTCTCAAAGTCCCGCAACCGCGGCCGACGTGCTGTAACTTTTAATTTGGAATTTCGTTACTTTAGCAAGCGACAATAGTAACTCAAATGATTGCTAAGGAGTTGCCATGAAAATTTCAACTGCGGCATGGGTAAAAACGGCTGTTTTCCTGATCATCGGCGCGCTTTTTGGGGGTGTCATGATCATGTATTCGAATTCCCAATTTCAAGCGACTGCCGGCGACAATCCCCGGGAAGAACTGCGTTCGATGTTCGATTCGGATGGCGGGTCCACCAACAGACATATTGAAAAAACATTCACCGCAACAAGAGGCGGTAACCTTGTTCTTGAGACCGATGCCGGGGACGTCGATGTGCAAACATGGGACCAGGAACAAGTCTCGGTGAAAGTAGATATCGAAGGATCCGACCGGCGGTCGGAAAAATTCGATGTACAATTCTCACAAAGCGGCGACCGGATCTCAGTGATCGGGAAATCAAACGACAATAATTTCTTCAAATGGGATGTAGGCGACCTCGACATCAGCTATCATGTGATGGTACCGAAAAAATACTCTGTAAAAGCGACGACTTCCGGCGGGAATATGACGTTGCGCGATATGGAGGGCGATGTCCGGTTTGAAACGAGCGGCGGGAACGTCACCGTCTCTTCGGTCGACGGAACGGTCAATATCAACTCTTCCGGGGGCAACCTCGAAGCGCAAAACATCAAAGGGATGTTGAAAGGAGAAACCTCCGGCGGGAACATCCGCGCGTCGGAAATTGCCGGCGACGTCGATCTCGAAACGTCAGGAGGCGAAGTTGACATTTCATCGAGCGGCGGAAGCGTCCACGCGGAAACCTCCGGCGGAGGGGTTATGCTGAAGCTGAGCGGGGAGAACAAAGGAGTGGACGTCCACAGTTCGGGGGGAGATATCGATATATTCGTCAACGATTCGATCACCGCAAACCTTGAGGCCTCCACGAGCGGAGGGAAGGTTCGTTGTGAACTTCCGATCACCGTCAGAGGCGATATGTCCGACGACGAGCTTCGCGGGAAGATCAACGGCGGCGGCAATATGATTCGCGCGGAAACTTCGGGAGGCGATGTGCGGATCAAAACTCTGAAATAAGAGGGAGTCAGATTTTTCTACAAAGGCTGCATGTCTTTTGACGTGCGGCCTTTTTTATTTTCGCTTCAAACTCGCCATGAGAACTCCGATGGCGTCTTGGGCCCTGCGGTACGGCTCGCCGGAACCGATATAATTCTGCATCATCATCGAAAAGGCGAGCAGCTCTCCATCGGCTGTTCGTACGTACCCCGACAAAGCGCTCACGCCACGGATGGTCCCTGTTTTTGCGCGGAGGTCGTTTTGTGCTGGCGAATTTTTCATTCGTGATGCGAGCAATCCGTCAACTCCGGCGATGGGGAGAGATCGGTAGTACAGGTCGAACAATCCCTTCTGCATGTAGATCGCCCGCAGCAATTGAATGAAGGTCTCCGGCGTAACAAGATCGTAGTGCGAAACCCCAGACCCGTCGACCATCAAGTATTTCGTCGAGTCGATCCCCCATGACGCAAGAATCCGGTTCACGGCGGAAATGCCGTGCTCGGATGTCCCCGGGATCCCGTATTGCG
>DATJXA010000106.1:0-64240 GCA_035500675.1 Bacteroidota bacterium | reverse complement strand
AAGATCGAGCGGGAGATCGATTCGAAAGTCCACGACAATATCCAAAAGTCGCAGCGCAAGTTCTTCATCCAGGAACAGATCAAAATTCTTCAGGACGAGCTCGGCGACGACGAGTCCTCTCCGGAGCTGGCGAAGATCAAGAAGGATATCGAAAAAGCAAAGATGCCGAAGGAAATCTTTGCCAAGGCGATGGAGGAGTTCAACAAACTCAAGAAAACTCCGGCAATGTCTCCAGAATTCACCGTGACACGGAATTATCTCGATTGGCTGACAGGCGTTCCCTGGCATCGCAAGACGAAGGACAACCTCAAAGTCGAGCATGTGAAAGGGATCCTCGACGAAGACCACTTCGGGCTTGAAAAACCCAAAGAGCGAATTCTCGAGCATATCGCCGTCCTCAACATGGTGAAAGAAATGAAGGGACAGATCCTCTGTTTTGTCGGTCCTCCCGGAGTTGGCAAGACCTCTCTCGCAAAATCGATCGCACGCGCGCTCGGAAGAAAATTCGTCCGCATCTCGCTCGGCGGCATCCGTGACGAAGCGGAGATCCGGGGCCACCGGAGAACGTACATCGGCTCGATGCCGGGCAAGATCATCCAGTCGATGAAACGCGCCGGGGTGACGAACCCGCTCTTATTAATGGATGAAGTTGACAAGATGAGCATGGATTTTCACGGCGACCCGGCATCGGCGCTTCTCGAAGTGCTCGACCCCGAGCAGAACAATACGTTCAACGATCATTACCTCGACGTCGATTACGACCTCTCACACGTGATGTTCATTACGACGGCGAACGTGCGTCACACCATTCCGCTTCCGCTTCAGGACAGGATGGAAATCATCGAGCTGTCGAGTTACCTCGATTTCGAGAAGCGGGAAATCGCAAAGCGTCACATCATCCCCAAGCAAATGGCCGAGCACGGTTTGAAAGGGAAGGACATCACGATCAGAGACGAGGCGATCAACAAGATCATTCAAGAGTACACGCGCGAAGCCGGCGTTCGAAACCTCGAACGCGAGATCGCTTCGGTATGCAGAAAGTCGGCGAAGGAGATCGTTCTCGGCAAACAGACGAACGGACACAAAAACGGCTCCGTGAAAAAGAAAACGCATGCGCCGATCGTCGTCGATGCCGCACGGATCGAAAAATATCTCGGCGTCCCGAAATTCCGGTCGCGTGCAGCCGAACGAAAACCGCGCGTCGGTTCCGTCACCGGCCTGGCATGGACGAGCGTCGGCGGAGAAATTCTTCAGGTCGATGTGACGATGATGCGGGGGCCGGAACGGTTAACGCTCACCGGACAGCTTGGCGATGTGATGAAAGAATCGGCGCACGCGGCGCTGAGTTACATCCGTTCAAACGCAAAAAAATTAAAGCTCAATCCGGATTTTTTCTCGAAAAAAGAAATTCACATTCATCTGCCGGAAGGAGCGATACCGAAAGACGGTCCGTCTGCCGGCATTTCCATGGCGATGGCGATGGTTTCGGCGATCAGCGGGAAGGCAGCACGGAGCGACATCGCAATGACCGGCGAGATCACGCTCCGCGGCAATGTGTTGGCGATCGGCGGGCTCAACGAAAAACTTCTCGCCGCGAAACGGAGCGGCATAAAAACGGTCCTCATCCCAAAGGAAAACGAGAAGGATCTGGTCGAAATTCAGGAAAAAGTAAAAGATGGCCTGACGATCGTGCCCATTGAAAAGATCGAGGATGCGTTGAAGTTTGTGTTCGGGGGAAGGTAGGTCGTAAGTTATAAGTTTTACGATACATGTTTTACGTTATAAGTTATAAGCTTTACGTATTACCTAAAACTTATAACGTAAAAATCTTCCACATTTCCATCATTCATCATTCTTAATTCATAATTCTTAATTGCCCTCAATGCCGTATCAAGTCACAGCACGCAAATGGCGACCGATGGTGTTCGAAGACGTCATCGGGCAAGGGCATGTCACCAACACGCTGAAGAACGCGTTGGCGACAAACCGGCTGGCGCATGCGTTTATTTTTTGCGGCGGACGTGGATGCGGAAAAACGACGACTGCCCGCATTCTTGCCAAAGCGGTCAATTGCCTTCATCCAAAAGACTCGAACCCGTGTAACGCGTGCGAGGTATGCGAAGAGATAACGAACGGACGCAGCCTCGACGTCATCGAAATCGACGGCGCTTCGAACCGTGGCGTCGACGAGATCCGCAACTTGAGGGAATCGGTCCGTTACGCTCCCGCGCGGGGCAAGTATAAAGTCTACATCATCGACGAAGTGCACATGCTGACGAAAGAAGCGTTCAACGCGCTTCTCAAGACGCTGGAAGAGCCCCCGCCGCACGTGTTGTTCATCTTTGCAACGACGGAGGTTCATAAAGTTCCTGCGACGATCCTGTCGCGATGCCAGCGCTACGATTTCCGCCGGATCACGGTGGATGATATTATTTCCCGCCTGCGATTCATCGCCAAAGAAGAGTCGATCGCGATCGACGACGATTCACTCCTCATCGTCGCTAAAAAGGGGGATGGATCGATGCGCGATGCGCAAAGCATCTTCGATCAGGTCGTGTCGTATTGCGGAGAGACGATCACTGCGCAGCAGATCACGACGTTGTTGAACGTCGTCGACCAGGAATTCTTCTTCCGCGTGACCGACACCATCACGGCGCACGACACGCAAGCGGGTCTTGGGCTCGTCGATGAAATTGTGCGCAACGGTTTCGACCTTAAAGATTTTCTCTCGGGCCTCACCGAACATCTCCGGAATCTTCTTATCGCGCGAACGACACAATCCGTGCAGATGATCGAAGTCTCGGAGGTCTACCGAAAGCGCTACGCGGGCGATGCGTCGCGGTTCAGCGAGCAGGATCTTTTGCGTCTCATCAAGCTGACGACAGACCTGGAATCATCTATTCGTTATAGTTCGCAGCCGCGTTTCAAGCTCGAGGTGGGCATCATTCAGATGACAAAGTTGGAACAGTCTCAGAGGATCGACGACCTGCTTCTTCGCCTTGAAGAGTTGAAAAAAAAAATTAGCTCAGGGAATGGGCCGACAACATCCGCGAGGAGCGTGCCGGCATCGATTTCCACCGCATACGAAGCAAAGGAAGCGCCCGGCTCTGCTTCGGCAGGGAAAAGCCATGAATTACCTCGATTTTCAGCCGCTATTCAAAGCTCGGAGCCCCCACCCGTTCCGAATGGCCGGGATGCCGGCGCATCCATAACAGTATCGCTCGAGCACATTCGCCAGGAATGGCCTCGGCTTGTCGATGATGTGCGGAAGAAAAAAATTTCAGTAGGGACGATGTTGGGTGAAAGCTCTCCAATAAATATTGAGGATGGAACTCTCCTCATCGCATGCCCCGACGATTTTCATTTTTCGTCGCTCAAGCGAAATCAAATTTTTTTGACTGAGGCTGTCAATGCATTGCTTGGAACAAAACTTCGCATCGAACCGGTGCTGAAGCCGCCGGTGGCAGCCGCTCCGGCAACACAACCTCCGCCGGAAAGAAAAAAACCTGCAGCGGACGAGCCCCGCTCGACACAAACCCCATCATCACAAGAACATCCCGTTGTCGAAACGCTCTACAGAGATTTTGGTGCAGAACGGATTTCTTAGCGTGATTTTTCAAGAGCGCCCGGTTTACGTATGAAAACGATCGGATGTGTATTTCTCCTCCTCCTTGCCTCCTTCCGTCTCGAAGCGCAGCAAAAGCTTCTCATCCCGATGGATTTGAAACAAACGGACCATCTTAAGGCGTACGGGATTGCCTACTGGGCGCTTGAGCGTGGAATCCAGATCGATTGGCTGCTGAATTACCGGGGAGGGTCGTTCATGCTCAACGGCATTTCGGCGGCGACCGAATGTCTCGTCCGCGGGGTTGCGTTCGAAGAACTCAGCGACGCCGCGGCGGCGCAGATCTACGCCGAGGTCGAAAGCGAAAACAACAACATGGACGCTGTCCGCCTCGAGAAAGCGCCGAAGATTGCCGTTTACATTCCCCCCGATTTTAAGCCGTGGGACGACGCAGTGACGCTCGTCCTCGACTATGCGGAGATCCCGTACACCAGAGTGTGGGACGACGAAGTACTGCAGGGGAAGCTCTCAGAATTTGATTGGCTGCATCTTCACCATGAAGACTTCACGGGACAATACGGAAAATTTTATGCGACGTACCGCAACGCGCCATGGTACATCGAGCAGCAGATCACGTACGAGCGAAAAGCGCATGAGCTCGGGTTTAAAAAAGTCTCCGAAGAAAAAAAAGCAGTTGCGCGGGCGATCAAAGCGTACGTAGCGGGAGGAGGCTTTATGTTCGCGATGTGCTCGGCCACCGATACTTTCGATATCGCGCTTGCAGCCGAGAATGCCGACATCTGCGACGTTATGTTCGACGGCGACCCTCCGGACCCCGATGCGCAGAAGCGCCTCGATTTCTCGAAAACGTTTGCGTTCCAGAACTTCACGCTGGAAATGAACCCGATGCGGTACGAATACTCCGACATCGATATTCCCCCAAGCGACCCCGTTCCGATCAGGGATCCGAACACCGATTACTTTACGCTCTTCGAATTTTCCGCAAAATACGACCCGGTGCCGACGATGCTGACGCAGGATCACGTCAATATTATCAAAGGGTTCATGGGGCAGACGACGGCGTTTAAGAAAAGCCTTATCAAGCCGAGCGTCACGATCCTGGCGGAACGCGAAGGGACCGAAGAAGTGAAATACATCCACGGAAACTATGGGCGGGGGACGTTCACATTTTACGGCGGACACGACCCCGAGGCCTATCAACATGCCGTGGGCGATCCGCCGACAGATCTGAGCTTGCATAAGAATTCTCCGGGCTACCGGCTGATCCTTAACAATATTCTTTTCCCGGCCGCAAAGAAAAAGCAACAGAAGACGTAATGCCGCCGATGGAATTGCTTTGAAGAGACAACCCGGTTTAATGTCCTGACATCAGGACGACGCGCCGGGATGTTCATGGTCGCTTACAACCTTGCTGGTAAATCGCCGCAGCGATTATCGGCGGGGGTTTCTGCGTTTATAAAGGAGAAATTTTGCTTTCTGACATAAAAAAAAGAATTTTCACATCCCCACAATTCAAACAGCTAAGCGTTGTCGAGGCGACCCCATCGAGCCCGGTGACGCTTCGCGGCCTCGCCGGATCACTATGGGCGTTTGTCGCGGCCTGCTTGTACGAAGAATACCATGAACAAATTCTCGTCATAGTACCGGAGAAAGACACCGCCGAGAAGCTGCGCGACGACTGCGCTCAGTTGATCAGCGAAGCGGACGTCAGGCTTTTCATTGTCGAGTCGTCCCACGTCGCACAACCGCTCGATATGACCTCCGCGATCAGTCAAGTCGAAACCCTGAAGGCGTTGTCCGCTCAGCTGCCCGGCGTCTATGTGACACACGCCTCCGCGCTTGCTTTCGGCGTTCCCTCCAAAGAGCGATTTACTCAAACGATGATCCAGCTTACCGCCAACGCTGAAACAGGCTTCGAAGCGCTTCTCGCCAAGCTTGCAGAACAAGGTTTCGAGCGGAAGCCGTTGGTAGAATCGTACGGCGATTTCGCCGTGCGAGGCGGCATTGTCGACATTTTTCCCTTCATCGGTGAAAACCCCGTGCGCCTGGAGTTTTGGGGCGATACCATCGAATCGATCCGGGAGTTCGATGTGATCTCTCAGCGGTCGATCCGCGAGCTTCAGGGCGTCACTATCGTTCCCGACATTTCAAAGAACGCAGGGGAAAATTCTTCACGGGATGGGCAACCAGTGCCCGATGCCGGAGGACGTGTTCCGCTTACATCGCTATTTGGGCAGAGGACGCTGCTGCTGTGTGAAGATGTTCACCAGCTCGAAAAGGAAATTCGTGAGCTTGAATCGGAAGGCGCCTCAATCGAGTACCGGTTCGAGGACATCGAAAAACATCTGAACGCCCTCCCTTCATTTGTCCATGAAGTAATCGAAAAATCGTCGCAAACCGCGGGGATTGATTTTCATTCCTCACCGCAGCCCCCGACCAACGGGAGCGTTACGATACTCATCGACCAAGTGAGAAAGCTGGCCAAGAAAGAATACGACGTTGTCGTGATGTCGGACACTCCCGAAGAATCCAAAAGAATTAAAGAACTGATCGAAGAGTCACAGAATCAGCGCGAACACCTTCCCGGAATGGAAGAAATTCCGGAGAATGACTCAGAGGAAGTCGAAAGCGAAGCGTCGGATCGAGAGCCGTTTCCGTCTCTCGAATACATCTCTGAAACCCTTCACTCCGGTTTTGTGTATCCGTCTGCGCACATTGCGTTGTTCACTGAGCACGAAATTTTTGGACGGATTAAACGTCGGGGACTCTCGAAACGCCGACGCTTCAAAGGAATTTCGCCGAAGGAATTGTTCGCACTGCGGCGCGGCGACTTTGTCGTACATATCGACCATGGAATA
Source organism: Bacteroidota bacterium (assembly GCA_035500675.1). Classification (GTDB taxonomy): domain Bacteria; phylum Bacteroidota; class Ignavibacteria; order UBA10030; family UBA8401; genus JAGVPT01. The sequence goes on along the minus strand of DATJXA010000106.1, from coordinate 57,796 downwards.
GGGAAATTTCTGGGCCTGCAAAAAATATCCATCCGAGGGACGGAACAAGAGGCTGTCAAGCTTGAGTATGATGAAAAGGGAATTCTCTTTATCAATTTGGATTATGTCAACCGCATCCAAAAATATTCTTCCGCCGAAGGCCATACGCCAAAGCTGAGCAAGCTCGGAAGCGGCGAGTGGGAAAAACTCAAAGCGCGGGCGAAAAAGAAAATAAAGGATATCGCCCGTGATTTAATTCTGCTCTACGCAAAAAGAAAGAGCGAAGAGGGAATAGCATTTCCGCCCGACACACACTGGCAAAAGGAAATGGAAGCGTCGTTCATGTTCGAAGACACGCCCGACCAGGCCAACGCGACAGCAGAGGTGAAGAAAGACATGGAGCGCCCAAGCCCAATGGACAGGCTCATTTGCGGCGATGTCGGGTTCGGAAAGACGGAAATAGCGGTGCGGGCGGCATTTAAAGCCGTACTCGATAATAAACAGGCGGCTGTGCTCGTGCCGACAACGATTCTGGCGCAGCAACACTTCGCAACTTTTTCCGACAGGCTACGGAGATACCCAGTCCGGGTCGCCTCCCTCTCTCGTTTTAAAAGCGCTAAGGAGCAAAAGGCGGTTGTTGAAGAATTAGAACGGGGAAATATTGACATCGTCATCGGCACTCATCGGCTTCTCTCGAAAGATGTGAAATTCAAAAATCTCGGATTATTGGTGATCGATGAAGAGCAACGATTCGGAGTAGCGGCGAAAGAAAAACTGCGCGCGCTCCGGGCAAACGTCGATACGCTAACGCTCACGGCGACGCCGATTCCGCGCACGCTCCATTTCTCGCTTATGGGTGCTCGGGACCTGTCTATCATCAATACGCCGCCGCGCAACAGGCTTCCCATTTATACGGAAATCGCTCAGTATGACAAGAAAATTATTAGAGAAGCTGTATTGAAGGAACTTCATCGAGGGGGACAGATCTATATTGTCAACGATCGCGTAGAAAATATCGACGACTTCACGGCGACGCTGGAAGACTATATTCCTGAAGCGAGATTTCGGGTAGCGCACGGAAAGTTGAAAGGACACGAGCTTGAAAAAGTAATGCTAGAGTTTCTAGAAAAAAAATGCGACGTTCTCGTCGCAACGAAAATCATCGAGTCCGGCTTAGATATTCCCAACGTCAATACGATCATCGTCAACCGCGCGGACCGGTTCGGACTCGCCGAGTTATACCAACTTCGCGGTCGTGTCGGACGGTCAAATGTTCAGGCATACTCGTATCTCCTCGTGCCGCCCATCTCGTCTCTCCCTAAAACAACGCTCAGAAGACTACAGGCGATCGAAGAATTCACCGAGCTCGGATCGGGTTTTAATTTGGCGATGCGGGACCTTGAGATCCGCGGCGCCGGAAATATGCTTGGCGGCGAGCAGAGCGGTTTTATCATGGAAATGGGGTTCGAGATGTACACGAAAACTCTCGAGGAGGCGGTGGGCGAATTGAAAGACCAGGAGTTCTCTGCGCTGTTCGCATCAGAACAGAAAAAAGCCGCGGCCTCGCGCTCCGACACAATTATCGAGGCCGATATCGATGCGTATTTGCCCGAATTCTATATTGAAGATGACGCCGAACGACTCGATATTTACCGGCGTTTGTATAAGACCGAAACGACGAAAGCCATCGGCGAAATAAAACTGGAACTGGCAGACAGGTTCGGTCCGCCGATGAGTGAAGTTGAGCATCTGTTTTTATTGGCCCGTCTGCGGCTTCTCGCATCCCAAAAGGGTTTTCGCAAGATTGAGCTGAATAAGAACACAATGAGAATTCATTTCCCCCCGGAATCCGAAAAAGAATATTATGAAAGCGGCGAGTTCCAAACCGTGATGACGAAGATCGGGGAGATCAGTTCGCATAAAGTTCAGTTGAAACAAGAGGGTAAACGACTTCTCCTCCAGACAACTCTTGCGGGCAAAACAGGAGAAGAGCGGGCTCGCGAAGCGCAGCAATTACTCGAACAGTTCTGACATGGCCGACAATCGATTTTCCATGATCATTTTCGATCTCGGACGGGTGCTCGTCAATATCGATTTTGACGCATTCCCCAGATCGCTGGGGATAGATCCACGACATCCGGATCCGCAGGAAAAATCGGCAACCGAGAAGTTGGCCTTTCAGTACGAAACCGGCAAACTTTCGACAAACGTTTTTTTTGAGAAACTGTCAGAAATTTTTCACGGTCGGTACACACGGGAGCAGCTCATTGTCGCATGGAACGCGATCATTGTCGATGAAAATTCACCCATGATTCCAATCGTCGATGCGGCCCAGAAGCGTTATCGAACGGCGATCCTTAGCAATACGAGTCCCACACATTTTGAAAAAACATATACGTCGACGGCCATCATTAAGAGATTCTCCACATATTATCTTTCTTACCGGTTGGGGATGGCGAAGCCCGACAGCCGAATTTACGATTACATTATTCAAGATGTAGGAACAGACCCCTCCCGCATAGTCTTTATCGACGATGTTGCCGAGAACATTACCGCTTCACGCGACTCGGGAATTACTTCCATACTCTTTGAGAACGTCCCGACGCTTAAAAATGAGCTCCTTTTGATGGGAATTTTGGGTTAATCTCCCTAATTTCTTCTCATATCAACCTGCGTCACACTCCTTCAAAAACCCCCATTTTTATTAAGTTTTTACTTGACTTTAAGTCTTAATTCCATAAATTTCGTGCATCATAGTGGGTAAAAGTGGGGAATTTTACCGGCCAAAGCGCATTGTTTTGGCACATTTAATTGATGATATGGGAGTTTATGTCTTCGTTCAAAGGCTCGTATTCATACTCTGTTGATAATAAAGGAAGGGTTAATATTCCTGCAAAAATGCGGAAAAACCTTTCACCGGAAGCTAACGACCTTTTCATCGTCACCCGCGGCTTTGAAACGTGCTTGTTCCTTTATCCGAACGATGAATGGATCAAAGTAGAACACTCACTCCGTCAACTTTCTCCCGCTGACCCACGCCATCGGTACGTTACACGAACGCTCCTACAGTATGCGACCGAAAGCCAACTCGACGGCCAGTTCAGAATCATGATTCCAAGGGAGCTACTGCAGTTCGCGAAGATCGAAAATGAGGTTTTGATTCTTGGAATGCTAGAGCGTATCGAAGTCTGGGACCCGAAGGTTTACAACGAATACATGACCGCTCAATCCCAGAACGAGAGCTATGAAAGTGTGGCCGCGACGGTCTTTAAACCATCGCAGGAATAACTTAGCGAAAACATGTGAGCGGTCAATACCACATTCCGGTGCTTCGGGATGAAGTAATCGATTTTCTTATCACGAAACCGGAAGGGGTGTATGTCGACGGAACGCTCGGTGGGGCGGGACACGCCGAGCGGATCGCAGAAAAAATTTACCCAGCGGGGACATTGATCGGCATTGACGCCGATGCCGATGCGCAGGCCGAAGCCCGGGAACGGCTGAGACGATTTTCGGCCAATACAGTTTTTGTTCACGACAATAATGCCAATATCCGTTCCATCCTTCAAACGCGCAACATTCCGACGATCCAAGGATTGTTGCTCGATCTCGGCGTTTCCTCGTTTCAACTGGACGAGGGAAGCAAGGGTTTTTCGTACCGAACGAACGATGTGCTGGATATGAGGATGGACCGGCGACAGGGAATGACTGCGGCAACGGTCGTTAACTCGTACTCCGACGAGCAGCTGGCGGATATCTTTTGGAAGTACGGTGAAGAGAGAAATTCACGTCGCATCGCGCGGGCGATCGTAGAACGGCGATCAGCGAAGAAAATCGAAACATCCGCCGATTTAGCGAGCGTCGTAGAAGAAAAGATTCATGCCCAATTTCTCACAAAATCACTTGCGAGAATTTTTCAGGCCTTGAGGATCGAGGTAAACAGCGAGTTGGAATCCCTGTCCCGTGCACTCCACGATTCGCTAACATTCCTTGCAAGCGGAGGACGGATTGTCGTTATCTCCTACCACTCTCTGGAAGACAGGATTGTTAAGAACTTTTTTCAGGAAAATTCTGCTACAGTGGTCCGGTCAGGCCACAAGCTTGTGCCAGACACGCCTGCAATTCCGATGCTGAAAATACTCACAAAAAAACCGATTGCACCGTCGACAGGGGAGCAACGATCGAACCCTCGCTCCAGAAGCGCCAAAATGAGAGTTGCAGAGAGAGTCTAATGGCCCAAGTCTACCGCGATCAAGTTTCGGCGCTCAATTCTCCGACCTTATCAGACGGACGATATCTTTACAATGGAACCGTTCTTTCCGCGCCGCCGGCCGCAGGACAAAAGCCGCCGGGAAGAGTAAACAAAAAAGCGGTGCAACGGAAACACTCGACCTTCAACATAGTGAGCGGATTGTTTCTCGTAGCCGCACTCTGTCTTCTCTACACCGGAAACGTCATCGCGGTAAATCAATTGATGAAAGAAGTCAACGACCTGACAAATAAATACAACGCACTTGTTAGCGACAACGAAGTGATTAAAGCAGAAATAGCCCGTAAATCCAGTCTGGACAGGATCAGCACGATGGCGAAAGACGATCTGGGGTTAACAAACCCGGCTGAACCGCCTGTGTGGTTTGAAGTAGATCAAGACAAAATTGACGAGTTGACCAAGAAATGACGATGTCATCTTACGAGCCCGCGCAAAATATAGCCGGCAATGCGACTCCCGATTTGGGACATCAACCCGATCGATCCATGCGGTTGCTCATCACAAAGATAGTGCTGCTTTTTGCGTTTGCCGTTGCGGCGGTTCGGCTGGTGCAAATCCAGATCATAGACTCTTCGAAGTATCAAGCCGTTGCGCGCAAACAGTATGAAGTCAAGATCGTTCTGCCCGCAACTCGCGGCAACATTTACGATCGTCAGGGTAATATTCTTGTTTCGAACTCGATGTTTTTCTCGTATGCGGCCGACCCCAAAATCGTGGGTGATGGAGCCGCCGCTGTGGCCAAAAGGTTTTCAAAAATTTTCGGGAAACCGGAGCAGTACTATTTGCAAAAATTCGACAGCGACAAACGCTTCGTGTGGCTGGAACGGCATGTGAGCCCCGAGATCGCCAAACGTCTTCAGGCGAGTCCGATGGAAGGCGTTGCGGAACTCAATGAACCAAAAAGATTGTACCACTACGATAACATCGGCGGCCAGGTCATCGGATGTACGAACATTGACAACGTCGGCATCAGCGGAATTGAATATTCATACGACAAGGACCTGCGGGGCGTCGACGGGTTCGTCGTGATGCAGCGGGATGGCATGGGACGCAAGAGGCCGTCGGCCGACTATCCGCGCCAGGAACCGGTTCGTGGACATTCCATCGCGCTGACGATCGACGTAGGACTTCAATCCATCGTTGAGGACGAACTCAAGAAAGGCGTCGAGAAGATGAAGGCAAGCTCCGGCCTCGCGATGATCCTTGACCCCACTACCGGAGAAGTGCTCGCGATGTCGCATGTGCCGAGCGTCAACCCTTACGATGTCGCCCACACGGACCCGCAAGTGCTCAAGGCGCGCGCCGTCACGGACATGTATGAACCGGGGTCTGTCTTTAAAATTGTCACCGCCTCGGCGGCCCTGGAGAACAAATTGATCTCTCCCAATCAAATGTTCTTCGCGGAGAACGGAAAATACAAAGTGCCTCTCGCCGGCGGCAGGTTTCGTCTTATCACCGACACCCACGAAAGTGGGATGATCACGTTCGAACAGGCAATGGAATTTTCGAGCAACATTGTTATGGCGAAGGCGAGCGACATCATTGGCGCGGAACGACTCTACAAGGAAGCGCGAGATTACGGGTTTGGGATGGCGACGGGCATAGAGCTTCCGGGCGAAGCGGACGGTGAATTAAAGAAACCCGTCGAATGGTCGGGCGCGACGCTCAACTCAATTGCGTACGGTTATGAAGTGGCAGCGACCCCGCTCCAGATCGCGGCGGCATACTGCGCCGTTGCGAACGGCGGAACGCTCATGAAACCGTACATCATCTCAAAAGAAATGGACGAGAACGGCAACGTTGTATATGCCGGCCAACCCGAACCGATCAGACGCGTGGTTTCCAAGGAGACAGCGAAAACGCTGCGCGATTTTTTTATCGGAGTCGTCGAACATGGAACCGGCCAGTCCGCGGCAATCCCCGGGATCACCATCGCCGGAAAAACCGGAACATCCCGACAATTTGTCGATGGAAAGTATGAGTTGGGGAATTACAACGCGACGTTTGTAGGTTTTTTCCCGGCCGAAAAACCGGAGTTTGTTTGTCTGGTCATTGTGGAAGATCCGCGTGCCGGGGGGTATACGGCAGCGTATGCCAGTGCGCCGGTATTCAAGGCGATCGCTCAGCAAATTATAAATAATAAAGGGCTCTTATCGAAGTCTACCATTGCCCAGCAAACGAGCGACGATCAACCGCCGACTGTCACGATCCCTAATGTGACGCACATTCAGCGGGAAGCCGCAGCGGAAATACTCGAAAGCAGCGGCTTTCGAGTCAACGCAAGCGGAAACGGGAATATTGTTCTTCAACAAGTTCCGGAGGCGGGAACGAAGTTGCAGCGCGGAGAAACCGTGCAATTAATAGTCAACGAGAGTACCGATACACTTGGAAGCGGCAGCCTCTCGGCCCCGAATCTTTGCGGGATGAGTCTTCGCCGCGCGATCAACCGGCTTACGGCAGAAAATTTCGACGCGGCCGTCATTGGGTCGGGAATCGTAGTTCGCCAGATGCCGGCGGCTTCCGCCGCGGTTCAACGCGGAGCAAAAATTCTCCTCATCTGCGAGCCGAAGCCGATCACATCGGCGCAGCTTTATTGATCCGGGATTTCGGCATGACGTTATCGTCGATATTGGAAGGCGTCACGGTCGTGAAGATGTTTCAGACGATGTATGGGAGGATGGTCATAACGCACGACGTAGAAATTCATGGCCTTCAGTACGATTCCCGAAAAATCGAGAAAGGCGATCTGTTTGTGGCGATGAAAGGCGCATTGACCGACGGACATAGTTATATCACTACCGCGGTCTCGAACGGCGCCGCCGCAGTGGTGGTCGAGGACGATGCGCTCTTACCAGACTCATATTTTATGCATGCGGGCGTTGTGAAAATCGTTGTCGGGAACAGCCGTCGGGCGCTTGCGATCATGTCGGCAAATTATTTTGGACATCCGGCCAAACGGCTTCGGCTCATCGGCGTTACGGGCACGAACGGCAAAACGACGACAACGTATCTCATCAAACATTTCCTCGAGTCGAGTAGTCCTTCGATGAAGGGGAAAGTCGGATTGATAGGGACGATAGAGTATATGATCGGCGGAGAAAAATATCCCGCGACCCACACAACGCCTGAATCGCTGGAACTCCATAAGCTTTTTGCGACGATGGTCGACCGAGATTGCACGCATGTTGTCATGGAAGTTTCATCCCATTCACTCCATCAGGATCGCGTGTACGGTCTAGAGTTTGCTGCGGCGGTGTTCACAAACCTCACGCAGGATCATCTTGATTATCACGGCACGATGGAAAATTATTTTCAAGCAAAAAAAATCTTGTTTGACAACCTTCCCGTTTCGAGTACCGCCGTGACGAACATCGACGACCCGCACGGAACAAAGATCGTGCAGCAAACAAAGGCGTCTACCATGACGTACGGTACTGCCGCGGATGCGAATGTTTTTGCTCATGATGTGTCCATGTCGATTGAAGGAACGCGATTTTCGATCCGGTATCGGAATGAAGAAATTGCAGTGCGATCGCCCCTCGTCGGAAAATTCAATGTTTACAATATCCTCGCCGCTTCGTCGGCAGGTTTTGCGCTAGGATTGTCCGCCGGATCGGTCGTCCAAGGCGCGGCTTCCCTTGCATCCGTTCCGGGACGTTTCGAGAAAATTCATTCTCCGCAAGGATGGTTCGCGATTGTCGACTATGCCCACACGCCGGATGCGCTCGAAAAATGTCTCAATACAATCAAAGACGTGTTGCCCGCCCAACGATCGAACAAGATCATCACTGTGTTCGGCGCCGGCGGAGACAGGGACAAAACGAAACGCCCTCTCATGGGAAAAATTGTCGATGCATTGAGCGATATCGTCATAGTGACATCGGACAATCCTCGGACCGAAAATGCCGACGCGATCATCGGCGATATTCTCGTCGGCATACGGCGAAAAGAAAAGCTTACGATTGAGCCCGACCGCCGACGCGCGATCCTGAGCGCTCTTGCCGCAGCGAAGGCGGGAGACATCGTTCTCGTTGCGGGAAAAGGGCATGAGGATTACCAGATTATCGGCAAGACAAAGCACCATTTCAGCGACCGCGAGGTCGTGCAGGAATTCATCGTTTCCCAAGCGTCATGAAATTGACGCTTCAAGACCTTAAAAAGCTCAGCTCTGTGGAGATCCACAACGGCCGAGCGTTTAAGCAAAAAGTTACAGGGGTTTCGACAGATTCGCGGTCGGTCAAGGCCGGAAATATTTTTATCGCGCTGCGGGGCGAGAAATTCGACGGGCATCATTTTATCGAAGAGGTGTTGAACCGCGGGGCGGTTGCGATCATCGTGGACACGAGATGGCGAAAAGAAAATGCAAGCCTTGTCGATAACCTCCAAAAGACCGTTGCCGTTGTCTCCGACACGACAAAGGCGCTGGGCGAGTTGGCGCGGATCTACCGGAAAAAGTTTTCGATCCCGATCCTTGCCATCGGAGGCAGTAATGGAAAAACAACGACAAAAGAAATGGTCGGCGCCGTATTGAGGACGACATTGTCCGTTCTGAGCACGGAAGGAAATCTCAACAACCATATTGGCGTACCGCAGATGTTGTTTCGTTTGGAATCGCACCATGATGTTGCAGTCCTCGAGCTTGGCACGAACCATTTCGGCGAGCTCGATTATCTTTGCGGGATTGCCGCACCGACCCACGCCCTGATCACGAATATTGGAAGAGAACACCTTGAATTTTTTGGGGATGAAAAGGGCGTAGCAAAAGAAGAAACAGCGTTATTTCGGAACATTGCATCGAAGGGGTTTGCGTTCATCAACGCAGACGACGGGCATTTGAGCCGCGCGGGAAAAAAAGTGAAGCGTTCACTAACCTACGGCGTCAAGAAAGCCGCCGACCTTCGCGCGCGCCGTGTGCGGACGGATGGCCAAGGCTGCCCGATTTTTGATATTTCTTTCAAAGGAAAAGAAGACGCCGTTCATCTTTCTGTTGCCGGTTTACACAACGCGACAAACGCTCTCGCGGCAGCGGCAGTTGGTTTGAATTTCAAAGTCTCTAAAAAAAAAGTCATTGCAGCGTTAGAACAGTATCACGGAGCGACTAAAAGAATGGAGATCATCCGGCGGAACAACGTGACAATTCTCAATGATACATACAATGCAAACCCGGACTCCGTTCTCGCCGCCCTCAAGACACTTCATTCGATGAAGGTCGAAGGGAAGAAGATCGTCGTGCTCGGAGATATGCTTGAGCTTGGAAAGAATACCGAGCATGAACATGCAAAGATCGGCCTCGCGGTATCGGAACTCGAGTTCGAATACCTTCTCACGTTTGGCCCGTTGTCGAACTTTACGCACGAAGCATCGAAGCTTCCATTCGCGGAACACTTCGACACGAAAGACGCCCTTGTCGCGTCGCTGAAAAGTCAGCTTGCGCCGGGCGATGCGGTGCTCGTGAAAGGGTCGCGCGGCATGAAGATGGAAGAGATCGTCGAGAAAATTTAATCGTTCATGGTCAACAATAAATAAAAAATCGGCAGCCGGAATTAACAATGCTCTATTATCTTCTCAATCTGATCGAAAAACTCTACCATCCGCCTGGTTTCGGCGTTGTCCGGTATCTCACGTTCCGGTCTGCCGCGGCCGCCGTGACGGCGCTTGTTATCAGCTTTTGGATTGGCCCCAAGATCATTGCAATGTTGAGGAAGCATCAAATTGGCGAAGCGGCAAAGTTGGAAGCGCCCAAGAGTCACCTCACGAAAGCCGGGACGCCGACGATGGGAGGGCTCATCGTCCTCGGCTCGGTGTTGATCCCGACACTGCTGTGGGGCGACCTGAAGAATATGTACATCCTCCTCATCGTTTTCGTGACGACAGGTCTCGGCATCGTCGGATTTCTAGACGACTATCTTAAAGTGGTGAAGAAAAAACGGAAAGGCTTGATCGGTTGGTACAAAATTGTCGGGCAGGTGACCGTCGGGCTCGTGCTGGGCGGCGCGCTGTATTTGTCTCCCGATCTGAAATCGATCGGTGCCAATACGGTCACGACAATCCCGTTCTTTAAAAACCTCAATTTCGATTTCTTTTTCATGTATATACCGGCTGTGATTTTTATTATCGTCGCAACGTCGAACGCGGTCAACCTCACCGATGGACTTGACGGCCTTGCGATCGGAACCGTCGGCATCGTCGCCCTGACGCTTGCGGTCATCAGCTATATTTCCGGAAACATCGAATTCAGTCATTATCTCAACATCATTTATCTGAGGGGCAACGGAGAGCTTGTCATTTACTGCGCCGCACTTGTAGGAGCCGCTCTCGGGTTCTTGTGGTTCAACTCGTACCCGGCGCAAATTTTTATGGGAGATACCGGATCGCTCGCGTTGGGAGGGGCGATCGGTGCGATCACGATCATGATCAAAAAAGAACTCATCCTCCCGATCCTTGGCGGCGTGTTCTTTATGGAAACTGTTTCGGTGATCATTCAGCGGCTGTATTTTAAATACACGAGAAAAAAATACGGTGAAGGGCGGCGCATTTTCCGTATGGCGCCGATCCATCATCATTTTGAGATGATGGGAATTCCCGAGCCCAAAATTGTCACGCGGTTTTATATCATCGCGATCATGTTGATGATCGTGAGTCTGGCAACATTCAAGGTCCGGTAATGATTTCACAGATTAACTCAGATTTTGCTCAGATGTCAGATTGCGCAGACAAATTTCAAACGACGGTCGTGATAAAAAATCTAAGGAATCTGACATCTGAGCAAAATCTGCGCAATCTGAAAAATCACAATGGAAGTATCGAAGCTTCACGGTAAAAAAGTTTCCGTCATCGGCGCTGCCCGCAGCGGAGTTGGCGTCTCGAAATTGTTGAAGAAACAAGGCGCATCGCTCTTTGTCAGCGACAAGAACGATGCCGCGAAGCTTAAAAAAAGTATAGCGGAGCTGAAGGAAGGAAAAATTGAGTTTGAAACCGGCCGTCACAGCGACCGGGTCTTTGATTGTTCATTGATGGTCCTAAGTCCGGGAGTGCCGAGTGATACTCCCGTCGTTCTGGAAGCGAAAAAGCGCGGCATCAACATCGTGAGCGAGCTTGAAGCCGCAAGCTGGTTTTGTAGGGCGCCGATTGTTGCCATCACCGGCAGCAACGGTAAAACGACAACAACCACTTTAGTCGGGAGGATCTTCAGCGATGCAAAGAAAAAACATGTTGTTGCGGGCAACATTGGCGAGGCATTCTCAAATTTCGTTCTGGATGTGGCTGAGACAGACGTTGTTGTTCTGGAGGTGAGCAGCTTTCAGCTCGATTTCATCGAAACGTTCCATCCAAAAGTGTCGGTGATCCTCAACATCACTCAGAATCATATGGATCGATACGAACATTCGATGGAAAAATATGCGGCCTCCAAAGCGCGCATCTTCATGAATCAAACAGGGCAGGATGTGCTGATCTACAATGCAGATGACGAGATCACGCGGCGCAAAGTGGAAAGCGCGAAATGTAACGTCGTACCGTTCAGCAGCTCGACAAAATTAAAGACGGGGGCTTTTTTAGAACGCGGAATGATGAAAACAATTTTTGAAGGCAGGGAAACGGAAATCATCGATGCGGACCACATCAGCATACGCGGAGAGCATAATCTCCAAAATGCGATGGCTGCAACACTTGTTGCGCAGACGATGGGGATCGGCCCGGCATACATCCGTTCCACGCTGAGAAATTTTAAAGGGGTGGAACACCGGCAGGAGTTCGTCCGGGAAGCGAAGGGAATTAGATACGTCAACGATTCTAAGGCGACGACGGTCGAGGCAGTCTCGCGGGCGTTGGGCGCATACTCGGAGCCGATCGTTCTCATCCTCGGCGGAAAAGATAAAGGGAACGATTACACGGGTATCGTCGGCCTCGTCAAGAAAAAAGTCCGAGCGATTGTCGCCGTTGGCGATTCGGCGTCAACGGTTATCAAGAATTTTGACGGTGTCGTTCCGGTTACAAGGGTCGATACGATCGGATCGGAGATCCCAAATATTTCTTCAATGCGCAGAACCGTCGCCGTCGCAACGTCGCTCGCCCGGCCGGGAGATGTCTTGCTTCTGTCGCCGGCGTGCACATCGTTCGATTGGTTTACAGATTTTGAAGAGCGTGGAAAAGTGTTTAAAGATATCGTCAATTCTTTAGAGCCATAAAACGTGCAAGCAGAACGGAACCATATTGACAGGGTCGTGCTCATCGTCGTCCTTTTTCTCATGGTCGCGAGCACCGTCGTCGTGTATAGTGCGTCGTCGACATGGGCGCTGCAAAAATATGGCGCAACAAGCGGGTTGGTGGACAGGCATATCATTAAAGTCCTCGTCGGGTTTGCGGCGATCTTCATCGCTATGAGTATCGATTATCATTACTATAAAAAACTGACAAAGTTTGCTCTCATTGCATGCCTTGTCCTTCTTTTCTTTACGCTTGCTGTCGGCGGGGAAATTAAAGGAGCGGCACGCTGGTTGAGTCTTGGTGGATTCAGTCTCCAGCCGTCCGAAGCGGCGAAGTTTGCGCTCGTGTTCCATCTCAGCGCCCTCCTGGCAACGAAAGGGACAAAGCTTCAGGATCTCAAGGAAGGTTTTCTTCCGCTTATACTCTGGGTGGGAAGCGTGGTCGTGCTTGTCATGCTGCAGCCGAACTTCAGCACGGGAGCGATGATCTTCATCCTCGGGATGGTCATGATCTATACCGGCGGAGCCAGGTTTAAACATATTTTTTATGCGATGCTCGCCCTCATTCCTGTCGTCCTTTTATATATGGTGAGCGCGCAATACCGGATGAAGCGAATTATGACTTTTATCGGTCACGGCGATGCGACGGCGGCTCCCAGCAAAGCGAATTATCAATTGTGGCAAGGGATCATCGGCTTCGGCAACGGAGGGCTGTTCGGGGTCGGCATGGGAGCAAGCAAGCAGCGCGATCTTTTTCTGCCCGAGTCGTACGGAGATTTTGTGTTCTCGATCGTGGGAGAAGAGTACGGATTTATCGGCACAATGATCTTCATGGCTCTTTTTTTAACTATTCTCCTTCGCGGTTTCAAGATCGCAAAAAATGCGCCGGATGATTTTGGAAAATTTCTGGCAATCGGAATCACGTCGACAATTGTCGTCTATGCGTTAGGCAATGCGTTGGTGACGCTTGGATTGTTCCCAACGACGGGATTGCCGATGCCGTTCGTGAGTTACGGCGGGTCGGCGATAGTATTTTCGTCGTTTGCGATCGGCGTTCTGCTCAACATTTCGAGCCATACCGATCTGCATCCGAGGCAAGCGCGGGTTGTGAATGAATCACCTCCTATCGAGCAAAGTGAGCCGGCAGTTGGAAAGATCTATTAACCCGGATAGTGTGATGGAATGGTGGGATGGTGGGATGATGGAATGTTGGAATGATGGAAGAGTTGGTCAAAAGTTTTTTTAGAAGCATGTATGTCTAAAGCAGACTCGACGGCAATTCTTTTTGCAGCCGGCGGCACAGGCGGGCATCTTTTCCCGGCCATTGCAATCGCTGAAGAAATAAAGAAACAAAAGAGTGATGTAAACATTGGATTTGTCGGAACGAAAAATAAAATCGAGGCGCGAGTCGTTCCTTCAAAAGGTTTCGAGTTCTTTACAATTTGGATCAGCGGCCTCCACCGGCGATTAACGGCCGGGAACCTCCTTTTTCCGGTCAAGGTCGTTGTCTCATTAGCGCAGTCGTTCTTTCTCATTCGAAGGTTTAAGCCCAAGGTCGTCATTGGTACGGGAGGGTACGTTTGCGGACCGATATTGTATGCGGCATCCCTACTCCGGATTCCGACAGTGATCCACGAAAGCAATAGCTACCCGGGGGTCACGACACGGCTTATAGCCGGGAAGGCGACGAAAATTTTTCTCACGTTCGATGTGACGAGAAAATGGCTTCCCACGAGCACAGCAGCTCGCATTGAACTTGTCGGAAACCCGACTCGTGCGGCGTTGGGCTCGATTTCTCGGGAGGCCGGCGCCAAATTTTTCAATTTAGATCCGGCGAAGGGTACGGTTCTTGTTTTCGGCGGCAGTCTTGGCGCGGTTTCATTGAACAGCGCAATGGAAAAATTCGTCAAGAGACTCGCCGAGCAGGACATTCAAATTATCTGGCAGACGGGCGAAAAAGATTTTGAGCGCTACGAACGGATGAAAAATATCGGCGTTTGGGTTGGGAAGTTTATCGATAACATCGAGCACGCATACGCCGCCGCTGACCTCGTTATGTGCAGGTCGGGCGCGACAACCATTGCGGAGTTAACGCGATTAGGCAAGCCGGCGATCTTGATTCCGTATCCTCACGCCGCTGCAAACCATCAGGAGCTTAACGCGCAGGCGATGGTGGAAGCGGACGCCGCTGTGATGTTGAAAGATTCCGAATTGGAGACAAAAGCGATGTCAACGATCGTGGAAATGTTTTCCCATCCTGCACGCCTCAGTGAGATGGCGGGAAAGAGCCGGAAGCTCGGAAGACCGAACGCCGGATCAGAAATTGCTTCGAAAATTCTTGCGCTTGCGCAATTGATATAAATTATGCAGCCGAAGGAATTCAAATACAAGCTCGATTTTTATTACCAGCAAGCGCTGATTTATCTTGTCACGTTCATCCTGTATGCGGGAGTCAAAGGGAGTTTTATTGAGAACGAGTTCACCTTTGTTTTTAGGGACCCGATTCTCTACATCATCGGTTTCTTCGTTGTCGTCGCGTTTGTCACGCTTCTGCTAAACAGGATACGCGACCGCAAGCTGGTCGTTGAAAACGATGCGATAGTTTTTCAGCACAAATTTGCGCGCCGGGAAATTTTGTTCTCCAGCATCGAATGGCTTCACATCGGCCGCGAGAAAGCTGTACAAACGGCCGGGCGGTTCCAGGTCATCGTTTTCAAGGTGAACGGGAGGCGCAGGTTGTATCGCATCCGCGTTGGTAGGTATGAACGCGAGAAAGAACTTCTCGCGGAAATGGAGCGTGTTGCCGCTCGCGTGCCGAAAGGAGATGGTCGACGGTTTAGGGTTGGAAGGAAGAGGTCAATTAACAGCTAGCAATTAACAATGAACAGTCAGGATGGAAGGTATTACGTTACACGTTACACGTTATACGTTTTACGTAATACGTATGACGTATAACCATTACACACATCAAAGGTTGTAGTTTTAACGGACTTTTGTAGAAAAGGCACATGTTCAGTTCAATAAAGAAAATTCATTTTGTTGGTATCGGCGGAATTGGTATGAGCGGGATTGCTGAGATATTGTTGGATCAAGGATTTTCGGTGAGCGGGTCGGATAGATCGCTCAGCGAGGTGACGGAACGTCTCCAATCACTTGGCGCGACAATTTTTGAAGGGCACAAAAGCGCAAACGTAGCTCGGGATGTAGACACGCTTGTGTATTCTTCCGCGGTGATGCTCGAAAACCCGGAGGTGGCCGAAGCAAAAAGCCGGAAGATCCCGATCGTTCGCCGCGCTGAGATGCTGGCGGAAGTGATGCGTCTTAAGTACGGTATCGGCATCGCCGGGACGCACGGAAAAACGACAACGACTTCGATGGTGAGCCTTGTGCTTATGGAAGGAGGACTCGATCCGACGGTGATCGTTGGAGGGAAGCTCAGCGGACTTGGGGGAACGAATGCGCGCTTGGGGAGAGGAGACTTCATCGTTGTAGAGGCGGATGAGTTCGATCGCTCGTTTCTGTCAATTACTCCGACGGTCGCCGTGTTGACGACGCTCGAGACCGATCATCTCGATTGTTATCGCGATCTTGAAGACATCAAAGGAGCGTTCGTTCAGTTTGCGACGAAAGTTCCTTTCTATGGTTTTGTTGTTCTGTGTCTCGATGAACCGGCCCTCCAAGATATTATGCCGCAGCTTATTAAAAAAAAGCTGCTCACGTACGGCCTTACGCCTCAGGCCGATATTCAGGCGGTCGATATCGTGTTCAAGGAGAACACCAGCACCTTTACCGTTGTGAAGGGTTCCGACGAACTCGGAAGAATCGTTCTGCAGATCCCCGGGAAGCACAACGTGCAGAACGCGCTTGCAGCGATCGCGGTCGGCTTGGAGCTTGGAATTCCGTTCTCAAAAGTAAAGGCGGGAATCGAAAAATTTACGGGCGTGTATCGTCGATGGGAAAAAAAGGGAGAAGCGAACGGTATCGCAGTGTACGATGATTACGCTCATCATCCCACAGAATGTAAAGCAACGCTTTCGGGGGTAAAATCGGGCTGGCGGAGAAGAGTCGTGTGCGTGTTCCAGCCGCATCTCTTTTCACGCACGAGGGATTTTTATGAAGAGTTTGGCAAAGCATTTCTCCTCGCCGACGTTCTCATCGTTACGGATGTCTATCCTGCACGAGAAGAGCCGATCCAAGGCGTCACCGGAGAGCTGATCACTAATGCGGCAAAGCAATTCGGCCACAAAGACGTTCATTATGTGCAGGATAAAAAGAACATTCCGGAATATTTGAAACGACATACAAAGCCCGGTGACATCGTCATTACCATGGGGGCGGGAGATATTTGGAAGTTTGGAGAAGAATTTTTAAAACAATTAAGAATGAATAATTAATAGTTAAGGATTGATCTCAATACAGTTTGAATAATTAATTATTCATTCTTCATTATTAATTGCTTTAATGGTTTCTGTCGAAGACATACGGAAAGTTTTTCGAGGGCACGTCGCAGTGGCCGAGCCGTTGGCGAAGTATACTTCCTTTCGTATCGGAGGTCCGGCAGACTTTTATCTCGAACCCGTCGATAAATTTGACCTCATCGAGGTGGTCCGATTTTTCAAAAAATTTGAATACCGATTTATGATTATCGGTAAAGGCTCGAACCTCCTCATCAGCGACGCCGGTTTTCGTGGGGCGGCGATCAACCTCGAGGAAGGTATGGGCAATGTGAGCATTGACCGCGACCTCATCGTC
Organism: Bacteroidota bacterium; assembly: GCA_035500675.1. Lineage (GTDB taxonomy): Bacteria > Bacteroidota > Ignavibacteria > UBA10030 > UBA8401 > JAGVPT01. Next base: position 40,591 of record DATJXA010000106.1, on the reverse strand, counting down.
GCCGATTCGGGCGTGAGGCTGAGCAAATTTGTCGATTTCTGCATCCAGCACGAAAAAGGGGGCGTGGAGATGCTTGCCGGGATACCGGGGACGATCGGCGGCGCGGTGATCATGAACGCCGGGGCGTACGGCGGCGAGATCTCCGACCACCTTGTCGATATCGAAATCTACAGAGACGATACCATTCAAAAAGTGAAAAAAGATTCGGCAGGATTTTCGTACCGGCGATCGGGTTTTACACGCGATGTCGTTCTTAATGCATCGTTCCTTTTGCCGCAGGGCGATTTGGCGGAGCTTCTTCGCCGGCGCAGAGAACTCCTCTTGAAGAGGAACCAATCGCAGCCGCTCAACTTGCCGAATTCCGGAAGTATGTTTAAAAATCCTTCCGGGACATTCGCCGCGAAGCTTGTCGAGGAAGCCGGGTTGAAAGGAAAACGCATCGGCGGAGCGCAGATCTCGGAACGCCACGGTAATTTTATCGTCAACCACGGCCATGCTAAAGCGCAGGACGTGCTCGATCTCGTGAAACTAGCCCGGAAAGAGGTTTTCGAGAAAAGCGGAATCACGTTGGAACTCGAGGTGAAGCTGATCGGATTTCGGGAACAAGAAGTTGTAGAGGTGGCGGACTAATGGCAGAAGAAGCTTTCATCGGAAAACACGGCGAAGGACATGGAAAGAGGGTCTACGCAATTTTTATTTCTCTTCTTGTGCTCGTTGTCGCCGTGTGGCTCGGCGCCATGCAATGGACGGACCACCTTACTGTCCGCGGTATTGTCGTTGAGGGAGAACATATCGTCACGCCGGATGAAATTGTGAAGCTCACGGGAATTTCGCTGAACACAAAAATGTACGACGTCGATCTGAGCTCGATCCAAAAGAACATTGCGCGGAATAACTTCATCAAAAAAGTCACCGTCACGCGCGACGCACCGGCGACGATCAAGGTTTACGTACAGGAACGTACGCCGATTGCCCTTCTCCTTATCCCCGGGCGAAGCGATCTCCTGAGCGTAGACGAAGACGGCTATGTTCTACCTCATGTTGCATCGCAATCGATTTTCGATCTACCGGTCATCAGCGGACTCGACTCGGTCTCGGCGCTCAGCGTCGGCCAACGCGCTCCGCAACCAGATATCCTTGCCGCCATCGACATCATTACCACGGCGCAAAAGGTAAGTACGGAGCTTTCACACATGATCTCCGAAGTCCGTATTCACAGCGGACACGACATTGTCTTGTATTCCGCAGACACCGGAGTTCCGATCATTTTCGGACGGGGAGATGCGGCCAGAAAACTGGTGACGCTCGATACGTTCTGGAAAAAATTTGTGGCTGACCAAGGTGCTCAAAATATCCGTTACATCGATGTGCGATTCGACGGTCAGGTCGTCGTTTCATCGAAAAGTGGGGATCAACAAATCATGAAAAAAGCGTCATAGAAAAGGAAGCAGTATGGAAAATATCTATGTAGGGCTCGACATCGGCACGACAAAAGTGTGCGCCATTGTCGCGTCGCTGAGCGAAAATAACGAAGTGAACATTTTAGGTATCGGAAAAAGCAAGTCCGAAGGTTTGACCCGCGGCGTAATTACTCATATCGAGAAAACCATCGCCTCCATTCAGGCGGCTGTACGCGAAGCCGAGCTGCAATCGGGAGCGAAAATTCAAACCGTAGTAGCGGGCATCGCCGGCGACCACGTCCAGAGCTTCCAAAGCCGGGGCGTCATCGCCATTAGCGGGCCGGAGCAGGAAATTACGCAGGCAGATGTCGACCGCCTCATCGAAGACACAAAAAAAGTGGCGCTGCCGTCCGACAGAAAAATTATTCACGTCATCCCGCAAGAATTCATCGTCGACGGGCAAGACGGCGTGTACGACCCCGTGGGCATGTCCGGGGTTCGGATGGAAGCGAACGTGCATATCATCACCGGGCTCGTTTCTGCGGCCCAGAACATTCTTAAGTGCGTACAGCGGGCCGGCGTTTCGGTAAGCGACATCGTGCTCGAGCCGATCGCTTCGAGCGATGCAGTGCTCGATAAAGAGGAAAAAGAGGTTGGCGTGGCGCTCGTCGATATCGGCGGAGGGACGACCGACCTCGCAGTGTTTGAGGACAGGACAATCCGCCACACAGCGGTCATCGGTATCGCCGGAAAAAAAGTGACGGATGATATTCGCAGGGGGCTCGGCATTCTTTCAGAACAAGCGGAACAATTGAAAATCACACATGGCCATGCGCATCTCCCGTCGGTCATGGACAACGAACCGATCACCGTCCCGGGCATCGGAGGCAGGCCGCCCCTCGATATCGACAAACGGTTGTTATGCCAGATCATCCAGCCGCGCATGGAAGAAATTTTAGAGATCGCTGCGATGGAAATCAAACGATCCGGCTACCAAAAACATCTTTCTGCCGGCGTTGTTCTTACCGGAGGCGGATCGCTCATTAAAGGCACCGCCGATCTTGCCCGCGAAGTGCTCGGGATGCCGGTGAAAATAGGGATCCCGCAAGGTTTCCGCGGCGGGCTTGTCCGCGAAATAGAAAATCCGATGTACGCGACGGGCGTCGGTCTTGTTCATCATGCAATCAAACATCGCCAACGGCCGAATATCGAGAACATCACGAAAATGAAAATGGATGGAAAATTTCCGACGATACTCAAAAGGATGAAAGGGTGGTTCGACGAGTTGTAAAACAGTGAACAATTAACAGCTATCAGTGATACTCTGTGAAATATGTTGCTTACTGCTTACTGCTTACTGCTTACTACTTACTGATAACTGTTGACTCATGGCCGAGAATATAACCTGAAATTATAAACTTACACACACATCACTCACCTAACACAAAGGAGTAGCAATGATAGAACTTGACAACCCCAAAGACGGCGGCGCCAAGATCCGCGTAGTGGGAGTTGGCGGTGGCGGGAGCAACGCGATCGTTAGCATGATCGACAAAGGCCTGAGCGGAGTCGATTTCATCTGCATCAACACCGACACACAGGCTCTCGAGCGTACTGACGCCCCAAACAAGATCCAGATCGGCAAAAGTTTAACGCGAGGGCTTGGCGCGGGAGCGGATCCTAACATCGGACACCGTGCTGCCGAGGAAGATCGTGAAGAGATAGCGCGCGCGCTTGCAGGGAGCGACATGGTATTCATTACCGCCGGAATGGGAGGCGGCACGGGGACCGGCGGCGGTCCCGTCGTCGCGAACATCGCAAAAAGCCTCGGCGCGCTCGTTGTCGGCATCGTCACCAAGCCGTTCAATTGCGAGGGCAAGAAGCGATTGATGCAGGCGGAATACGGTCTGGAGGAATTGAAGAAACAAGTCGACACGCTGATCGTCATTCCCAACCAGAAGCTGCTTTCCATCGTCGAGAAAACCACGCCGCTCGAGGAAGCGTTTGAAATATGCAACCGCGTGCTCCATAATGCGACGCGCGGTATCTCCGAACTCATTACCGTGCCGGGATTGATCAACCTCGATTTCGCCGACGTTAGAACGATCATGCGCGAAATGGGAGACGCATTGATGGGGTCGGGCGTTGCAACGGGAGAGAACCGCGCCGTTGAAGCTGCGAACGCAGCGATCTCAAGCCCGCTGCTGGAAGGAGTTTCGATCGCCGGCGCGCAAGGCGTCCTCGTCAACATCACCGGCGGGAAGAACCTTTCGCTCATTGAGGTGGACGAAGCGACGAGCATTATTCACGAAGCGGCTGGCGACGATGCAAACGTCATTCTCGGAGCCGTGATCGATGAATCGATGACCGAAGAATTGATGGTGACCGTCATTGCGACCGGTTTCAACAGGAAGGCGTCCGCCACTGCGAGGCCGGCAAAGAATGTCCGAGTCCTGGACCACATCCCGACGGGAGTGCAGGATCTCAAAAAAATGGACGAACCGGCGTACATTCGGAAGGGATTCCAGATCCCGTCGCCTTCTATGCAATCCAGCGAATCACGGTTTGCCCAGCCGACGACCGACCATAACGAAACCGACAAGCCGGCGTTTTTGCGAAAGATAATGGATTAACTTGTTGTAGTGAGTGATGTGATGCCCCGTCCCGTGAAATTGCGGGACGGGGTGATTTTTTCGGGCGATACATTTGATAGTGTAATAAGGCCATTCCTCCTTGATTCTCCCTTCTTGATTCCCTAAATTTTCTTAATGAAAAAAGCTATTCTCTGTATTTTGTGCATCGGTGCGCTGTGCAAAGTTGCCCTCTCGCAAACGAAGCGTATCGAATCTCAATTCCGCATCGCCCGGTTGAAATATTCAGGAGGAGGGGATTGGTATAACGGTCCCACGGAAGAACCGAACCTTCTTGCATTCGTCAAGCAACATGCTGGCATCGACGCCGACCCGACGTACGAATTCACGGAAATTTCCGACGATAAATTTTTCTCGTATCCGTTTGTGTTCATGACGGGACACGGCAACATCTCTTTTTCTGATTATGAGGTGAATCGCCTTCGAACATATCTTGAGCACGGCGGCTTCCTGTATGCCGACGACGATTACGGAATGGATAAGTCCTTTAGGAGAGAGATGAAAAAAGTTTTTCCTGAAGAGGAACTTGTCGAACTCCCGTTTTCCTACGGGTTGTACCACTGCTTTTATGACTTTCCCAACGGCGTTCCAAAAACCCACGAACACAACGGCAAACCGCCGCAAGGGTTCGGGATTTTCTACAAGGGCCGGCTTGTTGTGTATTACACATACGAATCGAACCCGAGCGACGGCTGGGATGATCCCGACGTACACAACGATCCGGAAGAGAAGAGGGAGGAGGCGCTTCGTTTCGGCACGAATTTGCTTTATTGGGCGCTGACTCAATAGAAGTGTAAAGTGAGATTTTTTAGAAAGACGCATTCTGTCCAGCCGGCTGTTTTTGTTTTGAATTTTCCAATGTAATTTTGCTTTTTTGCCCTTTGAATTTTTGACTGATAATTTACCAAGGCATTCCCTCCGTGATAAAGGCCAACCTCAATAGCACTCCGATCTACGCGGAAATGCAGCGCCGTCTTGCGGAAGTAAGAATGAAATACTATCGCGAACGCGTTCTTTATGGAATCGTCCTCACGACGATGCTGGGGATCGCCGTTGTGAGTTTGTTTTCGCTGATGGAAGAGTTTGTCGCCGGGGGGATCGCTTTTAGGACGTCCCTCTTCATTCTTGGCTCGCTTGGCATTGTCGGCATTGCAGTGCGCTTTATCGTTCTGCCAATGTTTCAATGGGGAAAAATGTTGAAAGGAATTTCCGAACGTGAATTCGCTCAGCGCGTCGGAGAAAAATTTCCTTCGGTCAAAGACCGATTGAGGAATATCCTTGATATTTTTGATGAACAGAATCGAGAGGGAGAAAAAACCGGAAGCTTTCGTCCTGAATATTCGCCCGAATTGATCGACGCTTCCTTTGCCGACCTGCAGAAAGCAGCGGGATCGTTTCAGTTTACTGAAGTGATATCAAACAAGGATGTTCGCAAAGCGGAGAAGACGCTTTCCGTAGTCCTTGCGTGCGCCGTTGTACTCTTTGTCGTTCCACAATTGAATCTTCCCTTCGCGGCGTACCGTCTCGGGCATTTTAGAACCGATTTCCAGACTCCCGCGGCTTTCATATTTCGCGTGCAGCCGGGCAATGCTGAAGTAGTCAAAGGCGAACCCGTTCCCGTTACGATCGCTCTTCTTCCGAATGTCCGGGCATCTTCACTACGCGCCTCACTGCCGAATAAAATATCATTGCTCGTCAGGCAAGAAGGAAACTCCGCCGAGGAATCGTTTGAACTTACCCCAGATTCGTCCGGACTTTTTCGATTCGTACTGCCCGCTCTTCGTCAGTCGATAGAGTACCGAGCGGAGGCGAATGATATTCGAAGCGATGGATATACGATTACTGTTATCGACAGGCCCGTGGTGCGATTTCTGAAAGTGCATCTTATCCCTCCGGCTTATTCCCGCCTCCCGTCCCAATCGCTCGACGACAATGTTGGCGACGTTACTGCGCTTTCCGGGACACTAGTGCGTTGGCATATCGATGTCAGCAAACCATTGCGCAAGGCAGCCCTTGTTTTCGACGATGGGAAAGAAAGGGTTCTGTCCAACAAAGACGGTGAGTTTTTTGGAGAAGAAGTTCTTCGCGGCCGATCGCGCTATCATATTGCGTTAGAAGACAGCGAGGGGTTCACGAACGTCGACCCGATTGAATACAAACTCGATATGACAAGCGATGAAGCGCCGACTGTTGCCATTACATTTCCCGGCAGGAACATCGACATCACCGGCGGATCGCCTGTGCCGCTGCAACTGAAAATACATGACGATTTCGGCTTCACAAATTTACAGATAGGTTTTCGCCTTATCCACTCCCGTTACGAAAAACCGAAAGAGCAATTCTCGTACGTTCCAATCCCCCTCGCCTCCGATGCGCGAAGCACGAACAGCGCCGATGTCAATTTCCAATGGGATCTTTCGGGGATGGGGTTGGTGCCCGAAGACGTCGTCGAATACCACGCCGAGGTGTTTGACAATGACAACGTCTCGGGGCCGCAGAAAGGGGTGAGCGAGTCGTATCTTCTCCGACTTCCTTCTCTCAATGAAGTTTTCGCCGACGCAGACAAGGGCGAAGAAGAAAATATTGAAAAGCTGGACAAATCTCTCGAAGAAGCGAATGATCTCAAGAAGGATCTTGAGGACATTTCGCAGGCGATGAAGACAAGTCAACCGCTCGACTGGCAAAAGCAGAAAAAGGCGGAGGAGACGCTCAAACGGTACGAGGAACTGACAAAGAAAGTCGATGAAGTAAGCAAATCGCTCGGCGCCATGACACAGGATATGGAGAAAAACAACGTGCTGTCCGGCGAAACTTTGAAAAAATACATGGAGCTTCAGCAGTTGCTCCAGCAGGTCAATTCACCCGAGTTTCAGGAAGCGATGAAGAAGATGCAGCAGGCGATGCAAGGCGTTTCGCCCGATCAGATGCGCCAGGCGATGCAACAGGTGCAGTTCTCGGAGAAAGCATTCCGTCAAAGCATCGAACGGACGATGGACCTGCTGAAACGCATCCAGGTCGAACAAAAAATGGACGAAATGGTAAAGCGGGCAAACGATCTGCAACAGCAGGAAGAACAGCTTGAAAAAGAAACGTCGGAAAATTCTGCCGCCGACCAAAAGAAAGGGGAAGAGCTTGCGCGCAAACAGGACGATATCAATGCCCAGCTTGCCGAGCTGCAGGCACAACTCGCTGCGTTAAGAAAAAAAATGGAAGAGTTCCCCGGTGAAATGCCGATGAAGCAATTGGAGAAAGCCGAACAGGCGGCGCACGACAGTTCGCTAGAACAGTCCGTCGAACAAAGCGCACAACAGCTTCGTTCTCAGAGACCGCAGCAAGCGCTCACATCGCAACAGCAAGCGGGAAAGGCAATGCATGAGATGGCTCAGCGATTCTCGGAGATGCAGGAACAGTTGCTGAGCAACCAAATGAACGAGGCGCTGAACGGCATGCGCAAAGCGATGTCCGACATTCTCGAAATTTCGCAGCAAGAAGAAGACCTCAAGGATCAAGCACAAACGCTCAGCCCAAACTCTCAGCGGTTTCGGGAAAATGCAGAGAAGCAATCGAATCTTCTAGGCGACATGGGGAACGTGACAAAAAATCTCGTCGACCTCAGTCAAAAGTCGTTCATCGTAACGCCGGAGATGGGGCACGCCGTCGGTACGGCGATGGCGAAAATGAACCAGGCAATGACAGGCCTCGAGCAACGGAACGGGCAAATGGCAGCGACCCAGCAAGATAAAGCGATGGCATCACTGAACAAAGCGGCGTCAATCGCGCAGGCGTCGATGGATGCGATGCAGAAAGGCTCTCCGGGCGGCACAGGTGGCTCGCTGCTGCAGCAACTTCGCCGCATGGCTGGAGAGCAACAGAGCATCAACATAAAAACGGAGGAGCTTTCACAAGGACAAGGATTGTCGGAACAACAGATTCAGGAGATGGGCCGACTGGGACAACAGCAAGAAGCGGTAAGGAAATCGCTCGAGCAGCTGAACAAAGAGGCGCAAAGCGGCTCCGAAAGAAATAGAGTCATGGGGGATCTTCAGAAAATTGCCGACGACATGAAAGAAGTCGTTGCAAACCTCGAACAGAATCACGTCAACCCGAACACGATCAAGCAGCAGCAGCGGATCCTTTCGCGGCTTCTCGATGCGCAAACGTCCATGCGCGAGCGCGACTACGAACAACGGCGCACATCCACCGCCGGCATCACGCCCGTGCGGCCTAGTCCTGCGGAGCTTCAGGAGGCTTCTGTGCAGAACCAGTTGCGCCATGATCTACTGAAAGCGATCGAAGAAGGGTATGCAAAAGATTATCAGGATTTGATCCGTAAATACTACGACGCACTCGATAAAATGAAATAACGTTATCCTTGTCAAGGTTACGAACCTTGACAAGGGTGCCCGCAAATTATCTTCATAAGGAATCTCATGGTCATTATTGTGTTCTTTTTGGCGCACTGGTTTCTCTCCCTCTTCTGTCAAACATTTTTTCTTCATCGCTACTCGGCGCACAAGATGTTTACGATGTCAAAATTCTGGGAACGATTTTTCTATGTTGCAACCTTCGTGACTCAAGGCTCATCCTTTCTCAACCCGCGGGCGTATGCGATCATGCACAGAATGCATCATGCGTACAGCGACACTGAGAAGGACCCACACTCTCCTCACTACTTTCGCAGTATGTTCAAGATGATGTGGCGGACGAAGGATATTTATCTGGACTATCTTCTGCACCGCGTGGAGCCGGAAAAGGGATTCGACAAAAATATTCCGGAATGGAAAGCGTTCGACAAGATTGCGGACAAGTGGATAACACGCTACCTGTGGGTCGGTCTCTACCTGATGTTTTATGTCTATTTTGCCCCAAGCCCATGGTTCTTCATCTTGCTCCCCTTTCATTTTATCATGGGCCCGATCCACGGCGGCATCGTGAACTGGTGCGGGCACAAATACGGCTATGTCAATTTCCGCGATACCGGCGACAAGTCGCGCAATTCGCTTCCGTTTGACTTCCTCACGTTGGGAGAATTGTTCCAGAATAATCACCATAAATTTCCAAGCCGCATAAACTTTGCGGTGCGCTTGTTCGAAATAGACCCGACCTATCCGCTCATTAAATTATTGAGCTGGCTGAAAGTTATCACATTTTCAAAATCGGTAGAAGGCGGAAGGGTTCAGTAATCAATGGCCAGTAATCAGTGAATTTTAATCCCTCTTAAAAAATCATTGCTTGTTTCCAATAAAGCGGGGTTACAATCACTGACTGAAAATTGCGGGGGAAATCGGCGCTGAGATTTTATTTGAATCATCACACATAGGCTTTTCATCGCCGAAAAAGCTTCGATTGTTTTTTCCTCAAAGGCAGTTTTTATGTCAGAGTTCACCCCAGGCTCAGCTAACGAGCCCGAAGATAGGAATATTTTTCCGCTTATCTCGGCTTTCGTCGGTGCAATTGCCGCTTTAGACCTGTGGTCCGCGTTCAATCCGACCGCATGGAATTGGGGCTTTCATGTGCTCGCCTTCTATTCTATAGAGATTCAAATCGCCGTCCCCTTCCTCATGCTGCTTATGTTGGTCCCGCCGGTGCAATTTTTTTTGATCGATCTTATGCGATCGGCAGTCGCCTTCATGAACGCGAGCTCGGGTATCTTGCGTTGGTTGCTCGGAGTCGCCGCAATAGGAGGATTGGGATTTGCCTTTATACATTTTCACGCGGCGACATACTTTCTCGGAGATGGGTATGGACGGCTTCAGAGCATTAAAGCTCCGGGCAATTCAGACATTTTCTCTGCCGCAGGTTTTACCGAACAGCCTTTGGCCGCGTTTTTTGTCTACCAGACCTCACAACTTTTTAATTTTTTTGAAAGCTCAACGCCCTTTGAAGACGCCTACCTGTGGCTGGATGTTCTTTCGGGACTCTGTTTTGCTCTCATTGCATGGAAGGGAGCCGGCCTCTTTGCCGGCGATGGAACCGACCGGGTTTTAACTTTTCTTCTCTTTGTTGCATCGGGGACAAGTCTTCTCTTTTTCGGTTTTGTCGAAAATGATGCGCTGGGATATGTGGGGATTTTTCTTTTTTTATTGCTCGGTGTAGCTTTTCTTCAGGAAAAGATCTCTTTGTATTGGAGCATAATCGCATACGGACTTGTCTTGTCCCTGAATTTCTGCGTTGCAGTGTTTGCTCCCATTCTCGCGTATCTCATTTTTGTGGGAGTGCAGCGCAAGGAGACGATGAAGGCAGGCGCGGCCATCATTGTCTCCGCCCTCCTTTTTTCTGCTATGCTGATGATCTCCGGCTATTCACCGGCTCTCTTGCGACAAGTTCTATTGGATACTACTACGGGCATTCTTTCCACGACTAGCGCGACTGGAAAACCGCAAGCATACGGTATGTTCTCAATGAACCATCTGGCGGACATTTCCAATCTTTTTCTTTTTTGCTCTCCTGCAGCGCTTGCTCTTTTTACTGTTGCGGTTGTTTCGATGATGAAAACAAAGAAACGTTTGAGCGACGGTGAATGGTACATGCTCCTTGTTCTCGTATGCGCCATCGGCGCAATTGTTCTGATGAATTGTACGATTGGGATGAGCAGGGACTGGAACGTTGCTGTTCCGTTCATTGCAGGAGTTTCTGTGGCCGTGGTAGCTTTCTGGATGTTTATTGTCGAGGATAGGGAAACCCGGCAACGCGTCGTCATGATCTTAACCGTTGTGATGTCGCTTCAAACCGTGGTTTGGGTCGGGCTCTACGCGGATGAGCCTCGCTCTGTAGCTCAATTTGAAACGCTCGAGGAAGGAAAACTTTGGGGAACGCAGGCTTGCCTGAGCGCGTACGCGGAGCTTGCGCAGTACCATCGTGAACGACGCGAGTACGCACAAGCCGCAGTATGCTATGAACGCTATGTAGCGATCGATTCCACAAATTATCACATGTGGCTCGATTGTGCGAGGATGGAACAAACGGCGGGAAATTATGACAAAGCGGTCGATGCGTATAAAGTGCTGGCTCAGTCTGGCCCGGCCACTCCGGACATCCTCGCGCCGCTTGGCGTTCTTCTCGCTCGATTAGGCCGATTTGACGAAGGATTCTTCTATCTTAAAGAGGCAGAAAAACTGTCCCCGGAGTCGCCGAAAATCAAGAATGACATCGGAGCTCTATTCGCGAATGAGAAGAAATATGCAAAGGCGCTTCCGTATTTTCTTGATGCGGTCCGGCTCGACCCGAATTTTCAGGGCGGGTATTTTAACGCCGCTTCATGCTATACCGCGCTGGGAGATAATGAAAAAGCCCGGGAGTACAGTTTGATGGGAAGAGAAAAAAAATAGCGGCTCTTTAGTCAATTCTGCCGGTATGCGGATTCCCGATAAAAACGTTCGGTCTACGACCTCGTTGAGGGAATGACGAACCCTGGCATCGTCATGCCCCAAGTTCTTGGCGGGCATCAAAACCGTAACACTACCCCCCTTGTTGACAAAACGGAAGAGAACGTTTACTTTGATAACGTCGAATGAGTTCGCTGTGCACGCAGCAACGCATCCCCACATTGTGGAACAAACGGAATAAAGATGATCGAATGAATAGATTAGTAACGATCGCATCCAAGGAAGATATTTTTCCACAGTATCGAGATACCCCGATCGGCCTTCTGCTCGAGTACCACAACCTCGGCCGGAATTTCGATCCGTACACCAATGCCGCAATGCTCATCGGCATGTGCATGGACCATCGAAAACATCTCCACATCCCGGATAATTTTTCATTCATTATCCGCGCGGGAGGAGCCAACCTGCGCTATAGTGAATTCAAAGTGTCATACGCGATCGCAGTCGGTGGAGTGCGATGTATCGCGCTGATCGGACACACGCAATGCGGCATGGTGAATTTGAACGACCGCAAGGATCAATTTATTCAAGGCCTGGTTAACGTTGGCTGGGAAAAACAAGCGGCTGCGGACCATTTTTTCCATTTCGCTCCGATGTTCGAAATCGGCAATGAGATCGATTTTATCCTGAGTGAAGTTCAACGCCTTCGTCTCCGATACCCGAAGATTCTCATCGCTCCGCTCCTGTACCGGGTTGAAGATAATCGGCTCTATCTTATAAAAGAGAATCCGGCAAGCGAAAGCTAGACCTCATCATTATCACTCAGAAGAATTCCGGCTCTTTTTCACGAAGAACTTCCGCCCACATGACTTATAGATTCGCTGCCGTTATCAAAAAGATCGGCATAAACCCGTATGTCGATCAACCGCTTCGAATAAGCAAGGCGATCGGTAAACGCGGGTATATTCCAGCTAAAGGTACACTCAACGGAAAAGTCTTCCTTGCAACGTTGGTCCCGATAGGCGGAGGGAAACATCGCCTATTCATCAACGGAGTGATGAGAAAAAGCGCAGGCGTTGATGTCGGGGATAGAATCGACGTAGCGTTGAAGGTCGATGCAAAGCCGCGTGTCGTGCCGATGCCGAAAGACCTTGCAGGCTCTTTGAAAAAGAATAAGGCCGCTGCAATCGCCTGGAAGAAACTGACCCCGTCGAGACAAAAAGAAATTCTCCGGTACCTTAACTTTGCCAAGCACCCCGAAACACTCGAACGAAATATCCGCAAGGTGGTTGCGATGCTTGGCGGAGATACAACATCGAAGAATAGACTAGCTGTGATTCGATCGTAAGGAAACAGCACGCTGGGCGGTCAATGCACAATCGCTTTCAGTCCTCAGCAAAAAATGGCAACACGTCGAACCGGAGACAACGATGCAACCAATCAGATATGAGCGGCAAATCCTGCTGGCAGTTTTAACTCTTCTTATTCTCAGCGCGTCATCATTTTGTCAGCCGAAAACAATTCGAGTGTGGGAAGGAAGCATCCCCGGGGCAATCGAGGACCCTTCATATAAATCAGAGACAATTTATATTGATGGGAACAAGCCTCGCATTACCAAGGTCACCGACCCGACGCTCGATTTTTACCCGGCTCCAGCAGATAAGGCAACGGGAGTAGCGATCGTGATCTGTCCGGGAGGCGGCTATGGGCGGCTTGCGATCGACCACGAAGGAACTCTCGTTGCAGTGTGGCTGAACACGATCGGCATCTCAGCGTTTGTTCTCACGTACCGCTTGCCGAGCGATGCGATCATGGTGAACAAAAGCATCGGGCCATTGCAAGACGGACAAGAGGCGATCAGAATTGTACGACGGCATGCCAAAGAATGGAATATCGACCCGCATAAGATTGGGATCATGGGCTTTTCGGCCGGAGGGCATCTTGCAGCGATGGTTTCGACGCATTTTGCCGATACGGTGTATCAACACAGCAACACGACCAGTGCACGACCGGATTTTTCGGTGCTTGTCTATCCTGTGATTTCCATGGACAGTACAATCACACACCGCGGTTCGCGTGACAACCTCCTCGGTCCGGCCCCGTCCAATGAAACCGTGCGATATTTTTCTGCGGATCGATCCGTTTCAAAGGAAACCCCTCCAGCGTTTATTGTTCAAGCCGCGGATGATAAAACAGTCCCAGTTCAAAACAGCATCGCCTATTTTCTTGCCCTCGAAAAAATCGGTATTCCATGCGAGTTACACATTTACGAATCGGGGGGACATGGGTTTGGCCTCGGCGGAGGCACGGGGACAAAGTCGACATGGCCGCAAGCTTTCAAAGCATGGCTGCAGGCGAGAGGGATCTTATAGGGATTAAATTTAGGCTATGGCGTCTCCAGACCGGCAAGAAACGGCCGCACGCAATTACAATACTATCAGCCCATCCGCCCGATCACTGCTGTTGATGAAGGGGTTGACGAACATTCCTTTTGCGCGAAAAGCTGCAGAGTTGATAGTAGCTCCCAATCAATATCAGCCGGACTTTAATAATAGGGATGTCGGCTTTTGGGCGCGGGTGATCCATTTTGAGATGCGGTACTGGAGCATCGATCAATTGCTGGATGGACTGCCGATCAAAAATATTCTTGAATTATCGTCGGGCTTTTCATTCCGGGGTCTGGAAAAGACGAGGGACGAAGAAATTCATTATATTGATACAGACCTCCCCGACGTCGTTGCGGCCAAAAGAAATATTATCCAGTCTTTAGAGTTAAAGGATGGGGGACGGCACGGGAAGCTGGAGCTGATACCCCTCAACGCACTCGACGAAAAGCAATTCTTCGAGGTCGTCGAGCGTTTTCCCCCCGGGGAGATCGTCATTATCAACGAAGGGCTTTTGATGTATCTGCAGGGTGAAGAAAAGAAAAAACTTTGCAGCATTATCCATAAAGTATTGCAAGACCGCGGCGGATATTGGATCACGGCGGATATCTATCTCGCAAAGAAAACAACCGGCCTCGATATTACCGTAAGCAAAGAGGAAAAAGAATTTTCCGCGCAGCATCGGATCGAGGAAAATAAATTCGACAGCATGGAGGCCGCACGGAAATTTTTTCAGGACGCCGGATTTGCCGTAGAAAAGGAGGCGGAGACGGATCGGTCTAAATTGACATCCCTTGAATATCTGTTGAAAAGCGCATCAATATTTCAGTTATTAAAGTTCCGGAAACGGGGCAAGATCCAGGCAACATGGCGCCTACGCCCGGTGCATGCAGCACCCGTCGATTAACACTATAAGGAGATTCGACAATGACCTTCAGATTTTCTCTTGCCACGGCCCTTAGCCTTCTCATGACAACAATAATGCTTTGTCAAGAGAATCCGCTCTGGATGCGTTACCCCGCCATCTCACCCGACGGAAAGACGATCCTGTTCGAATACAAGGGAGATATTTACTCGGTTGCATCGGATGGAGGGACGGCGATCCCTCTCACGCTCAGCGAGTCCTATGAATTTGCTCCGGTGTGGAGTCATGACGGAAAAAGCATCGCATTCGCCTCCGACAGATACGGAAACTTCGACGTGTTTGTCATGCCGGCGAACGGCGGCGAGGCGAAACGCTTGACGTTCAATTCGACAAGCGAGATCCCGGCCACCTTTTCTGCGGACGATAAATCGGTTCTCTTCACTGCATACCGGCAGGAATTGCCGACGAACGTGCAATTCCCGACGGGGATGATGGTGCAGCTGTACAGCGTTTCCGTGAACGGCGGCCGTGTATCGCTGGTACTTCCGATCCCCACTCTTAACGCCACGCTCAATTCAACCGGCGATAAAGTGATCTATGACGATCTCAAAGGGTACGAGAGTCTTTGGAGAAAGCATCACACATCGTCCGTGACGCACGATATATGGGTGTACGATTTTAAAACAAAGCAATATTTGCAGCTGACCCAATTTGACGGAGAAGACCGCAATCCCGTATTCGATTCGAACGATAACGATTTTTATTATCTCACGGAGCAGAGCGGATCGTTCAACGTGTACAAGAGTTCCTTGTCCGACCCGTCGAAAAGCGAAGCGCTCACTCATTACACCAAGGATCCGGTCCGGTTTCTCACGCTCGCGAAGGATAATACACTTTGTTTCGGTTTCAACGGCGAGGTCTATACGATGAAACCCGGAGGCGATCCCCAGAAACTAAACGTGCGGATCGGCGAGGACGGACGGGAAACGCTCGACAAAGTCGTTCCGGTGAATGAAAAGTTCACGGAAATGAAGCTTTCGCCCAACGGAAAAGAATTTGCGTACGTCTTCCGCGGAGAAATTTTTGTCACGAGTATGGAAGGGGGCATTACGAAGCGGATCACGAATACTCCGTGGCAGGAGCGGAGCGTCAGCTTCAGTCCGGACGGACGCTCGCTCGTGTATGCCGCCGAAAAAGACAGCAACTGGGACGTCTACAAAGTTTCAATCGTCCGGAAGGAAGAGCCGTATTTTTATGCATCGACGATCCTCAAGGAAGAGCCGGTCATTGCTACGGAGGCCGAGGAATTTCAACCAGCGTTCTCACCCGACGGAAAAGAGGTGGCCTACCTTGAAAATCGCGTGACGCTCAAAGTAGTCGACCTGGCGACGAAGCAAACCCGCACGATCATGTCAGCAGACAAGAATTATTCGTACGCCGACGGCGATCAATACTATGAATGGTCTCCCGACGGAAAATGGTTTCTCGTTCAATTTGCGTATCCCGAACGCATCTTCACGCCGGAAGTAGGACTCGTCTCTTCGGACGGCAAAGGAGAAATTCACAACCTCACGTTGAGCGGGTACGACAATTATACTCCCAAATGGGCCATGGACGGGAAAATGATGATCTGGGGTTCCGACCGCAACGGCACGCGTGAACAGGGCGGCGGCATATTCAGCGGCGACGTCTACGGAATGTTTTTCACCAAAGCAGCCTTCGACCGTTTCAAACTCACAAAAGAAGAATTCGCGTTGGTGAAGGAACAAGAAGACAAGGAAAAGAAGGGGACGGATGAAAAGGCGAAGGGTGAGAAAAAAGAAAAAGAGTCCAAGGCGGAAAAAGATAGCCTCCCACAGGTCGTGATCGACTGGAACGAACTCACCGACCGCAAAAGCCGGCTCACTTCGTACACTTCTCCGGTAGGCGATTGGGTGCTTTCAAAGGACGGCGAGAAACTTTTCTACCTGACGAGCTTTGATAAAGGAAACGACCTCTGGACGACGGAGCTGCGGACAAAAGAGACGAAACTTTTTGCGAAGTTAGGCGCCGACCATGCCTCGATGGAGCTTTCACCGGACGGCAAGTTCATTTTCCTCGATGCGGACGGCAAACCGATGAAAGTCGACGCTGAAAGCGGAAAAGCCGAACCGATCAGAACCGGCGGAGAAATGGTGTTGAAGGAAGCCGATGAACGGGACTACATTTTCTACCACGCATGGAGGCAATTCAAAGAAAAAATTTTATTTCCCGACATGCAGGGGGTTGATTGGAGTTATTACTACAACGACTACAAGAAATTTCTTCCGTACATCAACAACGACTACGATTTCTCCGAGATGTTGAGCGAAATGCTGGGCGAAGCGAATGTCTCGCACACGGGATGTTATTACCGCCACGCTCAGCCGAACTCCGATCAAACGGCGGACCTCGGACTGTTGTACGATTTCAGCTTCACAGGGAACGGTGTGAAGATCGCGGAAGTTGTCGAAGGAGGCCCAATCGATAAGGCGGCGTCGAAGATACGGGCAGGAAATATCATCGAGGCGATCGACGGTGAAACGATCACGCCCTCGATCGACTTTTACGAATTGCTGAATCGAAAGGTAGGGAAACTTACCCTTCTGTCGGTGTATGATCCCGAGGCGGACAAACGATGGGAAGAAACGGTCAAGCCGATCTCCGCGGGCGAAGAGAGCGAACTGCTCTACCAGCGCTGGGTGAAGAATCGCCGCGAAGAAGTGGACAAGCTGTCGAACGGAGAGATCGGATACGTGCATGTTCGTTCGATGAACGACGCGAGCATGCGGACGGTTTTTGAAGAGGCGCTCGGGCGGAATGTAGGAAAGAAAGCGCTCATCGTCGACACACGCTTCAACGGCGGCGGGAACATCCACGAACAGCTTTCCGATTTCCTGAGCGGCAAGAAATACTTCGACATTATCCCGCACGGGCAATACGTCGGCTCGGAGCCATACGATAAATGGACAAAACCCTCTATCGTGCTTATCGGTGAAAGCGATTATTCGGATGCCCACTTGTTCCCGGTAGCGTACAAATTGAAAGGAATCGGCAAAACGCTGGGCATGCCCGTTCCCGGCACGGGCACATTCGTGTGGTGGGAAGGCCAGATCGACCCGAACCTCGTGTTTGGAATTCCGATGGGCGGATGGCGGACTCCTGACGGCAAGTTCTGCGAGAACACACAGCTTGAGCCCGACATCAAAGTACGGAACGATCCGGCCATCATGACGAACGGCCGCGATCAGCAGATCGAAGCGGCGGTGAAGGAATTAATGAAGAAATAAAGAGTCGGGATAAAGGCCAAAGTGAAAAATGCAAAAGGCAAAATTTAAGATGGAATTCGGAGTTGTCATCAATTCATTTGAAAGTGTGAATTGTAATTTTGCATTTTTCACTTTGCGTTTTGAACGATCGACGTCAATGCAAGAAGGGGGCGGCTGATGTTGCAACACTTTGGAGCGTTTCTCGTCGGCATCATCGTAGGATTCCTTGGCGGGTTATTCGGCAAAGGGGGAAGCGCCATTGCGACGCCGATGTTGAGTCTCATCGGCATACCGGGATTTGTCGCCGTCACTGCGCCGCTTCCTGCAACGATTCCCGGTTTGGTGATCGCATCGGCCGAATATTGGAAATCGGACCTCCTGGATTGGCAGATCATTTGGTGGAGCGTGGCTGCGGGAGCTCCGGCGACGATCATCGGATCGTTTCTTACCGTCTATACCGGCGCAACTCCTCTATTAATTATCACAGGCCTCATGGTGTTAGGGTTTGGAGTGACATTTCTCGTTTCCCCGAAAGAGAAATCATCGGCCCACCCCGCTGATGCAACAGTTCGTCCGTCGCATTGGCGTTCACGATTGTTACTCGTTGCCATCGGTGTGGGGCTCGTGTCGGGTCTCTTGGCAAACTCCGGGGGATTTCTTCTTGCCCCGAGTTACGCCAGGTTTTTGCAGCAGCCGCTGAAGAAAGCGTTTGCATGCTCGCTCGCGGCCTCTGCGTTCCTGGCTCTTCCGGGGACCATCGTCCATGCCTACCTTGGACACATCGACTGGACGGTCACCCTTTTCCTCGCTCTCGGCTCTGTTCCGTTGTCCTATTTGGGAGCCAAGCTCGCAATCAGATCCAAAGCGAACAAACTGGAGCGGTGGTACGGCGTTGCGCTTACCATTCTGGGGGCATTTTTTCTTTTCCATATGTAATTTTTGGGGATGTAAAATGCCTTGATCGATTCTCGAATTGCCGTTCGATGATGCATTCGTAACGTATTCCTCATGGTTTCTTAATTGCCTCTCGCTCCACTTTTCAATATCTTCAAAGCAATTTCATTCAAACCCCATGTCGCTGATCCGTACGTACGTTCGTCTCCGTCGCTCCGTCAGCTGGGTAGACCCGGTGGTCTTCCTTGGCCTGGCTGCATTGCTCTATAGCCTTGTAGGAGTGGGGAGAGAATGGAACGGCATTCTCAGGCCGAAAGTTGAGATCGACCTTTCGCCGTTGGCCTTGCCGAAGTACACGTTCTTTTCTCTCGTCCGCGGGTTCGTTGCTTACGGAATCTCTCTTGTGTTTACGATCGTCTATGGGTACGTTGCGGCGTACAATAAACGGGCGGAGAAGGTGATGATCCCGCTCCTCGATATTCTTCAAAGCATCCCGGTGCTCGGATTTCTGCCGAGCCTCGTCCTCGCATTTGTTGCCATCTTTCCACACTCGAACATCGGGCTCGAACTCGCGGCAGTGATCATGATCTTCACTGGCCAGGTGTGGAACATGACCTTCAGTTTCTATAATTCGCTCCGGTCAATCCCCGCGGAGTTGCGTGAAGCCGGAAAGGTCTATAAACTCGGCTGGTGGAAACGGTTCACCGAACTGGAGCTGCCGTACTCTGCGATGGGATTGATCTGGAACAGCATGATGTCGATGGCCGGAGGCTGGTTCTTTCTCACGATCAACGAGGCATTTGTGCTCGGGACAAAAGATTTCCGCCTTCCTGGAATCGGCTCTTACATGAGCGTGGCAATATCGCAGGGCAATGTTCCGGCGATGGCCTACGCGATCATCGCCATGACGACGATGATCGTTCTTGTTGACCAGGTTTTCTGGCGGCCGATCGTCGCATGGGCTCAAAAATACAAATTTGAGGATACCGAGGCTTCCGAGGTAGAAGGATCGTTTGTCCTCGATTTGATGAGACAGTCCCACCTGTTGAAATTTGTCCGAGAGGGAATTTGGGAGCCGATCTATTCTTCGGTATCGGTGCGCGTGATGAACGGCGTCATTGCGTTGGAACGGGTAGAAAAAAGACCGGCCCCTGAAGCGGGAAAATTTTTCAAAAAAATTTTTGGCTGGATCGTCACCGCTTTTGCTCTAGGCGTCATGCTCTTTGGCGCATGGAAATTATTTTCGCTCTTTGGGGAGATGAACGTTGGAGACTGGGTAACGATCTTCGTCCGGCTTCTTTTGACGTTCGCTCGCGTGCTCGTGGCGGTCGTCTTGGGGACGTTATTTATGGTCCCGATAGGCGTTGCAATCGGACTGAACCCGAAACTTTCGCGCATTCTTCAGCCGGTAGCACAGGTGGCCGCTTCGTTTCCCGCGCCGATGTTGTTTCCTTTGGTGATCCTGCTCTTGTCAGGGGCGGGCATCGGCATTGAGGCCGGAGCGGTCGTCCTTATGATCCTCGGTACTCAGTGGTACATTCTTTTCAATGTGATCGCTGGAGCGATGGGAATTCCGCAGGACTTACGCGAGGTCGCAAACGTGTCGCGTCTCACGCAATGGCAGACATGGAAGAGATTGATCCTTCCGGGAATTTTTCCTTCTCTCGTGACCGGGTGGGTAACTGCGACGGGCGGCGCATGGAATGCGAGCATCGTTGCAGAGTATGTTCATTTCGGGAACAAAATTCTCGTCGCCACGGGGCTTGGTTCCACCATCACAACGGCGACCGATAAGGGGGATTTTGGATTGCTCGCGGCGAGTGTGCTCGCGATGGCCTCCACCGTTGTCATGGTCAACAAATTTTTTTGGAAAAAACTTTATCACATTGCAGAAACTCAATACAGTCTGAACAAATGAACTCGACACCTATTGCCGAACTTCGCGGCGTTTGCAAAGAATTTACACTCCCCAACGGGGCGGAACTGAAAGTGCTCGAAAATATTTCGCTCCAGATCCATCCGGGCGAGATCGTCGCCCTGCTCGGTCCCTCAGGGTCCGGAAAATCGACGCTCATGCGCATCCTCACCGGCCTCATCACTCCAACAACGGGAGAGGTTCTCGCCTACGACAAGCCGCTTGTCGGATTTCATCCGCGTGCAGCGATCGTCTTTCAGAACTTCGCTCTCTACCCATGGCTCACTGTCCATGAAAATATTTCGTTGGGATTGGAATGGCTTCAGCTTCCCGTCGAAGAGGTGCGGGGGCGGGTGCGGCAGGCGGTGGACAAAGTGGGGTTGGAGGGGTTTGAAGAAGCATACCCGAAAGAACTTTCAGGAGGAATGAAACAGCGGGTCGGCATTGCCCGTGCTATCGTCGTGCAGCCGGAGCTTCTCTGCATGGACGAGCCTTTCAGCGCGCTCGATGTCCTAACGGCGGAGAACCTCCGCGCGGAAGTCCTCAACCTGTGGCTCGACCACAAAGTGGAGATCAAGAGCGTTCTATTTGTCACGCACGATATCCGCGAAGCCGTCTTCCTTGCGAACCGCATCGTCGTTCTTGGAGCGAATCCGGGGTCGATTCGCATCATTCTCCAAAACGACATGCCCCATCCGAGGGACATGCGGTCGCCGGCATTCCTTGCGATGATCGACCGGATTCACGACATCATCACTAATGCCATCATCCCCGACGAAGCGGTTCCGGCCGTTCAGACCGCACAATCCCGGCACATCGAACCGCTTCCTTACGTCACGCCGAGCGAGATCCTCGGGTTGCTCGAAATTCTCGACGACCATACCGGGACGATCGATATCTTCGACCTTGCGCAGAAGACCGGAAAAGATTTCGGTTCTACGATCTCCGTCGCCAAAGCGGCCGAGCTGCTGGATTTCGTCGATACGCCCAAACACAACGTCGTCTTCACCGATATCGGCAAAAAATTTCTCAAAGGGGATATCAACGAGCGAAAGGTGCTCTTCAAACAGCAGCTTCTTTCACTGCGGTTGTTCGAAGTAGTTGCGGGGATGCTGCGCCGCAACGAGTCCCTGAACCTGAACGAAGAAATTGTTCTTGAGCAACTCGCGATTCTTCTTCCTAACGAAGACGCCGACAGGCTTTTCGAAACAATTGTCGGATGGGCTCGTTACGGAGAATTGTTCGGATACAATGCGGATGACAAGCTTCTTTATCTTGATACGGGACAGGAGACGGTGGGATAGTGGTGTGAGGCGACTCCAAAATTTAAAATTCAAAGTGCAAAGGGCAAAGTTATATTGGAAAGTTCAAAATTTATTTCCCGGAATGGATACGTAGAGCGCATAATTTTACCCTTTGCAATGTAGTTTTGCCCTTTGCATTTTGAACTTTGCATTCTCTATATTCCAGCTTCATTTACCTTGAAAAACAATGAGTGATACAAAAATCATTTTCTCCATGGTCGGCGTTGGGAAGATCCATCCCCCCAACAAACAGGTTCTTAAAGATATTTACCTCTCTTTCTTTTACGGTGCGAAAATCGGCGTTCTCGGGTTGAACGGCGCAGGGAAGAGCACGCTTCTTCGCATCATTGCCGGGATCGACAAGGAATACATCGGCGAGATCACATCGCAAAAAGGAATATCGTTCGGCTATCTTCCGCAGGAGCCGGAACTTGATCCCTCCAAGACTGTGAAAGAAATTGTCGAGGAAGGGGCGCACGAAATTGTTTCGCTGTTGAGAGAATACGAAGCAGTCACTGCTAAGTTTGGCGAGCCCGACGCCGATATCGATAAGCTCCTAGAGAAACAGGGGAGCTTGCAGGAAAAGATCGATCGCCTCAACGCATGGGACATCGACAGCAAGCTCGAACAAGCGATGGACGCGCTCCGGTGCCCACCCGGCGAAACTCCGGTGAACGTGCTGTCGGGGGGAGAACGACGCCGTGTCGCGCTGTGCCGCCTGTTATTGCAGGAACCCGACGTACTTCTTCTTGACGAACCGACCAACCATCTTGACGCAGAATCGGTTGCATGGCTCGAGCAGCATCTCGCTCAATATAAGGGGACGGTGCTCGCCGTGACGCACGACCGGTATTTTCTCGACAACGTGGCCGGATGGATCCTCGAATTAGATCGGGGCGAAGGGATCCCGTTCAAGGGGAACTATTCTTCATGGCTCGAGCAGAAACAACAACGGCTTGCGCTTGAAGAAAAGCAGGAATCGAAACGTCAGAAATCGCTGAAAGAGGAACTCGAATGGGTCCGCATGAACCCGAAAGGACGTCATGCGAAGAGCAAAGCCCGAATTGCCGCTTACGAAAAGATGTTCGCCGATCAATCCGAGAAACGTGACGAAGAAATGGAAATCTATATTCCTCCCGGGCCGCGTCTTGGGGATGTTGCTATCGAAGCGCATCATGTTTCAAAAGGGTATGGCGACAATCTTTTATACGAAGATATGAACTTCACGCTCCCCGCTGGCGGCATCGTCGGCGTGATCGGCGCGAACGGCGCCGGAAAGACGACGCTCTTCAAAATGATCGTCGGCGCGGAAAAAGCGGATGCCGGGGAAATCAAGGTTGGAGAAACGGCGAAGATCGCGTATGTGGACCAGAGTCGTCCGTTGGATCCGGAGAGAACGATCTGGCAGGAAATTTCGGGAGGGGAAGATATCTTGCAGCTTGGCGCCAGAGAAGTAAACTCGCGAGCGTACGTCGCGCGGTTCAATTTCAGCGGAAGCGATCAGCAAAAGAAAACGGGGGCTCTTTCCGGAGGAGAGCGCAACAGGGTTCATCTGGCAAAAGTATTGAAGGAGGGAGCGAATATCCTTCTACTCGACGAGCCGACAAACGACCTCGATGTGAACACGCTCCGCGCGCTTGAAGAGGCGCTGATGAATTTTGCGGGATGCGCCGTCGTTATTTCGCACGATCGCTGGTTCCTCGACAGGATCGCGACCCATATTCTTGCCTTCGAGGGAGAAAGCAAAGTCGTGTGGTTCGATGGGAATTATTCGGAGTACGAAGAGAATCGGAAAAAACGCTTGGGCATCGCCGCAGACCAACCGCACAGGATCAGGTACAAGAGATTGATCAGAGAACAGTGAGCAGTAAGAAGTAAGAAGTAAGCAGAAAGCAGTAAGCAGTAAACAGTAAACAGTAAACAACCAAACCTTAGCCTTAACCTTAACATCAACTCAACCTCACCATCAAGGAGAAACTATGAAAAAGCTCTTGATCGGGTTCGTCGCAGTCTTCATTACGCTGGAGTTGCTCGATGCACTTATCCATGGCGTAATTCTTATGGGAACATATATGGCGATGGAGAGCGTGTGGCGCCATGATATGATGGCGAAAATGTGGGTGTTGCATGTTGTCAAGATCATCACGGCATTTTTCTTCGCGGTAATTTTCTCAAAAGGATATGAAGGGAAGGGCATGATGGAAGGTATCCGGTATGGGTTTTATATCGGAATGATCATTGCCGCCGGGTTTGCGCTTGGATCGTACGCAAGCTTTCCTATTCCGCATGTGCTGGCGCTGGAGTGGTTCTTTTATACGCTCGTCGAATACGTGATAGCGGGAGTAGTGATCGCGCAAGTATTTGCGAAGAAGGAAGCTGCGGCGCAAAGCTGATCGCCAGTGCGAGGTGAACTTCAATACCCCGACCCTCTTCCGGGCCGGGGTTTTTGTTAAGAACAAAATAAGTACTTGGTGCTTTGAAAAATGTTTTCCTTTTTTGGGGGCAAAGCCAATGCTTTTACCCGATTTGTTTGATGGGAAATGAAATTTGCCATTTAGCAGTTCTCCGCCTATTTTAAAGATAATAAAGACAAGAAGGAGAGTTTATGGATCGGGTAAAGAGGATTGCGCTCGTCGCGCACGACAATTGTAAGAAGGATTTAGTCGAGTGGGTAGATTGGAATAGGGACACACTCCTTAGCCATCGCCTTATTTGCACGGGCACAACAGGCAAACTGGTGAATGAAACTCTGAAAGAAAGCGGACAGGCAAAACATCATCACAAAATTAAAATGCTGAGATTGAAATCGGGGCCGTTCGGCGGCGACCAACAGCTTGGCGCAAAAATCGCCGAGGGGGGTGTTGATATTCTTATTTTTTTCTGGGACCCCATGGAACCGCAGCCGCACGAAGTGGACGTAAAGGCGCTGCTCCGGATCGCCGTTCTCTATAATATTCCGACCGCATGCAATCGCTCGACCGCAGATTTTCTTATCTCCTCTCATCTTATCAAAGACGAATACAATCAGGCTCCGCCACGCGACTATTCGGAATACCTCAACAGAAAAGTGGAAATATAGATCAGTCAACAATGACCAATCAACAGTGAGCAGAAGATATACATTTACCTTAGTTTTGATTAAATCTCAACCTCAACCTCAACCTCAACCTCGGCACTCATCGTCATTCATGAAAAATGAATTCACATTTTTCCGGTATACTTGAAATAGATTCGCAGCGAAAAGCCTTCGTTCGCGCCGTTTCGCATGGCCTTCTTCCGGCGGTGACGGACGTTCAGATTGCTCCTGGAATTATCCAGCGCTTTGGTTTGCGTCCGGGAGTCATGCTTGAAGGAAGTGCCGAAAGTTCCTCGAAGAACGGCCCTCACGCTCCGGCCATCGAAAGCATTAACGGCCTGCCGCCCGATGAATGGAAATCCGTGAAAGAGTTTTCGACATACGACGTGGTGTCGCCGAACGAAATCATCAGGCTCGAAGGCGCCAAGAGCAATCTCTCGATGCGAGTCGTCGATCTGTTTTGCCCGGTTGGCAAAGGACAACGCGCTCTTATTGTTTCACCCCCGAAAGCCGGGAAAACCATGCTCATGCAGCAGCTCGCTCATGCGGTGAGCATCAACAATCCCAGCATCGATCTGCTCGTTCTTTTGATAGACGAACGGCCCGAAGAAGTGACGGACATGCGCCGTTCAATTTCCGGCGAAGTGTTTGCAAGTTCGAGCGACAGCGAACGGGGCAACCACGTCCGGCTTGCACAGCTCGTGCTGGAGTATGCGAAGCGAAAAGTTGAAACGGGAAAGGACGTCGTTCTGCTCCTCGATTCGCTGACTCGCCTCGGACGCGCGTTCAACATCCATCAAAAGAGCAGCGGCCGCACAATGTCCGGCGGAGTCGATATCCGCGCTCTCGAGATTCCCAAGCGGATCTTCGGAGCCGCCCGGAAGTGTGAACACAGCGGTTCTCTTACGATCATTGCGACGGCGCTTATCGAAACGAACTCCCGCATGGACGAATTGATTTTTCAGGAGTTCAAAGGCACGGGGAATATGGAATTAGTGCTCGACCGGGGAATGGCGAATGAAAGGATCTTCCCCGCGATCAACCTCAGCGCATCGGGCACGAGGAGAGAGGAGCTCCTCTTCGGCGCGGCCGTCGCGGAACACCAAGCGCTCAGGCGATCGATCGCAAAGCTGCCTCCGCGGGAAGCAATGCTCGACGTGCTGAAGCTCCTTAAACAATTTCCGACAAACGACCTGATTCTGTCGAAATTCTGAGATCTATCATCCTCGACCCCTCCATCGGTCTCCGTGTATTGCCGAAAGCAACGATGGAAAAATTTCAGTACATTGACAGCAGAAATCCCAATTATTTAAAAAGAATTCAGTGATGGCTCGACGTGCAATCGCGATTGCGGCGTTGGAAATTTTTGTTTTGAATTTCACGTGAGGCAGCATGAATGTGCTGCCGTGCACTTATTCGAACCAGTTACAAAAGACTCAGAGGAACATGCAGATGAAATCAACCGATTTTCTTTCAGTTCGCGATATGACCGGGAAAGAAATGCTTGAGACGTTTTCCATTGCGCGCTCCATGAAGGCCAACAGAAAGAAATACAGCAAAAGCCTTCAGGGGAAAACCCTTGCGCTGATTTTTGAGAAACCGTCGTTGCGAACAAGGACTTCGTTCGATGTGGGCATACAGCAACTCGGAGGATTCTCGCTCTGCTTATCGGCAGCGGAAATCAGCCTTGGCAAACGCGAATCGGTGTACGACGTGGCGAAGAACCTCGAACGAATGGTACAGGGAATTATGATCCGGACATTCGCCCACAAGATCGTCGTCGACCTTGCAAAGCATGCGTCGATTCCCGTCATCAACGGCCTGACTGATTATTCTCATCCTTGTCAGGCGATGGCGGATTTTATGACCATTCAGGAAAAGAAAAAAAAGCTCAAAGGCCTGAAACTCTGTTACGTCGGCGATGGCAACAATGTCGCACACTCTCTGATGTTTGCGGGCGCCCGACTGGGAGTCAATGTGACGATAGCGTGTCCTCAAGGATATGAGCCGGATAAAACCGCCACAGCTCAAGCAAAAGATGACGCAAAGGAAAGCGGAGCGCACATTGAAGTTGTTCACGACCCAGCCGATGGTGCAAAAGGGGCCGACGTCATTTACACGGACGTATGGGCGTCGATGGGACAGGAGTCCGAAGCGCAGGCCCGCAAGAAAGTCTTTATACGTTTCCAGGTAAACAGGGAACTGATGTCGAAGGCAAAAACCGATGCGATCTTCATGCATTGTCTACCGGCGCACCGAGGGGATGAAGTGACGAACGATGTGATCGATTCGAATCGTTCCGTCGTTTTCGATGAGGCTGAAAATCGACTTCATGCCCAGAAAGCGATCATGTTTCAGTTGATGAAGTAACGGGTGCGAGTGAGAATGGAAAAAATGAACAGTGCCGCAGGCGTATAAAGGAAGAAAAAACAAAAGGTCGCATTTCAATGAATAGAACACCCCGGAATTAACGATCCGGGGTGTTCTACTTTCCCCCAACCATAATTGGTCGAAAGGGTTTCAAAAAGCCATTAAACCTTTGCAGCGAGCGAACGTTCTAATCGTTTGTTCCCACAGTTCACTCCCAGCATGAAGAGCAAAAACAAAAATCATTTTCTTTACGGAATACCCGGAGGGTCATTTTCAATGGATAAGGACCTGCTGAAAAACCTAATTCGTTTCAAACTCAACTATGTTTTTCTTCTCGCGCTCGTTTTTATGGCAGGCTGCGGGATGATCGACCTCAAAAGTCATTGGCGCGATCGCCCCGTCATCATCGATGGGAAAAATTCAGAGTGGCAGGACAACCTTTCTCTTCTCGACGACAAAGAAACTTCAATCGGCATCTATAACGACAACAGTTTTATCTATATCGGAATCATTTCGTCAAACCGCAATCTTCGCAGTCAAATCATGAGGCGCGGACTCACATTCTGGTTCGATAAGAACGGCGGAAAAGACCAAAAATTTGGGATCCATTACCCGCTTGGCTTTGGCGGCTTTCGTTCATCGGAGGAAAATGGCGGGGAAGAAGAAACGCAGCAGTCGTTTTTGAGAACCGAAGGCCCCAGCGAAGAATTGGAGATCGAGGGGCCGGGAAAAGATGATCACCATCTCATGACTGTCGCCGAAACCGGCGGTATCGAAGCGCGCTTCCATGCCTCTGAAGACATCATTGTGTATGAGCTCAAGGTTCCACTTTCGGATAGCGGATCGCATCCATTTTCAATCGGGACAAAGTCGGGAGCACAGATCGGTGTGGGCATCGAAACGCCTGCTGCTCAGAAACCTTCGGGATCATCTGAAAGTTATCGCGGTGGAGGCGGCGAAGGCGGTGGAATGGGAGAGGGCGGCGGTGGCGGGTATGGCGGAGGATACGGCGGCCGCGGTCGTCGTGGAGGAAGGGGCGGAGGCGGAAGAGGATCTGCGGGAGGAGGAGAACCGTTCAGCATGTGGGCGAAGGTTCAGTTAGCAGCGAATGATTCAACCTCTCATTGAATTCGTTTGCACGAAAAGTCTGTTGCGTCAACAAAAAATGGCGGATTTATATATTAATACCCATCAGACTCAAAAATGATCGTGGTGTACGAATGAACCAGTAGAACGACCATAAATTTTCCCTGCATTTATGAGCGACTCCTTTCTTTTTCCGCAATGCTGTGCACCACGTAAAGATTCTGCATCGATCCCGGCGACTCTTTTTTCTTCCTCCAAATAATGTTAGATTGAACGCGGATTAAAGTTACGTTGACGTATACTGAGGTTTGCGCTCCGAATTATGTTTTACGTTACACGTTATACGTCATACGTAAAACGTATTACTTATAACTTACCACCTATAACAATACTCACTCATTCATCCATTTGTTTCCGTAAATGACCGCGTTCCCAAAACGAGTTGCCGTCATATGTTTTTCTCGGTCGTTTGGCGGGCTTGAGCTCTCGACCCTCCGCCTTGCCCGGACCATGAACGGAAAAGGGGTTCCCGCAATGGTCGTAGTGCCTTCTAATTCATCACTCCATAAAAAGGCGCAGGAATGGGGGATAGAGTCGTCAACCCTGGCTCCTGCATGGAAATATGGAGACGTTCTCGCGGCACGACGGCTCGCGCGAATTTTGACCGAACATCGCATCGACGTCGCGATACTCATGCAATCGCACGACATCCATCTTGCATCGATCGCCACTAAATTTTCCCCACATGTAAAACTCGCTTTCTATCAGCAGATGGATTCGCGGCACAACAAGAAAGATCTTTTGCACTCGTGGGCTTTTTCAAAACTATCGCTCTGGATCACGCTTACGGAGCGGATGAAAGAAAACGCTCTCGCTTCTACACGAATGCCCTCCGAGAAAGTGCACGTCGTTCCTCTTGGCACCGACCTCCAGCGGTTTGACCCGGCGCTTTATTCTCGGGCGGATTCGAGGTCGGCATTTAATTTGCCGGCGGAGAAAAAAATTATCGGCGTTCTCGGACGCATCGACCCCGGCAAGGGGCAGGAGATTATTGTCCGAGCTTTGCCGGACCTCATGAAGCAACACCCCGATCTTTTTCTCGTCATTGCGGGAGAAGAAACAGCCGGCGAGCCGGGCCACAAAGCATATCTTCAAAAATTGTGTCTGACCCTCGGCATTGAACAGCATGTAAAGTTCATTCCTTTTACGGACGATGTTCCCCGCCTTTTGGCGGCGCTCGATATTTTTGCTCTCCCTTCGTTTGGGGAAACATTTGGGCTGGTGGTGATAGAGGCGATGGCGATGGAAAAGGCGGTTATTGCAACCGACGCCGGGGGAGTTCCCGAGATCGTCGAGCATGGGCGGACCGGCCTTCTTATCGAACCGCGCAGCGTGAGCAGCGCGGCCACGGCGATTGACAAGCTTCTCCGGGATGAATCGTTGCGTATTTCGCTTGGAATATCAGCGCGCAAAGAAGCGCTCCTCCGATTCAGCATGGATCATTGCGTGAATATGCTCCTTGGGTTGCTGTCGAACATTTAAGAAATTGCCCGGCCTCGTTTCATCTCCATTTCATGTGAAGCATATAATTTTGTTCCATGGCGGGCACTACGATGAGAATACTTTTAATAGAGGACGAGAAAAAGCTTGCCGAATCGCTCTCCAAAAGCCTGCGGGCAGAAGGGCTTGTGGTCGATATTGCATACGACGGAATTTCCGGCGAAGCCCTTGCAAAGATCAACGATAACGACCTCATCATTCTCGACCTTATGCTTCCGAAACAGGATGGCTGGACCACGTGCTTAAATCTCCGGAGGGATAAGATCCTCACTCCAATTCTTATGTTGACGGCCCTCGACGATGTTTCGGATAAAATTCGAGGGCTGGACAGCGGCGCGGACGACTATCTCGCAAAGCCGTTCCATTTCGGCGAGCTCCTCGCACGCATCCGCTCGCTCGTCCGCCGCAAAAGCGATATCCGGGTTCCACTCATCGAACGTTTCGGCGTTCGGTTGGACCTTAACACGCATAAAGCTTCGCGCGACGGCAAAGAGGTGATGCTGACGACAAAAGAATTCTCGATGCTCGAGCTTTTCATGATGAACCCGGAAAAAATTCTTTCGAGGGAAGCTATCTCAGAGCACCTCTGGGATATGAATTTCGACCCCAAAAGCAACGTGATAGAATCGTTCGTGAAATTCTTGCGTCAAAAGATCGATAAGGGGTTTAGCACTCAACTCATCCACACCGTCCGCGGGTCGGGATATTTGTTTTCCGATAAAGCTCCATAGACCCTGACAAGCCAATGACCATTAAAACGAGGATTTCCCTTCTTTCGACCTTTGTATTCGGACTGTTGCTGTCCTGTTTCGCTATCCTTACTTATCGGGCTGTGCGAAATATTGAGATCGCAAAGCTCGACGACCGGCTCGAGCTTCAGGGAGAAAAAATCGATGCCGAGTTCGAGGAAGAGGGAGGTAAAAATCCGGGTCGAGTGATGGAAATTTTCTTTTCTGAAAAGCCGGAGGGGATGGAAGGGGTCACGCTTCGCCTTTTCAACCCGGACGGTATGGCGGTGTTGGACGATTCACTTCTTGATAAGTCTTCGTCGAAGCCGTTAGGCGATGCTCTCAAAGGCATCCACACAAAAAGTTTTTTCAGTTATAGGGATGCGAATTACCGAGTGCTCTGGATGCCGCTCATCGTAGAAGGCAAGACTCTCTATGCGCTACAGCTTGGAATGTCCACGTCATCGATGCAAAGGAACCTCGCATCGATACAAATGCTGTTTCTCATCACCATCCCCTTGACGCTTCTTTTTACCGCTCTTGGCTCTGTACTGATTACGCGCATTGCCTTCCGTCCTATAACAAGAATGGTCGATGCGGCGCGGCAAATTTCGGCGCAAAATCTTGACACACGCCTTGAGCTACCGAACGCGCGGGATGAAATACGCGGCCTTGCGGAGACTCTCAATGGAATGATTGAACGCATAGATGCCGCATTCAAAAGTCAAAAGCAATTTATTGCAGATGCTTCCCACGAGATACGGACTCCGCTGACAATCATCGCCAATGAATTGGAGTTTGCCGAAAAGCACGCTGCCGATAAGACGTTGTTGGAGAGCGTCCAGGTTTCTCTGGGAGAAATCGAACGGCTGGCGACGATGGCTCAGCAGATGTTGCTCCTTGCGCGCCTCGATTCATCGGCGGAGATTCTACATCAAGAACCGGTCCGGCTCGATGAGCTGCTTATCGAATGCGTTCAACGGACAAAAACCCTTGCGTCAAAGAAGGAGGTCGAAGTCCGAACGACCGTTGAAGAAGCGCTTGAAATTTCTGCCGACCGAGAAAAAATGAAAAGCGTGATCGTTAACCTGCTCGATAATGCCATCAAATATTCTCCTACACGAAGCTTTATTGTTGCCAAGGTTTGGTTAAAAGAAGGAACTGAGAACAAAGCAATGATAGAGATAGGGGATCACGGCTGCGGAATTTCACAGCACGATTTGCCTAACATTTTTAAGCGTTTTTATCGAGCGGATGTTACACGCGCCGAGGTTGGGGGGAGCGGGCTTGGCTTGGCGATAGCAGAACAAATCGTGACCCTGCACGGCGGAAGCATTTTTGTCAGGAGTGAAGCCGGCCACGGCTCGGTATTTACCGTGGAGCTTCCCATCGACGGGTGAACGGTTCTCTCAAGGGAACCGTTCACCAGCTTAAATTTTCATCCTCATTTCATCTTCCCTTCCTACATTCTTCAATTCTTAAGCATATCCGAGGAGATGTTCGTCACCAACAACTATCCTAAAACTTAACGGCAAAAACATGAAAGCGATTCGATTTGTGTCGGCGGTGCTCATGGCACTTGCAGCAATATGCAATGCGCAACCTCAAGGCGGATTCCACCTTGTCAAGAAAATGCTCGTAGGGGGCGAGGGGGGATGGGATTATCTCACAGTTGACAGTCATGCGCGGCGGTTATATGTGACGCACAGCGACCGTGTCGTTGTTCTGGATGCCGATTCTCTCACAGCGGTCGGCGCCGTCATGAACTGTGACGGACTCCATGGCGTTGCGATCGCAGAGGAATCCGGACACGGGTTTGCCAGCAACGGACGCCCTTCAACGGTCACGATGTTCGATTTGAAGACGCTCGACGTGATCAAACAAATTCCTACAGGGAAGAAACCCGATGCAATTATTTTCGACCCGGCGTCGAAAAAAGTGTTCGCCTTCTGCGGGCAGGGAGAAGAAGCAACGGTTATCGACCCCGACTCCGGAACGGTCGTTGCATCTATCCCTCTCGGCGGCGGGCCGGAATTCGGCGCTGCAGACGGCCAGGGACATGTGTACGTCAATCTCGAAGACAAGAGCGAGCTTGTGGCCATCGACTCCCGCAATTTCAAAGTGATTAATCGGTGGTCACTCGCACCGGGAGAAGCTCCTTCCGGACTTGCCATTGATATCCGTCATCGGCGGCTTTTTTCAGGCTGCCGCAATAAGCTCATGGTGGTCTCCGATCCCGACAGCGGGAAAGTGATCGCAACCCTTCCTATCGGGAGCGGTGTCGACGGTTGCGGGTTTGACCCCGGGACAGAGATGGCATTCAGCACAAACGGCGAAGGAACGCTGACCGTTGTGCATGAAGATTCTCCCGCCTCATTCGTCGTTGTGGAGAATGCGGCGACGCAGCGCGGTGCAAGAACGATTGCCGTAGACCCCGTCACTCATTCTGTCTTCACGGCAACGGCGGAATTTGGGGAAGCGCCAAGCCCAACGCCGGACCATCCCCGTCCGCGTCCGCCGATAATTCCCAATACGTTCGTTGTGTTACAGTATCAAAGATAAGCGCGGTGAAAAAGATTTTCTGCATTATTATTTTGCTCGCCTCGGCGGTATGGATGGCCGAAGCGCAAACAGTGTTGACTCTCGACCAATGCCTTGCCATCGCGCGCGAACACAACCTTTCGTTGCGTGCTGCGGAAAATGATGTTGAATCTTCAAAACTGTCCCGCGAAGAATTGTTGACGACAAAACTTCCCGAGACTCATCTCGAGGGCTCTGCAATCTATGCGCCATCGTCGGGACACTTTGGTTACGACCCGATCATTTCCAACAGCGGCCAGCTTTCGGCGCAAATTGTGGCAAAACAGTCGGTCTATGACGGCGGAGTCCGCAATCTCCGCATTGATGAGGCGGCAGTTGATATCGGTCTCCGCAATAAGGAGCTACGGCAGACTGAACGGGACCTGGTCTATTCCGTCAAGCAGGCTTACATCGAAACTCTTCGTTCCAAGGACGAGATCCAATTGCAACAAGAAAGTGCAAGGCAGCTTGCGGAATATCTGGAAAGGGTGAAGCAGCTTTCAGGGGCCGGAAGCGCATCCTATACCGATATTCTTAAAACCCAGGTACAACTGGCAGACGCCAAAATATCTTTAGAAGAATCGGAACAGGCGTATGCCAATGCCAAGTATTCTCTCGCGGAATTGCTCGGCACGTCAATCGACACGACATTCACAGTTGCAGGCACTCTCAGCGACCTTTCATCCACATCGGCGGATTCAACCCTCCTCGAGTCGGACGACTCTCTCCAAACGCTTGACCTATCGATTGCGGCAATGACGATTCAACGAAACGCTTTGGAAGTCGATTTGACTCGGCACGAACTGTCTCCATTGGTATCAATCGTCGGGGACGCAGGGCTCCTGACGTCCAGGGATAACCTGAGACTGCCCTATGATCAACGAGCGGGGCTTGTCGGATATTCGGTTGGTTTGCTCATCGAATTCCCATTTTTCAATTGGGGAGCGACGGATTTGCGCGTGCAGCAGAAGGAGCGTGCAGTGAGCGACCTGCAATTTCAGTATGAATTGCTCCGCCGATCTTACAGCTCAGAATCAAAGAAACTTCGCTCACGATTGGGGACATTGCGGAAGCGCCTCGCGGAACTGCGTGAGAACCAGAAGATGGCCGAGGAAAATTTTCTCATGACGAAATCGAAATATCTCTCTGGCGGAGCTCTTTCTCTCGAAGTCCTTTCGGCCCAGCAATTGTTGACGGATTCAAAAATTTCTGAATTGGAAACGCTTGCAGAGATAGGGATTGTTGCTGCAAGGATGGAACAACTATACGCAGAATAACATATGAAGATCACTACGGGGCGGTCAATGTTTTCACGTCCCCTAATCTTTTGCCTTCTCTTTCTTTTTCTTATTCAAGGTTGCCGCTCGAAAGAAGGGGGCGGGGAATCGGAGGAACAGGAAATACGTCCCATCGTACCTGTGAAAATCGATACGATACAGGAGCGCAACGCTGTCGTGACAATTTCAGCGGTCGGGAAAACGGATGCTCTCCGGAAGGAAAAATTTTATTCCCCGATTTCGGGGAAAATAATAAGCATGAAAGCCTTCGTTGGGAACACTCTGCATCGCAGAGATACGGTTGCGGTTATCCAATCGAAAGAATCGTATGCGGCAATCAACGGAGCCGAGGCGATGGCCCGCTCTGCCGCCACATCGGAAAAAAAAGCCGAAGCAGAGCGGCTTTTAAAGACCGCCCGATCGACGCAAAGCGTTGTCAGCGTCCTTTCGAAATTCGACGGAGTGGTTTCAAGCCGAACCGCGAGCGAGGGAGAGTTGGTCCCGGAGAATGGAGAACTGATGACGATGGTAGACCTCTCGACTGTGGATTTTCTTGCCGACATTCCCGTTGGGGATGTTCCTTTGCTTGCGATAGGGGAGCGCGCGGACGTCGAGTTCCCTTCGCTTCCTGGAAAAATCTACCCGGCGGTCGTTGAAGCAATAAACCCCCAAGCCGATGAACAGAGTCAAACCGTTTTCGCCAGGCTGAAATTCCAACAACCTCACAGCGCGCAGCTTCCCATCCTTCGTACAGATATTATGGGGACTGCGATTATTTATCTTGGAGTCCGGCCTCATGCATTGTTTGTTCCGCGATCTGCGGTGCTGCGGGACGATGAAAACAACACCTATTCTATTGTGATCGTCACGCAAGATTCCCTTGCGAAATCCGTATCGGTCTCCGTGAAATCGCGTACGGACTCATCCGTTGAAATAACGGGCCCGGGACTTCGCGCAGGGCTGCCCGTCATCACCGAGGGGAACTATTCCCTCGCTGATTCCACCCGAGTGACAGTGGCGCAGCGGGACTGACATGGCCCTTTTCGAATATGCAAGGCGCCACGCAAAAGCCTTCCTCTTCACCATCATCGTTTTAGTCCTCTCCGGCATTGCGTTGATGCTGAACATGCCGATCTCGCTTTTCCCGGATATCACCTTTCCGCGTATTGTCATTCTTGCCGATAATGGAGAAGAACCGGCGGAACGAATGATGGTAGAGGTGACCAAGCCGTTGGAGGAAGTAGCAAGCTCAATTCCCGGGGTCACGGTTGTCCGTTCCATTACCGGGCGAGGTTCGACCGAACTTTCGATCGGGCTTGAGTGGGGTTCCAACATTCTTCAAACGCTCCAACTGCTCCAGGGGCGCATCGCCAATATTCGCAATCAACTTCCCGCCTCGGCGTCCGTTCAGGCGGAGCAAATGAGCGTGTCTGTCTTTCCGATCCACGGGTATAGTCTCACGTCCGACACCTTGAGTCTCGTCGAACTCCGCGATATTGCATTGTATCAGATCCGCCCGGCCTTGATGAAGGTGCGAGGCGTTGCGAGAGTCGAGATCACCGGAGGCGACACGCGTGAATTCCACGTGACCGTCTCTCCCGAGAAGCTTGAAATGTACAGGCTCGATATACGGCAGGTATCGGATGCGATCGAAAAAAACAATTTCATCTCATCGACAGGATTAGTCGACAACAACTATCAGCTCTATCTCTCTCTCGTTTCCGGGCTTTTGACGACGGTTGACGATATCAGGAATGTCACGGTCGTAGTGGAGAATGGGGTCCCTATCAAGGTTTCGGATATTGCTGAGGTTAAGCCTTCGGTAGAGGATAAATATATCCGCACGACGGCCCACGGGCGGGATGCGGTTCTCATCAACATCATCAAACAACCGACGGGCAGCACTGTTCAAATCGGAAGGGATGTCACCGCTGAAGTGGCTCGACTGAACTTGCCCGCCGGAGTTCACTTTGAAAATTTCTACGACCAGGGGGCCTTTATCATGAGCTCCATTGCCAGCACGAGGGACAGCATCATCATCGGCGTTGTTCTTGCGATGGCCGTGATATTCCTCTTCCTCCGAAGCTGGCGCATCAGTCTCGTCATTTTACTCGTTGTTCCGACGACCATTGCAGCCACATTTGCCTGTCTCTCCGCAGCGGGTCTTACGGTCAACATCATGACGCTTGGCGGGATTGCAGCAGCTGTAGGCCTTATCATCGACGATTCCATTGTGGTCATCGAGCACATTTTCACGCACTTCAATCTGGGCACAGAATCGAAAGGAACTCACGCGGCGTTTGCAGACACGGCGTCCACTTCTCTCAGGCAATTAATGCCGGCGATCGCCGGATCGACTGCCAGCACTATCGTCATTCATATTCCTTTAGCTTTTCTTGGAGGCGTCACCGGGGCATTTTTTGCATCCCTTTCGATTACGGTGGTCTTAGCAATGCTCCTTTCCTTTGTGTTTTCAATCAGCCTTGCGCCTTTGCTTGCAATGTTTCTTATCCGGAAAGGGGATATTGTGCGCGAGGTCGAACATCATTCTTCAGCCCCCGCGGAACACGGACGTTTCAGGCAACTCCTGAGAGCCCTGCTCAGGCATCGATGGGTCGTCGTTCCGATAGCGAGTGTGATGATTGCAGCAACTTATTTCCTTTATAAAAATATCGGGAGCGATTTTATGCCGGAGATGGACGAGGGGACATTTGTTTTGGATTACACATCCCCTCCGGGCACTTCCCTTAATGAAACAAATCGCATGTTGATGCAGGTAGAAAAAATTATTATGGCGACGCCTGAGGTTGAATCGTACTCGCGCCGGACCGGGACGCAATTGGGGTTCTTTCTTACGGAAGTGAACAACGGTGATTACCTGGTCAAATTAAAGAAGAAGCGATCGAGGAGTATCGAGGAAGTGATGGACGATGTGCGGACCAAAATAGAGTCGAACGTGCCAAGCCTTCAGATAGATTTTGGCCAGCTCATGATGGACGTCATCGGGGATTTGACGAATAATCCATCGCCCATCGAGATCAAGCTTTTCGGCGAGGATGCAGATCTGCTCCATAAAAAGGCGGACGAAGTGACGAAGCTGATCGAGACAGTACCCGGCGTCGTCGATGCGTTCGACGGGCTTGTTATCTCAGGTCCGTCATTGATCGTCGACGTCGACGCGGCGCGCGCAGCGAGAGCCGGTTTAGTGCCGTCGGATATCCGCGACCAATTGGAAACGATGATGCGGGGCGAAGCGGGCACGATGATTCAAAAAGGAGAGAAGCTCATCGCCATCCGCGTACGATTTCCCTCCCCATACCGCACCGACATCGACAAGCTCAATCAAGTACGCTTCGTTAATTCCTCCGGCGCATTGATTCCACTTTCTTCGATTGCAACGATCCGTACGACCACAGGGCAGGCGGAGTTGGACCGCGAACGATTGCGACAATTTGTTGCCGTCACTGCACGAATATCTCAGAGAGATCTAGGGACAACCGTCGACGACATCAAAAGAACGCTCTCTCAACATTTTGAATTGCCGAAGGGAATGTCGATTGAATTCGGGGGAGTGTACCAAACGCAGCAAGAATCTTTCCGCGGACTACTTCTTGTAGCAATTGCTGCGTTTATGCTCGTCTTCATTGTTTTATTGTTCGAGTTTGGAGAGTTTGCAGTCCCCGTTTCGATTTTTATCGTGAACCTTATGTCGTTGTTCGGCGTCCTCGTCGCCCTATGGATCACGGGAATTACGTTTAACATTTCCAGTTTTGTCGGGATCATCATGATCATCGGTATCGTCGCGGAAAATGCGATCTTTGTCCTGCACGAAGTGAAAGTGTCACAAGGCCAGGGCATGGCTTTGGACGATGCATTGGTCCAAGCAGTTTCAGTTCGAGTGAGGCCTATTTTGATGACAACGCTCGCCGCTGTGTTTGCCCTGCTTCCCCTGTCGCTCGGCATCGGCGCGGGTGCCCAAATGCAGCAACCCCTCGCCATTGCCGTCATCGGCGGTTTCTCGGTTTCGAGCGTTGTCCTTTTTTTTGGTCTTCCACTCATCTATAGGATGTTAAAACGCTAATACTTGCTAAAGAAGCGCACATAAAAATGTTAGAGGGCGGAAATTGTGGAAATTAGGCTGGTTTGGCCAATATTTTTTGACTTTGCGTGATATTTGACACAGCCCGTTATGCGGAACTTACGTATCCTCCTGTAGGCACCGTAATTGTGTAAATACGTGATAAACTGCATTGATTTCTCGCATTTATTCCGTATCTTGTATACAGATCAAAAGAAAAGAAGCCTCACGTGCCATGAGAGCTTTGAAGATTTAAAGTAGGTAACCCAAAAACAAAAGGTCGAAGTAAGTGGGAACGTCGAAAATAATGATCGGTCTTGGAGTGTACGCTGTCATCGGGCTTTACGCCCTGGCGTTTAACACTGCGGACCAATCGGTCAGCACCGTGAGCCAAGTCCAGGCGTATCACGACCAGGCGAGGCAAATTGCGAACGTCGGAGTGAAGTTCGCGATGGGTGATGCCGGCGCAGCTACTTCCCCGACGCTGACAAGCACCTCGGTGACTGTGATGAGCGGAAGCGTTACGTATACGACAGACCGTCCCACTGGAGTTGCATCGACCCAGATGCGTGTAACCTCGACCGGATCCTACAACACGTACTCCGTGACAATGGTAGCGATTCTGTATTACAACGGTACGAAGTGGACGCTTCAACGAGTCTATCAAGTACCCGACGCCGCCGAATATTCGAAGCTGAGCTAGAAACCTCGGCTGCTAAAAATTATCTCTCCGATTGAAATGCGATACGGTACAAGTATCGCATTTTTCGTTTATGGCCCAAAATTTTTCTTCAAGCGATCCGCAAAATGAAACGGGGAATGGATTTTATTCGTTGTAGAAAAGACGCCGCCCCTTCGGACCTCGTTCGCTATGGATTTTGCTTTTCGGACATCTGATGACGTCCTCGATATCAAACTCCTATGCATCGCAACATCGCCAACGACAAGAATCGTTTCTTGCCGTCCCGTGGAAAAATCCATTCCCACCAAAGAAAATCCTCGCGATCAGGCTTCAAGCCCTCGGCGATACATTCGTTACATTTCCATTCCTTCAGGCATTGCATAATGCATTGCCGTCCACACGGTTTGATTTTTTAACGAGAGAAGAGTTCGCAGAATTTCCGCGCAACCTATCGATGTTCTCTGCCGTGCACACCATCGATGGAGGTAGGCGCCGCG
The DNA here is from genome assembly GCA_035500675.1 of Bacteroidota bacterium. Taxonomy (GTDB): domain Bacteria; phylum Bacteroidota; class Ignavibacteria; order UBA10030; family UBA8401; genus JAGVPT01. The sequence continues at coordinate 632 of DATJXA010000106.1, read as the reverse complement.
AACGTCAGATTAGCTCTGCAATAAGGTTGATTCCACATCTTTGGAAGGAGCACTACGACGTTGTCATCGACCTTCAGAGAAATTTTCTCACCCGGTCTATCCGAAGGCTGCTGCGTCCGAAAAGTTTTTCAGAGTTCGACAGGTTTTCCTTTTCAAGTGCCGGAGAGAGGGTAAGAGATACAATCGTGAGACTAGGGTTTACGTCGATCGCCTCATCCCCAGTCCCACTTCAGATACGCGAGGAGCAGCGCGGACTGGAAAAATTGATTACGGCTAATTTCGATATAAAGAATAAATTGATAGTTCTCAACCCGGCAGGCAGCTTTGTTACAAGAGAATGGCCGCTCGAAAATTATATTCAATTCAGCCTGCACTGGAAAAAAGAAGTTGATGCGAATGCCCAGTTCATCATCCTCGGAGCTCCTTCATTAAAGGAAAAAGCAAATTTCATCAAGGCCAAATTAGGCGAAAATCTCATCGACCTTGTGGGCTCCACAACCGTATCAGAAGCGTTTAACATCCTGCGTCACGCCAATCTTGTTGTGTCGGAAGATTCAGGTTTGATGCATATGGCATGGGTAGCAGGAGTTCCGGTCGTAGCTTTGTTCGGGTCGACACGAAGCGCTTGGTCG